>MFQY01000065.1:22628-32863 GCA_001783185.1 Candidatus Magasanikbacteria bacterium RIFOXYC2_FULL_40_16 | reverse complement strand
CGACGCCGGTTTTTTTCCGCCAATTTCCACTCATTTGAAAAAAAATAAGATTAATTTTTATCCGGGCTGGCATCCGGATCGTGTCCTTCGAAGCTTTAGCGAAGGAGGAGAAAATGATCAGAAAGATTGCTTAGTCGTGGTTGGTAATGTCGCAAGCTCTACCAATCCAGAATGGCTTTATGTTCAAAAAAATAATATTGAATACAAATCTTACCCAGAAGCTATTGCAAAATATTTTGTCAAAAAAAATTCTATTGTTTGCGCGGGAACTTATGGAAAAACTTCTTCCGCCACGCTTTTATCATATATTTTTATCCAATCCGGTCTTGACCCAAGCTATATGTTTGGCGGACTGGCGCAAAATAAAATTGATTCCGCGCATATTGGCGAATCAAACTGGTCAATTCTTGAAGGCGACGAATACAAAAGCAGCCGCTGGCGGACTGGCGCAAAATAAAATTGATTCCGCGCATATTGGCGAATCAAACTGGTCAATTCTTGAAGGCGACGAATACAAAAGCAGCCGCTGGGATAATGGCGCAAAATTTAAACATTACTCGCCCACTCACCTGCTTTTATCCGCGGTAAAATGGGACCATGCCGATGTCTATCCGACAGAGTCATCATATTTTGATGCCTTTGCGGAGCTGGTAAAATCAATCCCAAAAGACGGATTGGTTGTTGCTTGTGCCGATAATAAAAAAGTTGAAGAAATTGTTAAATTGGTAAACTGTAAAATTGTAAAATATGGAAATACTAATAATGCCGATTATATATATTCCGATGTCGCGCAAACTAAACAGGGGTTATCTTTTGATATAAAAAACGGCAAAAATAATTACAAAATTGAAACAGATATTCTGGGCGATTATCAGGCGGAAAACATAACTGGATGCTTCGCGATGGCGCGCGAATGCGGGATTGAACCGGAAAAAATAATTGAATCAATCAAATCATTTAAAGGCATAAAAAGACGGCTGGAAAAAAGATTAGCAAGCGATATAACCGTATTTGATGACATTGCGCACTCGCCGGCCAAAGCGAAATCAGTTTTAGAAACATTAAAATCAATATACACAGGCAAAATAATCGCTATTTTTGAGCCAAATACCGGCAACCGCAAGCCCGCCTCTTTGCCTGGATATGATAATTGTTTTTCCAGCGCGGATACCGTTATAATTCCCAAATTGACTAAAGTAAAAACAGACACGAACGATACGGCCAAACCGATTGATGGCGAAAAACTGACTGAAGTAATCGCAAAAACACATCCCGATGTCAAATATATTGATGATGACGCTGAATTACTAAAATATATTATTGATAATAAAAAGAAAAACGATTGTATCGTTTTTCTAGGTTCGCATGGATTTCGAAATATGATAGAACAACTTGTTATTTCCCTTCGTCAGTAACTTCGGCAACGACCTCGCCATCCTGTATTTCCGTAACCAAAAGAGAAATTCCGCACACATTACATTCAATAACTTGACCTTTTTCCAAATTAGGATAAGATGATAAATCAACATCATTTTTACACTCCGGACAAACTAAACGCATAAGATTTAAGATTTAAGATTAAAGATTATGTAATTATATTGTTAAATTGCTAAATTGTCAAATTGTTTAATTGTTATATGTTTTAATGTTTTGATGTTTTAATGTTTTTATGCTCATGACTCCCCAACAATCATATCCCAAACTTGCCCAAACTCTCGGTATACCCGAGATTATTTTGAAACGAGAAGATTTACATCCTTACGGCTCGCACAAAGGACGATCTATTCCGTATATGATGGAAGAATACATAAAAAAAGGATATTCCAATTTTGTGATTTCTTCATCCGGCAATGCCGCTTTAGCAGCGCTAAAATTTGTTCAGGACTGCAACAAAACGAACACAAAAATTACTCTTAAAATTTTTATCGGAAAAAACATCGCAAAAAATAAATTGTCATCAATCCAATCTGAAATCTTAAATCTTAAATCTGAAATCTTAGTTGAACAAGTCGACAATCCAAAACAAAGCGCTTTTTTGGAAGCGAAAAATAACAATAAAGTTATAAACCTCCGCCAATCAACCGACGACTTGGCTTTAGAGGGCTATAAAACTTTGGCGGATGAATTGGAAGAGATAGATAATTTAGAAGCAATTTTTATTCCTACATCTTCCGGAACCACCGCGCAAGCGCTTGGAAATCTTGGCGCGCAAATTCACATTGTTCAAACAACCGCTTGCCATCCAATCGCTGAATTCTTCTCCCCCTACCAGGTAAGGGAACACTTATCCCGATTTCACATCGGGAGCGAGATTGAGAGGGGGTCAAAACCCCACCCTAACCCTCCCCTACAAGGAGAGGGGAAATCCATTGCCGGCGCAATCGTTGACAAAATAGCCCACCGCAAAGAAAAAATAATTGAAATAATAAAAAACAGCCACGGTTCCGGCTGGATTGTTACGGACGAAGAAATACAAAACGCGATAAAACTTGTAAAAGAAACTATCAATATAGATATTTCTCCCAACAGCGCGCTCTCCATCGCCGGCCTGCAAAAAGCAACTCAAAATGGATGGACTTGGTCCGGCCCGGTAGCGTGTTTAATTACGGGGAAATAAAAATCTTACATCTTACACCTTACATCTTCGCCGCCACACTCACAATATTCATCCCCTGCTCCACGCCAACTTTTTCGCCATGGCGTAAAAAATATTGCTCTTGCAATTTGAGCCCGGCTTTTTTGAATAAATTTTCCAACTCTTCTAAAATAAAACCATAATATATTCTGTCGCCCACCAATTCCCCTTTTCCGGTTTTCCAAGGCACGCGGAATAAATGCTCCCCCAAATCTTCATAATCCCCTTTTTTTAATTTAGCCTCTACCCAATCGCTATAAGCGTTCCAATTTAATAAAATAATTTTCCCTTTTGATTTCAAAACTCTCTTCATCTCGTTTAAGGCCTTCAACTGTAAATCTTCGGTTGGAAGATGATGAAAAGCCACCAAACTGAATACAATATCAAATTTTTCATCCTCAAATGGCAACTCCGTCATATCCGCCACTTCAAATTGGCAATCTGGATATTCCTCTTTAGCAATTTCTATAAGCTTCTCACTTATATCAACTCCAACATAACTGATTTTCTTCGGCCTTATGCCTGTTTCCGCCAGAGGCGGACCAGCCTTTGGCTGGGACTCCGAACTCCGAACTCGCCCCGGTCTGGACAAATCCTCAAAAAGCTGATATAATCTACCATTACCGCAACCGATATCCAGCACGCTATCGCCGTCTTTTACAAAGTCCGCCAGCGGTTCTAAATCGCGCCACAAAAAAGAACGCGTATCGGAAAAATGATCGGCAATTTTATTGTAGACTTGGCGGTTCTGAAGTATAATTTGTTTAGCATCCATAATTATGAATATCCACGAAAAAATAATTACTGAAATAATCGCGAAATCGCCCAAATCAAAGGCGAAATTTGACGATGCCCGCCGACAAATTGCCGGGGGGTTAAAGATGAAACAACCGGCCAATCGCGACTTGCTTAAAGCTTATCAAAATTTGCTTAAAAAGAAAAGAGTAAAGCAAGACAAGAATATTGAAAAATTCTTGCGCAAAGCCGATATCCGCACCCTTTCCGGAATTGCTATTGTCACCTCATTGATTAAACCATACGCTTGTCCGGGCAAATGCGTGTATTGTCCGACTGAAGCCCGTATGCCAAAAAGTTATCTGGCCACTGAACCGGCGGCCGCCCGCGCGCTCGGTCTTAAATTTAATCCTTACGAACAGATGCAAAAACGAATTTTAATGTTGGAAGGAAACGGCCACCCGACCGATAAAATTGAATACATAATCAAAGGCGGAACCTGGAACGCTTATCCGCTTGAATATCAATACTGGTTTATTTTGGAATCCTTCCGCGCCTGTAATGAACTTGGAAAACGAGAGATTTTTCCTCCCCCTATGAGGGGGAGGTGGCCAAAGGCCGGAGGGGGTCTCAAGAAATTGCAAGAAGCATTAGAAAAGGAACAAAAGAAAAATGAAACCGCCAAGCACAGAATAATCGGGCTGACTTTAGAAACTCGCCCTGACGCGATTACGCCGAAAACAATTTATCATATGCGTCAGCTTGGCTGTACCAGAATTGAACTCGGTCTGCAAGCGCCTGATGACAAAATATTAAAATTAGTTAAACGCGGACACACAGTTCAGCAATTCCGTGACGCTATGCTTTTGTTGAGGCAAGCCGGATTTAAAGTGGATTTGCATTTTATGCCTGATTTGCCCGGTACTACACCCAAACACGATGTGGCCATGTATAAAAAATTATTCACTGACCCGGGATTAAAGCCTGATATGGTTAAAATCTACCCCAACACAGTCATTCCGTCTTCCGAACTTTACAAATGGTTTAAAGCGGGCAAATACAAACCATATGACGAGAAGAAATTATTTGACGCGTTATTAAAAATGAAATTAGCCACGCCTCGCTATTGCCGAATATCAAGATTGATACGAGATATACCCGATAATGAAATCGCCGCCGGCAACAGAATTACCAACTTGCGCGAAGCGCTAACAAAAGAATTGGCTAAACGCGGACAAAAATGCGTTTGTTTGCGTTGTCGAGAAATTGGAAGATTTGTTAATACGGGATTACTACGTCCCGACTTAGTCGGGACTCGTAATGACAATTTGAAACCCAAATTGTTTGTTGAAAAATATGAAACGATTGGCGGGACAGAATACTTTTTAACTTTTGAAGACAAAAATAGAGGCGCGGTTTACGCTTTTTTACGTTTGCGAATTCCTTATAAATCAACCACCCCCAACCCCTCCTTTCTAAGGAGGGGAGATGAATCGCTCCCCCTTGGAAAGGGGGAGATGGAGGGGGTTGAGGGACAATTATATAAACTTCTTCCGGAAATAAAAGACGTAGCCTTTGTGCGCGAATTACACACTTACGGACAGCTTGTTTCATTAAAACATAAAAACATAAAAACATTAAAACAAACCAATAACGAGGTACAACATCATGGTTTAGGGAAAAAACTGCTCAAAGAGGCGGAAAAAATCGCGAAAAAAAACGGGTTTAAAAAATTGGCTGTAATTTCCGGTATTGGCGTACGAGATTACTACAAAAAATCTGGGTATTTGAAAAAAGGACGATATATGCTAAAATCAATTTAACATCATTTATAACTTATTAATAATATGGGTATAGAAACAGGCGGTTACGTGCCCGAACAATATAAAAATATGAGCGAAAAACAAGCAAAAATACAAGCTACCAGGGAAGCTTTTGATACGAGGATGGACAATTATGCCAAAGAATTGGGTATAGAGGATACGGATGAATTGCGTTATGTATACGGTATTGAAGAAGACAACTTGAGATATAAGTACAAAGAAGACCTAGAATCAACTTTTGAAAGTCTATCACTAGAAGACAGAATTATTGAAAATATAAAATCCGGTTATGATTCTCTGACAGGGATACCTAATCGCATAACTTTAATTAAAGATATAGAGAAAAAAATAGAAGATGAAAAGAAGGCGGACACAAGCGAAATTGAAGATAAAAGAGAAAAAAGAAAAGAAGGAAAATTTTCTTTTATAATGATTGATGTAGATAAATTTAAAAGCATAAATGATACTTACGGCCATGATGGTGGTGATTATGTGCTAAGGGAAATCTGTAAAGTATTAAAGCAAAGTTTACGCTCAGAAGACACTGCCGGAAGATGGGGCGGAGAGGAAATCGCAGTAATTGCGTCCAATACAAATGGAAGTGGCCCAGAAGCCGCCGAACGTATCAGAGAGATTATAAAAAATCATGAATTTGTTTATAATGGTAAGAAAATAGACGTAACAATTAGTGCGGGTGTGGCTCCGTACAACGAAAATATTGAAGTTATGAAACAGAAATCGGATGTTGCCTTATACGCGGCAAAAGGCGCGTTTGAAGCAGAAGTGCTTAAAGGACAAGACATATCCGAAGAGCAAAAAGGCGAAAAAACAAGAAATCAGGTCTGGTATTTTGATGATGAAGGCAAATTAAAAAAATACATTAAACCTGAAAAAAAATAATACTCTATGCTGCAAAACCAAGACCCGGAAATATTTAATCTGATCCAAAAAGAAACTGAACGGCAGTCCGAAGGATTGGAAATGATCCCCTCCGAAAATCATACTTCCGGCGCGGTTTTGGAAGCGCTGGGTTCGCGTTTAACGGATAAATACTCCGAGGGTTATCCGGGAATGAGATACTATGGCGGTTGCGAGAATGTGGATAAAGTGGAAAATCTGGCGCGCGACCGAGCTAAAAAACTTTTTGGCGCTGATTGGGCCAATGTCCAGGCGCACTCCGGCTCCCCTGCCAATCTGGCGGTGTATTTTGCTTTGCTTAATCCGGGCGACACGGTAATGGGATTAAAATTATATCACGGCGGACACATGACGCACGGTTTAAAACTCAATTTTTCCGGCACGCTTTATAACAGCGTTCAGTATGGTTGTCGTGAAGACGGATTTATTGATTTAGATGAAATGCGCGCTTTAGCACTTGAACATAAACCTAAAATGATTGTCACCGGCGGAAGCGCTTACCCGCAAATCTATGAATGGGCAAAATACAAAGAAATAGCGGATGAAGTAGGCGCGTTTATGCTGGCGGACATGTCACATGTGGCCGGCCTTGTTGCCGGTGACGTTCATCCTAATCCGGTCGGCATCGCGGATGTGGTTACTACCACTACGCACAAAACCTTGCGCGGACCGCGCGGAGCCATAATTTTAGCTAATGGCAATCCGTCTACACCGTTACAGGCGGCCGACAGAGTAAAAGAAAATATTCCAACTTTGATAGACAGAGCGATTATCCCCGGACTTCAAGGCGGACCGCATAATCACCAAACCGCGGCGATTGCCGTGGCGCTCAAAGAAGCCATGCAACCGGAATTTAAGGAATACGCCAAACAAATTGTAAAAAATGCCAAGACACTGGCCGAAGAATTATTATCAAAAGGATATAATTTAGTCACCGGCGGAACAGAAACCCATTTATTATTGATTAATTTGGAAAATAAAAATGTGACCGGGAAACAGGCCGAAAGCGCGTTGAGCAAGGCCGGCATTACTGTAAACAAAAATACTATTCCTCATGACCCGCGCAAACCGTTTGACCCGTCAGGCATCCGACTGGGCACTCCGGCGTTGACAACCCGCGGAATGAAGGAGGGGGAGATGAAAAAAATTGCCAATTTTATAGATTATGCTATAATTAATATTGATAATGAAGCTGAATTAAGCAAGATAAAAGAAGAAGTAAAAGAAATGTGCAAATCTTTTCCGCTTCCGAAATAAATGTTCTAAATGTTTTATCACTACGTTTGTTCTAATTGACCTACATAACAATTTCAACAATTACAACATCTTGAACAATTAAAACAATCAAACAAATCAATATGGAATACCGAACCGTCACATCGGAAGACATGGAAAATGTCGGCAGGCAAGTCGCTAAAAAAATGAAAGGCGGAGATGTTATTTTGTTATACGGAGAACTCGGTTCCGGGAAATCCACTTTTACCAAAGGATTGGTAAATGAACTGGGAGTTGAAGATGTCGTCACCAGCCCGACTTTTACTTTAATGAATGTATACGACGCCAAGCATCCGCAAATCAAAAAAGTTGTCCACTGCGATACTTACAGATTGCGGGATAAAGATGATTTGGAAGAAGTTGGCATCACCGACTATTTATACAAGCCGGATACTTTATGCATTATTGAATGGCCGGATAAAGTCAGCCATCTGTTGACCGGCAATTCCAATATCAAAATTTCAATTGAATATATAGATTCGGAACGAAGAAAAATAGTGATGGAATAAAAAACGCTCCTGCAAAGAAGCATTTTTTATTCCGGATATTTTTTCAACCGTGAATAAACGCAACCGCAATAGTCTTGCGTATAAATATTTTTCTGTTTTATCAGTTGACGCGCCATTTCCTGCCGTCCTCCCTTTTTCCAATCTTCTTCAAAAAACTTAACTCCGTATTTTTCTCCCGCTTGTATTCCCAGCGGGTTTATTATTTCCGCCCGTTTATTTCTTCCGCTCGTCAAACTGGTGCCAAAATATTCAAAACCGTTGTCGCGCGCGTATTTTGCCGCCTGCTCCAAACGCATTTTAAAACACTCTACGCATCTGGTTCCACCCTCCGGTTCGTCTTCAAGCCCGACAATCTTTTCAAACCAATGTTTTGTATTATATTCTTCTTCCACCACTGGTATATTCAAATCTTGGCAAATTCTTAATACTTCATTTTTTCTCTTGGCATATTCCTCGGCCGGATGAATGTTAGGATTGTAAAAATGCGCCGTCACGGAAAAATTCTGAGACAGTTCTTCAAAAATAGCTATACTGCATGGCCCACAACAAACGTGGAGTAGGAAACTTGGTTTTGACATAAAAAATAATTAATTATCTTTTTAGTTCTGATATCTAAATTCTAAACAATATATTTAAATTCACCTAATTCCTAATTCACCTAATAAAATGCTAAAAATAACAAATGATTAATTTCAAAAATTATTTTGATTTTATAATTTGGAAATTGGAAATTTTATTAGAAATTAGGTTAATTAGATATTAGGTGAATTTCTAAGTTAAATATTCTCGTCCTTTAAGTTCCCCAGGCAAATATTCCTGATCCACCGGCCCGTCATAATCCGGATTATACTTATAATCTTTCCCATATCCAATCTCTTTCATAAACTTGGTCGGGGCATTACGTAGATGAATCGGCACACCCAGATGGGAAGTGGCGCGCGCGTCTTCAGCCGCGCGGTTATAGGCCTTATAAAGCAAATTAGATTTTTTGGACTTGGCGCAATAAACCACCGCCTGCGCCAAATGCACGGAACATTCCGGCATGCCAATTTTATGACAAGCATCATAAGCGGCGTTCGCTTGCAACAAGGCCTGGCTATTACCCATTCCAACATCCTCACAAGCAAAACGCAAGACGCGACGCGCCACATAAAGCGGATCTGCTCCGCCTTCCAACATTCTGGCCAACCAATACAAACCGGCATTAGCGTCGCTCCCGCGCATTGATTTATGCAAAGCGGAAATCAAATTATAAAACTCCTCGCCCTTTTTATCAAATACAAGGTGCGTTCTCTGTAACGCCTCTTTAATATCTAACGAGCCAATAGCCAATGGTTCAGAGCCAATAGTGGCCTTTGCCGCTTTGACAGCCAATTCAAGCCCATTCAACGCAGTTCTGGCATCACCGCCGGCCAATTCAGCCAGCAATTCAATAGTTTCTTCGGAAATCTCAATTTTAAATTGTCCCAATCCCCTGTCTTCATCTTGCAAAGCCCTTTTTATCAATTTAACTATATCTTTATTTTCCAGATATTTTAAAATAAAAACCCGGGAGCGGGACAATAACGCTCCAATAACTTCAAAAGACGGATTTTCCGTGGTCGCGCCGATTAAAACTATTATTCCTTTTTCCACATACGGCAAAAGCGCGTCCTGCTGGGCTTTGCTCCAGCGGTGGATTTCATCAATAAACAAAATCGTTCTCTCCCCTTTTTCCAACCTCTGCTTCGCTTCTTTTATTTCGCTCATCAAATCGGCCTTGCCGGCGGCGACAGCGGAGATAATCGTGAAATGAGAACGGGTTTGATTGGCGATAATCTGCGCCAAAGTCGTCTTTCCGACTCCGGGCGGACCCCAAAAAATCAATGATGCCAATTCATCATTTTCCACCAATTTTCTTAATAATTTTCCCTCGCCGACAATATCGTTCTGACCGACAAATTCGGAAAAATTCCTCGGACGCATTCGGTCGGCAAGCGGTGTGTGTTGATATTTGTTCATACAACTTATTTGTCATTCCCGCAGTCGCGGGAATGACAAATTAATTTCCTATACAAGTTCATAGCCACACTACTTTACAAAAGAAATGCGATTAATTCAAGCCCCCATTGTCATGATTCATAAGACACGTAACATGAAACATAAGATTGACGATTGAATAAAAAACCGAGGAGTCATTCCACCAAAAAAGTGGATCGACCCCTCGGTTGCAGACATTACCACGCGCGCTGACGCGTGGGTTACTTGATGCGACGCACTATGAGGCAGTAGTCGCCCCAGACGATGCCAAGCCAGCGTCGGGCCCGGTACCACCTGCTGGCGTACCGGCAGAAGCACCGG
>MFQY01000065.1:0-22620 GCA_001783185.1 Candidatus Magasanikbacteria bacterium RIFOXYC2_FULL_40_16 | reverse complement strand
GCGACAGTTCGTGGCCAGGTAGTACGGCCAGAGCTCGCGCGACCAGTCCTGGTCGATGCACTCCTCGAGGAACTTCACGTCTTCCCCGCCGATGGCGTCCGGCACGCGCCGAAGCATCTCGTCGCCACACACCGACGGCTCACCATCTTCCAGGAACCCAACTGCTTCGTACTTTCGCACCTCACCGGTTTTCTCATCCTTGACTTCAAACTCTTTTCTGATATCCTTATGCGCCATGACACGCTCCTTTTTTTGTTTTGACTGACTTAATTTTTAACATAAAAAAAGAAAAAAGTCAATAAAAAAACCAACAGCAAAACCCTATTGGCTATTGGCGGAGTTTACCCCGACTTAGTCGGGGAACTATGAACTATTCAATAACCGTACCTTTGAATTTCTTGCCTGACAAAGCTTTCTCAACTTCTATAAGATTGCTCCCTTTTAAAATTGACACCCTCAAGCCTAGTTTTTGCGCTTCCCGGCTGGCTACCGGATCAAAAGGCGCGTTCTTGCCCGCCACCCACTTATTTCCAACGATTTCTTTTATAAATGTCTTCCAGTCCGTTTCTTCTATTTTTCTAGCATCGCTGAACTTGACCGGGTCCTTATCATAAACATACTCAATATTTGATAAATTAAAAATCTCTTTAACGCCATAGGTCTTAGCCATAAGCACGGCATCATAATCGGTGGAACAGCCCGGCTTCCAACCGGAAGCGATGATGATTGATTTGTTGGTTTTGATTTTCTTGGTCGGATTGCTGATAATTTCATTATGCGCCAAATCGCCAAACATAAAACGGACAAATTGCGCGTTTAACACTGTCGCGTAAATACCAATCTCATCCAATTGTTTATTCGTTAATTTCGTAATCCGCTTCGCGCCGTCTTGATACAAACGAGCGGTTCGGCCACCGCCAATCACCAAAATAAACTTCTCTCCGCTTTTTACCCGGCGAATAATCATCGCTTTTAATTTTTTTAAAAAATCAAGACTGAACCCGTCCGCCGTGATTATGGTTGAACCTCCCACGGATAATATTTTGTACATACAATATCTTAAAATTACCTAATTTCTAATTTCTAATTCACCTAATAAAATTTACAATTTCTAAATCTCTAGAGTAATCCGTAAACCGTAATCCGTAACTAGTAATTGGTTTTGATAATTTGTAATTTATCCCGACTTAGTCGGGATTGTACGAGTTACGGTTTACGAGTTACGAGTTACGATGGATTAAAACTATTTATTTTTATAAAAATTCCTAATCTTTAAATTAATGCTCTTCTCTCTCTTAACACTCTCCGGTTTATTCGCCCTAAACATACTCGGCGTGCGATAACCGGTTTTTCCTTTGCCGGCGCGGCGGGATGAGTGATTTTTCATACTATCTTTTTAGCAAATCCAATAAAATCCAATTTACTACTGCCATAATCAGAGCGCCCCAAAACGCGGGCATAAACCCGGAAACCGTAAAACCTTTCACTACTGTCCCCACGAACCAAAACAAAAATCCGTTTACCACCAAAGTAAAAAGGCCAAGCGTCAATATATTAAACGGCAAAGTGAAAAAAAGAATTATCGGCCTGATTAATGTGTTTACAAGCGCTAAAACAAACGCCGCTATTATCGCCGAATAATAATTATCAACACTAATCCCCGGCAACTGATAAGCCAATATCAGCAGAACAAGGGCGTTAATCAGCAATTTAATCGCTAATCTCATATTTTTTAAATTATTTTTAAATTATTTTACCCGTTCTATACACTCCTCTATTTTTTTCTCAATCGCAGACGTTATTTCCATTTCTTCATTTTGAATCTTTAAAATAGTTTCCGAACCTAACAACGCAATCAAACAGGCATGCAAACGCGCCGGGTCATCAGCTTCCACATCCCCCGTTATGCCATCAATCACTTCTTTACTTTCCGCCGGGGCGGTCCCGCGCGCCTTTTGCGCATCTTCAATTCTCGCCTGGTCGCGAGTTTTTGCCAAATCTTCATCCACTCTAAACAAAAAAACCACAAGGGCCAAACCCGCCAGCGCAAATACCGCCGCCAGCACAACTAATTTTATAAAACGACTCTTCACATAATCTTATGTATTATACCTCTATTCAAACAGCCTTTCAACTCCGTCTTGATAAATCTTGAAAGCTATATCCCCTTCCATATCCGTTCTAAAAACCCCACTCCCTATTCTTTCTATTCTTTTAACGGCGCGCAAAGAAGGATGCCTGTAATAATTATCTTTCCCGACTGAAATCACGGAATACTCGGGAGAAACTTTATTCAAAAAATCTTCGCTTGAAGAACCGTTGCTTCCATGATGCGCGACCTTCAATATCTCCACGTCCAAATATTCTTCATAATTTTCCAACAAATATTTTTCCAATTCTTCTTCCGCGTCACCGGTAAACAAAATATCGCTCTCTCCATACGACAAAACAAAAACAATGGATTTATCATTGTCATTTTTACCAAAGACTTCTTTGTCCGGATATAAAAATTTTATTTGCGAACCGTCAATTTCCCAAACGTCAAACGCTGATATTTTTTTATTCTCAATATTATTTTCCAAAACTAAATCCCAAAAATATTTCCAAGCTTCGCTGTCCCCTTGGACGCCATTATATATAATTTGTCCAACTTCAAACCGCTTTAGCACATCAATACACCCGCCATAATGGTCCATATCCGGATGTGTCACAAGCAGATAATCTATGTGTTTATCATAAAAAGACATCACACTCCCCAGTCCTGATAAAACTTTGGAATCTTTTCCGCAATCCACCAGCATTTGCTCGCCGTTGGGCCATTCAATAAATCCTGCATCGCCTTGCCCGACATCTAAAAAAGTTATTTGTAAATAATTTTCCGGTTTATTTTCGCTCTGCGGAATTATGACGGGATTATCTTCGGTTTTCAGTTCAATATTTTTATCCGTTTTAACATAAAAAAGCGCCACCAAAGTTATGACCAAAAATGATAAAATTATAAAAAAGGCTTTTTTCATGCCTAAATATTATCACAATTTTTAATAAATTAAAAAAGGCCGCCCCGCTCTGTACAGCGGGACGGCCTTACAGGTCTTTCTACCTATCATGAGCGCAAACACTCATGAACATCGTCCGAGCCCGGCTCGGACTGACACCGCTATTTCCCTGGTTATAAAGCAAGACATCCCGCAAAAAAGCTTCCGTCAAAACTTCCTTTCGGAAAGCATCGCGAATCTTACCTACGGCGCGGTCAAGCTTATAATCAGAGAGATCACGCCCTCTGCCAAGGCTGGTGGCCATCAGCCAGCCTAGCGCCAGCTTGACGCTGGTGGCTCTCTCATAATAGAAATGACCGAAGTCGTTGACAAATCCCAATAGGACAACCCCGTTGCGGATCCTGAAGCCTATGTTTGACTTTTCCCAATTACCGGGGTCATAACTGACCTCAGTAATGACCTCCCGATGACGGGCGCAAATCGCGGACAGACGAGAACGAACGGTTTCGTTCCTCACGAGTATGCCGAAACGCGTTATTTCCACCTCGGCTTCCACCTTGATATCGTCAATTCCGAAACAAGCAAGATTGCGTTCGATGTTATCAACCGGTTTCATTGTTAATGTCCTCCTTTTTAAGACCTAACATTAGGTATATCACTACCGGACCGTGATGTCAACCCTACTGGAGTAATCCGTAACTCGTAAACCGTAACTCGTAATTAGAAAGGTGATGGGGTCAATCCCGCCTATTAGCAGGGGCGGGATTAAGGCAAGTCTGATTTTTCCTTATTTGCCTTAAACATAAAAACAAAGATCAAAAAATAAAACACCAACACAACCAATAACGGCGTTTTTAACTCAACTGAAGCGAACGGCAAGCCGGAAAACCAAACGGCAACGGCGACAATATATTTTAAACCGAAAAATGTCAGCCAAGCGAATATCTGCCCGACCGGAAAAAATAAAAAACCGGACAGAACGCTGATAAAACCGAAAAACATTATAAACGGAATCAGCCATAAAACCAATACATTCACTATCGGCGCCACGATTGAAAACCGGCCAAATTGATAAAGTACCAGCGGAAAAGTCAAAATAATAGCCGATATTGTTGATAAAAATAATGTTTTTAAAGAAAAAATATCCGGAATCATTTTAGTTTTATCTTCAAAAATCGGCGACAAGTAAACCAAACCGACAGTGGCTAAAAAAGACAATTGAAAACCAACATCCCAAGCCAGAACAAAAGGATTATGAATTGTCATCAACACCGCCGTAAAAATAATGGAATTGGCCATCCGGTTTTTTCTGCCCAAATATTTGGATAAAAGGGCCAAAAAACCCATAATCCCGGCCCTTACCACCGATCCGCTCGCGCCGGCAAAAACAACAAACAGAAATATGGAAAAAATTATAATCCAAAACGCTTTTTTTCTCGGAACCCACAGATGAACAAAAATTGTAATCAGTAAAACCGATATGATGGAAATGTTGTATCCGGAAATGGCGACAATATGAGAGATTCCGGTTTTATTAAAATAATCCTGCAAATCTCCCAATCCGCCCCGATAGCCATACAAAAGACCGGCCACAAAACTCGCGTAAGGTTCATGCCACAACCGGTTTACCTGTCCGGCAAATATATTTTTATATTCCATTATTTTGGCAAACACCGCGCTCCCGCCCCTCCCTTCTATTTTTTCCAAACTCGGATTATTACAAATTGAGAACACCCCCATATTCGCCAAATACATATCGTATCTAAAATCATCAAAAACTTCCGGCTGCGCTAAATCACAATCAATTTTGACTCTGTCGCCGTATTTATAACGCGGATAAAGCTGTGTTCTGACATAAACTTTCCCTTTTGATTCTTCACTCCCCACGAGATATCTGACATCTTCAATCCGCACATCCGGCTCTCCGCTTATATATCCGACAAAACTAAATTCCTGCCCATTATAATAACTGATATATTTCTCATTGTCTTTTGGAAAAGCGATCTCATAACGGCCGATGCCCAAAACAAATAACAATAAAACTATTAAAACAAACCGGCTTTTAACATCCTTTCTAAAAACAAAAATCAAACCGGCAAAAGATAAAAAAATAAAATACCAAAATACCCCGCTCAATTTTATGCTAACGTATGAAGCAATGGCGATCCCGGCCAAAAAAGAAAAGCAAAACAATAAAAATGTTCTGCTCTTAGAATCTATAATTTTCTGAAACATAATTTAGCCATGTATATACTTGTCATTGCGAGGCCTTTAGGCCGTCGCAATCCCAGAAACAACGAGATTATCCCGATTTTGTATTAACAAAATCGAGGATCCTCGATTTCGCTGAGGCGAAATCGGGACTACACTCCAACCTAGTCGGGACTCGTAATGACAGAACTGCAGTTGCCTTACCTCAAACCACAATTGACACTAATTTTCCTTCCACATAAATAATCTTTTTGGGTTCCTTACCATCAAGCCATTTTTTAATCACTTCATTTTCCAAAACGATTTTTATTACTTCCTGCTCGGAAATACCCGCGTCGAATTCAAAACTTGCCCGAACCTTGCCGTTTATTTGCGCCACAACGGTAATCTTACTATCAACTGTTTTCGCTTCATCATATTCCGGCCAGCCGGCCAGTGATAAAAACTTTTTATTCCCCAATTTTGACCACAATTCTTCCGCGATATGCGGAGCAAACGGAAACAATATCTTCAAAAACAATTCAAAATCCTTATGTCTGATTTCATCCGCTTTGGAAAATTCATTAACAAGCTCCATCATTTTCGCTATGGCCGTATTGAATCGCAAATTTTCCAAATCCTCTCCCACTTTTTTTACCGTCTTATGGAGTGTGGCTTCATAATCGGCTTTCAGTCCGTCATCGGAATTTACTTTTTTATATAAATTCCAAACCCTATCCAAAAATCTGCGTAGGCCGCGCACACCATCGGTTGACCACGGCTTGGTTTGTTCAAGCGGACCCATAAACATCTCATACATCCTTAAAGTATCAGCGCCAAATTCGTTTACCACATCAGTCGGGTTTATCACATTGCCCCAGCGTTTGCTCATCTTTCGGCTGTCCTCGCCTAAAATCAAACCCTGATGGCGGTGCTTTAAAAACGGTTCATCAAAATCAATATAACCGGCATCAAACAAAACTTTGGTGAAAAACCTTGAATACAATAAGTGTCCATTGACATGTTCTTCTCCGCCCAAATAAAAATCCACCGGCATCCATTTTTTCAACGCTTTTTCGGAAGCAAATTCTTTGTCATTTTTCGGATCCAAATAACGATAATAATACCAACTGGAGCACATAAAAGTATCCAAAGTATCCATCTCTCTTTTCCAGCCCCGGCCATATTTCTCTTCCACATTTTTTTGAAAATCTTCAGAATAGGTCAAGGGCGATTGTCCGGTGGGTCTGAAATCCACATCATCAGGAAGTTTGACCGGCAAATCGCTAAACTTAACCGGCATCAATCCCGACACTAACGCTTCTTCTAAAAATACCGGCTCATCCAAACTCATAAAATGCGGTCCATTAGCATGCGCGAATACAATCCTGGCGTTTAGTCTTTTCGCGAAATCCTCACTGTGTTCTCTAGGGATTATTGGACAATTACTATCCGATATTACAACATACTCATCCGCTAAAGTTTTTAATTTTTCAAAATCAAAATTCCAGTCGCAACTGGCTTCCACCGCCGGACGAGCCGTATCAACAAACTTCGGCTCAAAAAAACAATCGGAAAAAATCACTTTAGCGACTTTTTTATTTTCATGCTCAAGCAATTTCATCGCTACCGCTCCGCCCAAACTATGCGCCAAAATGACCGTATTCTCGCTAAACTCAATATTATCCAACAAAAATTCCATTTGCCGACAGATATTGGGCTCCTCCGTGTCCGGCAGATCAAAAGCGATTACTTTGTGTCCCAACGCCATTAAATCCCTTTTCAGCTTGGGAAAATAATTGGAATCGCCGTCCCCGCCGTAGCCATGAATAAAAATATATTCGTATTTCTTATTTTTTCTGTCCTTATTAAAAACCATCGGAATCGGCGCGCCCCAAAATCTCTGGCGGGAAACCGACCAATCGCGAAGCTTGTATTGAGTTTTTCTTTTGCCAACTCCTTTTTCTTCCAGCCAGTTAATCATTTTTTCTTTGGCTTCTGCCGTTTCTAGTCCATTTAGAAAATCAGAATTAACAGCTTTCCCTTCTCCGGAAAAGGCTCCCTCATCATTATTACCGGACACAACTTCTTTTATTCCCAAATTAAACTTCTTGGCAAATTCAAAATCACGCTGATCATGCGCCGGCACCGCCATAATTGAACCTGTGCCATATGTAGCCAGTACATAATCGGCCATCCAAACCGAAATCTCCTCGCCGGTTGCCGGATTAATCGCTTTTACGCCTTTTAATTCCACACCCGTCTTTTCTTTTTCCGTCTGACGGTCAAGCTCTGTTTTCTTTTTGGTTTTATTAATATACTCATCAATTTCTTTTCTATTGGCGGAGTTTACCCCGCAGAAGGCGGGAAACTCTGAACTCTGAACTAATAAATGCTCCGGAGAGAGTACAAGGTAAGTCGCGCCAAATAAAGTATCAGGTCTGGTCGTAAACACTTTAATTGTTCCAATTGTTGTATCGCTTCGCTTGTTGTATCGCTTCGCTTGTTCTTTCACCGCATTTTCAACATTTTGAACATCTTGAACATTTACAACATCAAAACTTATTTCCGCGCCCTCTGATCTGCCAATCCACTGCCTTTGTCGGCTTTTTGTTTCTTCCGGCCAATCAACTTTATCCAAATCATTAGCCAGACGATCCGCATAGTCGGTAATTTTCAAAAACCATTGTTCCATCTTTTTTTGCTCCACAACCGTATCACAGCGTTCGCACTTGCCGTCAACTACCTGCTCGTTGGCAAGCACGGTCTTACATCCTTCACACCAATTCACGCTTTGTTCTTTGCGGTATGCCAATCCTCTTTTATACATAAGCAAGAAAAACCATTGCGTCCATTTATAATAATCAGGATTATGCGCGCCGACTTCCCTGCCCCAGTCCACGGAAATCCCCAAAGACTTAATTTGTTCCCGAAAATTATTAATCGCTTTATTCGTGCTTATTTTCGGATGAACATTATTTTTAATCGCGTAATTTTCCGCCGGCAAACCAAAACTGTCCCAGCCGATTACCTGCAACACTTTCTTGCCCAACATTCTTTGATAACGCGCGTAAATATCGCAAGCCGTATAAACTTCCGCGTGGCCGACATGAAGACCGGAACCGGACGGATATGGCAACTGCGGTAAAATATACATTTTGTTTTCAATAGTCGCGTCATCGGGCGCGCTGAACAAATCATGTTTTTCCCACTCTTTTTGCCATTTTGGCTCTATCTTGCTTGGATTATAATCTTTCATATTATTTCAGTAATTTTAAAACTATAACAACCCTTATATTAGCAAAATACGAGAGTATAGGCAAGTATATTTCAGGTAAGGGTTGAAATATAAAACTAAATATGAGAAAATTATAATAATCAATAATTATACGCCTTTCAAGCCTTTCCGGCTTTTTAGGCCTTTAAAGCTTTTTATTATGCCTGAAAGCGCCAGAAAATTTAATCCTGAAAATAATTACGTCGCTAAGCTCTCCACCGAGATGGCAGAACCGAAAATAGAAGAAGATGAATTGGAAATAATAAAAAAAGCTCAGGCTGGAGATCGGAAAGCATGGAAAGAGCTTATCAAGAAATACGAGAAAAGATTAAGATCATTTATCAATAGAGATACAAACGGCTCCCTCAACCAACATGATATGGATGATATTTACCAAAATACGTGGAAAAGGGTCTTTGAGAAAATAGATCTATTTCACGGCGGTAAATTTCACTCATGGATTTTTACGATCGCGCATAGAACTTTTCTTAATGAAATTAAAAGAACAAAAAAAAGCGCTATAACACCAAATTTTAAAGAGGATGTTTTAAATGAACAGATTGATCCAAAAAGCGACCCTGATTATAGCAATACATCACAAACAGAAGAAGGTGCGGAGACATCTCAAATTGCTGAAAAACTTAACCAAGCAATGGCTATATTAAACGAAAAAGAACGAGAGGTGGTGTTGTTGCGAGCCCACGATGAAGATTTTAATGAAATTAGCAAAAAAACCGGCGATAAAATCCCCGCATTAACTACCAGATACCATAGGGCGAAAATAAAAATGATGAAAGTGCTGGAAAAACTGGGACTAA
This sequence comes from Candidatus Magasanikbacteria bacterium RIFOXYC2_FULL_40_16, assembly GCA_001783185.1. Classification (GTDB taxonomy): domain Bacteria; phylum Patescibacteriota; class Patescibacteriia; order Magasanikbacterales; family UBA922; genus XYB1-40-15. The sequence continues at coordinate 13,339 of MFQY01000065.1, read as the reverse complement.
ATTCAAATTACTTTAAAAAATAATCAAAAATCCCGGTTCGCTCGGGATTTTTAAACTTGACAAAAACCAATCTTTCTGCTACTAGTATATTACCATAAGTCAGTATTCTGCTGGAATAGTGTAATCAACACCAAAAAGGAGGTAATATGGGTGAAAGATTACTTCGTTTTACATTTGAAGTTTCTGAGGATCTTGATAAAATCATGGAAGAGGCAATACTTGTCACCGGACGCTCTACCAAAAAAGAATTGCTCCAAGATATGATGGCATATTACCTAAACGCTGTCGAGGTAGTTCGCGAGGGGGGACACATCCACGTCCACATTACCAACGGTGAACAAAACGAAGTCCAACCATTGACCAGTCCAGAACTTGAACACGCCCGGAAGAATCACCACATTTCTTCCGACAACAAGGAAGATTAGTCCTTAAGGCCAAAGGACCCAACCAATGGCGTCATGATGTGATATCATGACGCCATTTTTTAATTATAATTCAATTACTGGATTCCCGCATTCGCGGGAATGACAAAAAACAATAAAAAATTCCGTCCCGACTAAGTCGGGACGGAATTTTATGTTTTAATATTTTAATGCTTTTATGTTTTGATGTTTTTTGCAATTCTCTCCACCGCCACCACAAAAGCGGCTGTGCGCATATCTATTCCGTATTTCTCTTTTGTCTCCCAAACATTATCAAAAGCTTCTCTCATCATTTTTTCCAGTTTTTCCAGCACTTCCGCTTCTGTCCAGTGTTCATTTTTTACATTTTGTTCCCATTCAAAATAACTTCCGGTAACACCGCCGGCGTTTGACAACACATCCGGAACTGCCACTATTCCCTTTTCTTTTAATATTACATCCGCTTCCGGAGTAGTCGGGCCGTTGGCCAATTCAACAATCGCTTTAGCTTTGACCCTATCAACATTTTCCGCGGTAATCACATTTTCCAATGCTGCCGGAATCAAGATATCCACATCAAGTTCAAGGATTTCATGATTATCAATCGCGCGACACGGCCCGTCTGTTTTCATCTCTTCAACATTACAAACACTGCCCACACAATAACAACCTAAACGCCCGCCGTCATTTTTCAGCTTTTCGGCTTTTTCAGGATCAATACCATCTTTATTATACACTCCGCCTTTGGAATCGCTGACCGCCACTATCTTATAACCTGATTTATGTAAAATCTTGGCCATATGCGAACCGGCATTACCAAAACCTTGAATCGCGATAGTTGTGCCTTCCGGTTTCCAATTCATTTTTTTTACCAGTTCTTCCACGCAATAAACACCACCTTGAGCCGTGGAAAAACTCCTGCCCTCGGAACCGCCCTGTCCCAGCGGTTTGCCGGTGATTACCCCCGGATCGGGATAACCGGCCAATTTTTCATATTCATCGCGCATCCAGGCCATTATTTGAGGCGTGGTGTACACATCGGGCGCCGGGACATCTTTGTCCGAACCGATTAAACGCCATATTTTTTGAACATAACCTCTGGAAAGTCTCTCAATCTCACCCTCGGACAATTCTTTTGGATTGACAATCACTCCGCCTTTGGCTCCGCCCATAGCAATATTCACTACCGCGCATTTTATCGCCATCCAAAAAGACAACGCCTTCACTTCGTCAATATTCACGCCCGGATGATAACGAATTCCGCCCTTATACACGCCCAAAGCGTTGTTATATTGGCTTCTAAAGCCCTGAAATACTTTTACCTCGCCACTGTCCATTCTTACCGGTATGGAGACAGTTACCACTCTATCCGGCGATTTCAACACTTCATGGATATCCTTATCCAAATTAATAATGCCGGCCGCGTTATCCAGCTGTTTCATCGCGTTTTGAAAAGGATTGTTGATCATAAGATAATAGTTATCAGTTCAAAGCCAATAGCCAATAGGCTATTATATTTTATTTATCTGCCAAACTATTGGCTATGAACTACTGGCTTTTTACTTTCAAATATGTTTATCAATCATTTCTTTCAATTTTTCTTTTTGTACACCGCCGACCATTTTATCCACAACCTGCCCATCTTTAAACATCACAAAAGTCGGGATACTCATCACTTGATACTTACCCGCCACTTCTTGGTTCTGGTCAACATCCAATTTACCGATTTTAACTTTGCCGACATCATATTCTCCGGCCAATTCTTCAACAATCGGACCCATCATTTGGCAAGGACCGCACCATGGCGCCCAAAAATCAACAAAAACCGGCACGCCTGATTTTAAAACTTCCCCCTCGAAATTCGCGTCTGTAAGATTTATCTCACTCATAAGATATAAATTAAAAAATAATGATTCAAGTAATCATTATTATAGTTTTATTTGATATTTTTAGCAAGCCCCAACCACCAATCTGGCAAAGATATTGAATTATAAAAAAACAAAGCCGTAAGGCGACTTTGTCTTTAGACATTATTATAAAATTGTTCAATTTCAGATTGGTGTGGGGCAAGCCCCAATAATCCACCGCTATTTACCGGAATTCATTTTTCTTATTTTGAATTCCTCGGTATAAAATTCCAAAACATCGCCAACTTCTATTTTGGTCTTGCTCTCAATACGCAACCCACATTCAGTACCTTGCGGAACTTCTTTAATTTCTGATTGACCCGCTTGTAATTTAACCAGTTTGCCCTCGCCCATCGGTTCTTTATTCCTTTTTATTCTCACCAATGCGTCTTTGGCAATCTTTCCACTTTCCACTCTTCCACCTAGTGTCATAGCGCCTCTGTCCGTGCGGAAAATCGCCAGTACTTTCAGCCGACCGAGTTCTGTCACGATTCTTTCTTTATCCAATAATTTTTCCACTTCATCTTTCGCCCAGTTTATCAAATCGTAAATTATTTCAAACTGTAAAAAAGCGATATTCTTTTCCCGAATATTTTCTTCCGCCATCGGCGTGGCGCCAACTTTAAAAGCTACAATCTTCCCGCCGGTCGCTTCAACTTTTGAAATATCATTTTCATTTATATTTCCCAAACCCTTACCGATAATCTTTATCCCGACTTCTTCATGCTGAATATTTTCCAGCGAACCGATAATCGCTTCCAATGAACCCAAAACATCGGCTTTCAAAACCAAATTGAGATATTTCTTGCCTTTTCCACCATCTTCATCTTCAGATGACTGCGTCGTCATAACTTTTTCCGCGCCAGTCTGGTGCGAATATCTTTGTTTTACATCAATTCTTTCCGCTCCTTCGGCCAAACTAACATCCATAATATCGCCCACTTCAGGCGCTACCTTAAATCCGATAATTCTGACCGGCACGCTTGGTCCCGCTTCACTGATTTCATTTCCGTTATAATCGCGCATCGCCCTAACTTTGCCGTAGATTTCGCCATCCACCACGAGCGAGTCGCCTTTCCTGAGAGTGCCTCCTTGGACTAAAATCGTGGCCACCGGACCTGTTCCCTTATCAACATGGGATTCAATCACTGTGCCAACCGCGGGTATGCTTGAATCAGCCACAATATTTTCCGCGTTCATATCGGCCACCAGTAACAAAACATCCAATAATTTATCAATATTGATTTTTTCTTTAGCGGAAATCTCAACCATCGGCACATTACCGCCCCATTCTTCCGCCAATATATCTCTTTGTGATAATTCATTTTTAACGCGCTGGACATCGGCAGTTTCCTTATCAATTTTATTGATGGCCACCACAAAAGGAAGTTTGGCCGCTTTGATTATTTGGATTACTTCTTCCGTCTGCGGTTTGACACTGTCGTCGGCCGCCACCACCAAAATCGCCAAATCGGCAATCTTCGCCCCGCGGGATCTCATAACCGTAAACGCTTCATGCCCCGGGGTATCAATAAAAGTCAACGCTCTTTTTTCTTTTGTCTTCGGGTCTTCCCAAATAGTTTGGTACGCGCCGATATGTTGTGTAATACCGCCCGATTCCGTATCAATAATATGCGTATGTCTTATACTGTCAAGCAATTTGGTTTTTCCATGATCAACATGACCCATAACCACTACCACTGGCGCCCGGCCGGTTTTATTCTTGCCTTTTTTGAGCGCATTCTCCAATACCTCACTGTTATCTTCCGGCGCAGACTCTTTCTTTTCTTCTTTTGAAACGTTAAAGCCAAGGTCTCCGGCCATAATCGCCGCCGTATCATAATCAATATTTTGGTTCTGATTGGCGAGAATGCCATTCTTCATCAATTCCGTAATCACATGGGTCACGGACATTCCCAGTTTATCGGCAAAATCGCGGACTGTAATCAAACTCGGCAAAACCACGGATTCCCCCGATTGTTTCCTCATTTCTTTTTCTTTGAGTAAAAGTTCTGATTTTACCTTTTTTTCCTTTTCCTCAATATCTTTCTTTATATACTTCCACTGGCGGATTATCTGATCAGCAACTCTATCATCAACTTTCACGGCCTTAGCGCCAATATCAAAACCATGTTGGGGCAATATCTCCAACATTTGTTTGGTATTTATTCTAAGGCGTCTTGCCAGTTCGGTTACATTCATGTGTAGGGATTAGGTTTTAGGGATTAGCTTATAGGTGATTGATTGGTTGATTGGATGATTGAGTAAGTAAAAGTATATATTAATTAAGCTAAAAAGTCAATTTAAAGTTCATAGCCAATAGTTCATAGCCAATAGAAAAGCCGTTCCGACTAGGTCGGAACGGCTGAAGTGCGAAGACCGAACTACTTGTTGATGACGATCTCGGGTCTGTACCTGCCGTTGATGACGATAACTTCCCGCATCGCCTCTCTGGCATCTGCTCGCTCGGAGAAAGAAGCCAGTTCGCCCCTGTGGAACACATTCCCTTGAGGATTGAGGAAATTGATCACAAGACTGAACTTCCCATCGCTCACTCTTTTGCTCAAATCCACGTCGGCCAGGGTCTTCTTTGGCCACATTTCGACACGAGGCTCATTCAGACCATTGGACAATAGATGATTCTTCAACTTTGCTCCCACGCCCGGCTTGTAACCCATGTCTTTCCTCCTTCAGGAAAAATTGTTATTAACTATTAATTTTATAGTATAAAATGAGAGTTTTGTCAAGTGTGGTGGAGTTCAGAGTTCAAAGTTCGTAGTGTTGAATTTGAAAATAAAAAAAGCCGCCCCGCTGTACCCCGATGTAAAATCGGGGTAAGGTTTCCCTTACAGTGGGGCGGCATGAGAACCGCGGAAGAGCTACAAAGCGGGACGGAAACGCACCAGCACACCGCCCTCCCCGCCCCAGCCGTGGCCACGGATACCCCGAAGTTGGTGCCAGTTGTCGTAATATCGGCGCACGAACCGCACACCACCATCAGCGCCGAACGCCTTCGGGAACACGAAGTAGTAATTCCAGAACTCGAACGGAATGATGTCATGGTATTTCCAGAACTTCTGGAAATCGGACTCCCCCATGGAGGCCTGGTTGGCCTCTCCACACGCAATCATCGTGGAATCATCAACTAGTTCGCCGGGCTGACAGAACGCGAGTAGCTCACAGGTCTCCCCGGTCGGAATCTTGAAGCTCCCGACGACGGTACAGGCGGAGGTGGCGGACAGAGTATTATAAAGGTCAACTAATTTGTCCAACGGTCTTCTTTCATCGTCCATAACATCCCTCCAATTGTTACTTTAGTTGTAGAAAACTGGTTTAGTTATAATATAAAATGCGGGATTTGTCAATAAAAAACCCGCTCAGGCATTACGCCAGAACGGGTTTTATTTTTTTATTAACTACCAATAACTATTGGCTCCGAACTACTGGCTATGAACTTCAATCAAACAAGCAACGCAACTATAAGTAGAGCTACAATGTTGATTATTTTAATCATCGGATTAATCGCCGGACCGGCCGTATCTTTGTACGGATCGCCAACCGTGTCGCCGGTGACCGCCGCCTGATGAGCAAAACTGCCTTTACCGCCAAAATTACCTTTTTCAATATATTTCTTGGCATTATCCCAAGCGCCACCGCCAGAAGTCATGGAAATCGCCACAAAAATACCGGTAATGATTGAACCGACAAGCAAACCGCCAAGCGCGTGAACACCAAGCAATACACCAACCGCAATCGGAGCAACCACCGGAATTGATGCCGGTAAAATCATTTCTTTAATTGCGGCCTTTGTCACTATATCCACTGTTCGGCCATAATCAGGCTTCTCGCTGTAATCCATAATACCCGGTTTTGATTTGAATTGCGCGCGCACATCTTCAACCACAGCTCCGGCCGTTTTTCCAACCGCTTGCATAGCCAGCGCGCCAAAATAATATGGCAACAAACCGCCGATAAATAAACCGGCTAAAACTTTAGGATCGCTTATTAAAAACTCAACGCCACCGCCTATACTGTGAGTAAAATCCGCAAATAATACTAAAGCGGCAAGCGCGGCTGAAGCAATGGCGTATCCTTTGGTCACCGCTTTGGTTGTATTACCAACCGCATCCAACGGGTCAGTCACAGCGCGAACGCTTTCATCCATTCCAGCCATTTCCGCAATCCCGCCGGCATTATCCGTAATCGGACCATAGGCGTCAATCGTGACAATAATGCCAGCCATTGAAAGCATACTCATCGCGGCCACGGCCACACCATAAAGACCGGCCAATGCGTGCGCTCCCAAAATCGCCGCCACCACGACAAAAATCGGCAAAGCCGTTGATTCCATCGCCACCGCCAAACCGGCAATCACATTGGTGCCATGTCCGGTTTTTGACGCCTCGGCAATACTTTTTACCGGTTTATAACTGGTTGAAGTATAATATTCCGTAATAACAATCATCGCGCCCGTTACCAATAAACCGATTAAAGAAGCTAAATAAAGACTGGTCGTATTATATTCGCCATTTCCGGCCATCAATATCTTTGTAACCGGATAAAAAGCTACTGCCGCCAAAACTCCGGCAACAGCCAAACCCTTATACAACGCATGCATTATATTATTTGATTTACCCAATCTGATAAAGAAAGTGCCGGCGATTGAAGCTAAAATTGAAACACCACCAAGCACCATCGGGTAAATTACCGCGCCGTTAAATCCGACAAAAAATAATGAACCCAATAACATAGTAGCAATTGAAGTTACCACATAAGTTTCAAACAAATCAGCTGCCATTCCGGCGCAATCACCAACATTATCGCCCACATTATCCGCGATAACCGCCGGGTTGCGCGGGTCGTCTTCCGGAATTCCCGCCTCAACCTTACCGACCAAATCGGCGCCAACATCGGCCGCTTTAGTAAAAATTCCACCGCCTAAACGGGCAAAAATAGAAATAAGCGAACCGCCAAAACCGAGTCCTACCAACACATAAACATCTTTGGTAATATAATAAACTCCGGCAGTGCCCAATAATGAAAGGCCAACCACCAGCAAACCGGTTACGCTTCCGCCTTTAACCGCCACATCAAGCGCTTTCTTAAGACCGCCCTTAGCCGCTTCCGCCGTACGAACATTTGCCCGCACTGAAACATTCATTCCAATATAACCGGTAAGCGCCGACAAAAATGCGCCCGCTAAAAACGCGCCGGCTGTTGCCCAGCCTAAAACGAACCCGATTAACACAAACAAGACAACAGCCACAGCGGCGACTGTCTTATATTGCCTATTTAGATAGGCCTTTGCCCCCTCTTGAATGGCATGCGCGATGTTTCTCATTTTTTCATCGCCATCAGGCAAACTCATTACCTTTTTCGCCAAAAACACGCCATACAAAATTGCCACAAGCGCGCTGGCAAATACGAAGATTGTCATATTTCTTCTTTTTTAAAATTCCAGTCGAAAGACTGGTCCGCCTCTGGCGGAAAAGATTAAATTAATTAATAATGTCTACAAATTATAACCAATCAAAGTAAAAAATGCAAGCGCCCATTGACAAAACCGCCAAAATGTATTATTATTATCTATCACTCTCAAACAAAGGAGGATCTGAAAATGAAAATGAATGGGTTGTTTCTGGTAAACGTCTCACTCAAAAAGCACCTCCGGATCATGGAGGCCGGACTGGAGGAACTGGCCAAGAGGGCCGAATCCCGGGACGATGAAGTCCCAATCTGGATTCAGGAAGAACTCAAGGCTGTGAGGAAGCTCCGGCAAAAGATAAGAAAGATAAGGAGGAAGATGAAAAGATTCCACCAACGAAATGACGAGTGACACCAACCCGCCCCGCTATATATAGCGCGCGGCGGGTTTTACTTTTGGGGTTGACCCCGTCACCTTTCTAATTACGAGTTACGGTTTACGAGTTACGGATTACTCCAATGGGATTGACAACCCCCTAATTTTATGGCTAACTACTTCCATACCTAAACCAAGGGGGAAAAAATGGGTAGAAGGCCAAGTAAACTAAAAGAGAAAATGCAAGCGGCGGAAATAAGGATAAAGGCAAGGGAAAAGTATTTCAAGGAAGTCAGATACTTTCTGACAATTCGATGTGAGAAAATACACAGGCTGCCAAAAAGTCCGACAAAAAAACTTTTTGCGGACACGGCGAAATTGCTGAAAAAGCAAATCACCAAAGACACAGGTTATAGCCTGCGCAACGGCAAATATCCGCCGGATGAAACTATCTTGAGTCAAAAAGCCAAAGCGCTTTACTCGCTCTTGAAAGAAATCCGGATGGAATTGTTCAAACCGAAAGATGCCGATGACACGGCTTCCACCTAACGGGCATACCGTTCTTCAGCCTCGCGCGACCAGCACGAGGCTTATTTATTTTTTCTTCCCCAAAATCACATACCCTTGCGCTTCAATCCACCGCCCGATGGTCAACATTTCCACCAAACCATACAATTCAGCCGCGGCCAAACCATACTTCCCCATCTTCTTTTTTATTTTATACAAAATAAAATTAATAATTTTTAGTATTGGGAATTTCTTTAGCCCTGCACCCTTGTGGTGCGGGGTCTGTCCTTGCAGTTTCTCATAAAACTCATCCGGATGAACCAAAAAACTTAACCAAAAGGAATTATACATATTTTTTATTTCAAACCCGGCCTCATTCAACATCTTTTTCAAATTGTCTTTGGAATAAAGCGAAATATGATATTGCTCGTGCGGGTCAATATTCAATCCCTTTTTCAGTAAATACTTGCGAATATAAGCGTGACGGCCGAGTTCTGATTCGGAAAACATTGCCAATACCCCGCCAGGACGCAAAACCCGGCTCATTTCCTTCAACCAAACCGGCGCGTCAATGACATGCCCCAACACATCGGAAGTATAAATCGCGTCAAAATAATAATCAGGAAACATAATATGCCGGCCATCATACCAATCCGCTTCCGCCCACACCGCGTTTTTTAATATCTTTTGTTTTGCCAATTCAACCTGCAAACGCACCACATCAATCCCCCTGACTTCCACTTCCCTGCCCAATAGTTTTTTCAAATCAATAACTGAAGCGCCGGTTCCGCACCCCACATCCAAAACCCGATACGGTTCTTTCAAATCCACTTTGGTTCTTTTCTTCGCTTTGGCAATATACCGATAGAGCAAAAACTTTTTCGGATAAAACAAAAGTTTGAGCCGGTCTTTATAATCAACCGCATCTTTTTGAAAAACCGGATTGTCGTCCCAGATTTCCACGCCGGATTCATCTGTTTTGCCCCAACCGAGAGTTTTATTATTGTCATTCATATAAAATCATTATATCATAGAATCACACGACGGGTCTCAACTCTTACATCTTATATCTTATGTCTTATGTCTTGGTAGACAAACCCAAAACCTGGACCAGCCACGACGTGGTCGGCTATTTGCGTAAAGTGTTAAAAATAAAAAAAATAGGGCATGCCGGCACGCTTGACCCGTTCGCAACCGGTCTTTTGATTGTCGGCGTCGGACGAGAATCCACCAAACGATTGGATGAATTCAAAAACCTGCTCAAAACATATATCGCCACGCTTCAGCTCGGCGCGATTTCTGATACCGGCGATTCCACCGGCGTGATTACCAACCTCCCCCAACCCCTCCTTACTAAGGAGGGGCACGCACTCTCTCCCCCTACCAAGGGGGAGCTGGAGGGGGTTCTTGACTCATTTATCGGCGAACAAGACCAGATTCCACCCATGTATTCCGCCAAAAAAATAGAAGGGAAAAAACTTTATGAACTGGCGCGCAAAGGTATTGAAATAGAAAGAAAGCCAAACAAGATAAACATATATGAAATAAAACTTCTGGAATATAGTTATCCACAGTTAAAAATAGAAGTCATCTGTTCCGCCGGCACATACATCAGAACACTGGCGCAAGACATCGGCGCGGCGCTTGATGTTGGCGCGTATTGCGACGAATTGGAAAGAACTAAAATTGGCGACTATTCTATAAAGGACGGGGTAAACCCAAAAAAAATATCCAAAGAAAATTACGAAGATTTCATATTAAAAGAGACAGGTTTTTAACCTGTCTCTTGCTCCCCTAAATTATGCCGTTCTTCAGCGTTCTATTTGTCCTGATGCGTCCTTTTGACAAGACGGAGTAGTTCCTTGGCTTCATCTGAACCAAAGCCAACCCCCATAAAAACATCTTCCAAATCAGAACAACGTTCTTTGCTCAAAGTCTTTCTATCAGACAACAGCCCGGCAATCCGGTTGATAGTGTTGTCTTTCGTCATATTCCCCGACTGAAAGCCAACCAGAACCAAGGTTATTCTTTCTTTCTGTTCTCGCGTCAAACCGGCAGGATTATTTTTCCTCAGCATTGTCCGCCTCCTTTTTAATAAATAATAAATACTATATTTTTCTTACTTTGTCAACCCCATGTCGTGAAGTAACAAGTAAACCGTAACTCGTAACTCGTAATTGTTGAGTAATTTGTCTTTTTAATATAAAAACACTCAATAGCAGGGCTCCAATTATTAATTATGGATTACTGGTATTAATTACGGATTACGGTTTACGAGTTACGGATTACTCCAATGGAGTTGACACCCTCAATTTTTTCTGTTATACTTGTAATATAATTTATTTAGCAAATCGCAAGAAAGAAATCTGTAGCAGGATGATCGATACGAAATATGGCTAAAACAAGCAAAAAAAATACTTATCCACAAGAAAAAACAAATAAGTATCCTAATATTTCAACTCCTAAAAAATCAGTAAACCTTAAATAAGGGATTTTTTACGTATCTTCTCAAATCTGCTCCAAATCATCTTTTCTGGCGAGTAAAGAGTTAATTTTAATATGTCAGAAATTATTATTGCGATAGTTTCAGTAGGCGGAATAGCCCTTGGCACGGTTGTCGGATATTTTATCCGCAAACAAGTAGCCCAAGCTCGTTCCAATACCATTGAATCTATTGCTGAAAAAAGACTAACGGAAATCAAGAACAAAGAGCAAGAACTGTTGCTCAATGCCAAAGAAAAGGCGATTAAAATCATTGACGAAGCCAAAGGCGAAGAAAACTCCCGCCGTCAAGAAATCAAAAAAATGCAGGAACGCGTGGAACAGCGCGAAAATATGTTCGACAAAAAATTGATGGAATTTGAAGACCGCAAAACCAAGCTTCAACAAAAAGTGGAAGAAATCCAATCCATCAAAGAAAAAATAGACAGGGCCAAAGAACAGGTTGTGGAAAAACTGCAATCAGTCGCCGGCTACACAAAAGAACAAGCCAAAGAAGAACTTTTCAATAAAATAGAAAAAGAATCGGGCGATGACTTGCTGGTCAGAACTATGAAGTTTGAACAGGTCAACGCGGAAAAACTTCAAGAAAAATCGCGCGAAATCTTAATTACCGCGATGCAACGCACTGCTTGCAATCACGCGGCCGAAACCACTTCAACTGTGGTTAATTTGCCGAGCGATGAAATGAAAGGAAGGATCATCGGCAAGGAAGGACGCAACATTAAGACCATTGAGAAAATGACCGGCTGTGAATTATTAATTGATGAAACACCTGATATCATTTTGATTTCCAGCTTTTCACCGATACGCCGCCGCGTCTGCCATTTGGCCTTGGAAAAACTGATAAAAGACGGGCGCATTCAACCGGCCAAAATTGAAGAATATATAGAAGAAGCCAAAAAAGAAATTGCGGTTGATATCCGCAAAGCTGGCGAAGAGGCTTTCTATAAAATGGGAATCGCAGTCGCCGATCCGAAACTGACGTCAATTATGGGCCGACTAAAATACCGCACCAGCTACAGCCAAAATGTGTTGCTCCACTCATTGGAAGTCGGGCATTTGTCCGGTATTATCGCGACTGAAGTTGGTGGGGTTGATCCGGCTACGGCTAAAAAAGCCGGGTTCTTCCATGATATTGGAAAAGCGGTAGACCACGACACTCAAGGTACACACACGGAAATTGGCTATACCATATTGAAGAAATTCAATATTGACGAGAATATCGCCCAAGCCGCTCTTACTCATCATGATACCAACCCGCCTTTACTTCTTACCAAAATCGTGATGGCAGCTGACGCGATTTCCGCTTCAAGAACCGGCGCCAGGCGCGACACTTTTGAAGAATATGTCGCTCGTCTTGAAGAATTGGAAAAAACCGCTAAAGATTTTCCGGGCGTAGAAAAAGTTTTCGCTATCCAAGCCGGACGCGAAATCAGAGTCTTCATCAATCCTGGCGAAATAGATGACTATGGAGCATATAATCTTGCCAAAGATATCGCCCATAAGATTGAAAGTGAACTGACTTATCCGGGAGAAATTAAAGTGAATGTAATCAGAGAGACAAGAGTAATTGAATATGCAAGATAAACAATGAAACCATAGGCCAGCCAGAGGCTGGTCCGCCTCTGGCGGAAATACGCGAGATAAACTACCTGATTCATGATTCACGCAACATAAAACGAATCAAACCCGCCGAATTGGCGGGTTTGATATTACTGCTTACTTCTCTCTATTGACCCCGACACCTTTCTGGCTATAATAGTGGATTAAAAAAAGTCAGAGCCATGAGGCGACTTCGTCTTTGCGCTTTAAAAAATTCAAAAACTTATTCAGAAAGGTGCGGGGTTGACATAAATTTACCAATATTTTATAATATTACTATCCCGATTTTGTTGAAACAAAATCGAGGATCCTCGATTTCGATAAAACGAAATCGGGATAACCTAAATAATTTTATGAACAAAGCGGAATTAGCGCAAACAATCGCCGGCAAAATTGGCGCTTCCAAAAAAGATGCTGAGGAAATGGTGGCTTCCTTTGTGGAAATTGTCACTTCCACTCTTAAATCAGGCGGTGAAGTAAATATCGCCGGATTTGGAGCTTTTTCTGCCCGCACTCGCGCCGGACGCATCGGGGTTAACCCGCAAAATCCGAGCGAAAAAATACAAATACCGTCAGTGGTTGTGCCGAAATTCAAAGCCGGCAAAGGATTGAAAGACGCT
>MFQY01000064.1:3109-6422 GCA_001783185.1 Candidatus Magasanikbacteria bacterium RIFOXYC2_FULL_40_16 | reverse complement strand
ATTCGTCCTTTCACAACAAACAATTTTAATTTAACCCACGAAATCGGGGGAAGAAGAGATGCTGTCCAAAAAAATAACACTTATTGCCGCTTTGCTCCTTTTTTGTTCCGGCGCGATCAGTTGTCAAAGCACAAAATATTATGTGCTGAAAATAAACACTCCAACACCCAAGCCTATCGGCGAAACTCTGAAAGTCGTCACTTACAACATCGCCAACGCGCGGGGCAATACCGATGATTTCTTCTACCAAACAACTGAAGAAATCATCCGCTACAATCTTGATTGGATTGTAAAAGGGCTCCGTCTGCAGAACCCGGATGTAATCTGCCTCAACGAGGTTGATTTCAACTCTATCCGGACTTTCAACATTGACCAGGCTATGTATATAGCCAAAGCGCTGAGCTACAAATACATCATCAAAGAAACAATCTTCAGCATTCCTTCCGTACTTCAAATGGGCAATGTCGTTCTCAGCAAATACCCGATGAAGGTGAACTTCCACCGCCAATTCGGCTATGGTTTTGCCGGCCGGATGGAGCACGTTTTCAAAAGCTTTGTTGACTTTGATGTCCTTTTGGACAATTCCGGGCACAAGCTCAATTTCGTGCTTACACATCTGGATGCGGCCGACGACGACCGAAAAAGATGCGACGAGATTTCCATCTTGCGCGCCTATTTGGAAAAAAAGACACAGCCGTTTGTTTTCCTCGGCGATATGAACTCCGGTCCGGGGGAAAAATGTTTTGATAATCTGTTCAAATGGGGGCTGATTGGCAGTCCAGAACCTCTGCTTCCGACCTACCCGTCGGACACCCCCAAAAGATCTATTGACCACATCCTTGTCTCCAAAGGATTGGGAATAAAAAACTACCGCGCGATTGCCGGTATTGGAGCCTCTGATCACCTGCCGGTGGCCGGTGATATTATCCTAAAGTAAATAAAATTAAAATTGTGGACTGAAAGACGAAAGGAGCTTGAAAATCAGGCTCCTTTTTTTACCCCGTGAGATATGAAATTATCTCATAGGGTAATTTTTTTCTTTGTAAATTGCGGCGTTAAATTATCTGTATTACCTTTCGGTTTTTCTAACCCGATATCTTCCATAATCAAAGCATTTTCTTCTTTGATATCATTAAAATTATATTCTCTTCTGCCGATATAAGGCTGTTTTTCCACACTAACCACATACTCGCTCGGACCGACCAAGAAAGCATACCGACCTTTTTTATCAGTAATATTAAAATCAATCAGTTTGTCGTATTGTTTGGAAAATAATCTGACTACGGCCATACTCAACGGCTCCCTGGTTTCGGAGTCATAAACCGTGCCCCAGCCTTTTAATTTTCTCTTCTTTCTGATAAAACCGGCAAACAGCAAATAAAGCGAGACATGGACGACCAAAAACAACCAAATGTACCAAACATTCACAATCAATAAAGTTATCGCTGTGGCAAAAATACCGGACAAGGCAAAAACATTTTGCGCGGCGCGGACATTTTTTTCAAAAATAAATCTTTTCGGAGTTTTTTCCACACCAACCGGATCCAACGGAATATTTTTAATTACATTCGGAGTTTTTTCCGTGATAATAATATTTTCCCCATGGTAGATATCTTCCATTACGCCATCAGCCATCTGTTTTTCCATGGCTTTGGACGGAAAAACAAAATTATTTTTAAAAATCTCAAGACGATACTGCCCGGGCTGAGAGACAAACAAACTAAAATTACCTTCTCTATCACTGACTTTGGATTGAACAATTCTATTAGTCTTAATGTCAACCAGTCTGATTGTCGCCAAATCAACCGGCAACTTATTCAAACTATTGTATATCTTGCACCAATTCTTTCTGCGTCTTATGCCTAACAATGCCAATGGCTGCAAAAATAAATACTTGAATAACGGTATGGCTGTTTCCGCGAAAGATGGCGCCATCGCCGCTACCGACGCGCCCATAACCGTCGGCGCGACCACTTCTTTACTGACTTCTTCCACTTTTGGATTATCGGAAATTTCTTTAATAATAATCGCTGTTTTGACGACGTCTTCTTGAATATTTTTTATCTGTTCAACGGTTTTTTCGCCAACGGTTTGAACAAAATCCATTGACTGGCGCGCGAATTCTGTCACTCTTTCTGAAAAAATACCTCCGGCCGCGATTTCAATCACATTAAGCAAACCGACGGAGAAAGAAGCTCCGGCGCTGGCGGAAGCGGACAATAATCCGCTGATTGCGGTTTCCGCTTGAGAAATAATACCCGGTTCTATTTCTCCTCCGGTTTCTGTCGGAACTTCACCAATATCAGGCAAAACTTCCCCGACTTCCGGAGAAACTTCCCCGACATCGGTCGGGATTTCGTCTTGAGACTCAACTTCTACTATCGGCGCTTCTTCTCTCAATTCTTCTACGGGTGTTTCTTCTTCCGGTAAAGGTTCCTCTATGATTGTTTCTTCCGGAATTATTTCCTCTTCCGTAACATCATACAAAACCTCCGCAGACATCACTTCCGAAGAAATACCATACTTGGTGTAAAATTTAGTAAATATCTTATATTTTTTACCGTCTATTGGACAATTCCCTGATAAACCATAACAAATATTCCAATCTTTTTTTGTTGCCTGATATTTTTCTTTGGAAGCGCCAAGAAAATTGAACAAATTGGATATGGCCATTTCTTCCGCGTCCGGTCCGCCGTTAAAAGTCAAATCAACAATTTGTTCACCGATCACTCCGCCGCTGCCGACAAATACTCCAAATCCGCCAGTTTCAACTGTTCCAAGCGGGTCAACAATCGGGAGCGGAAACGACGGTGGAGGAGCCGGAGCAAAACCGCCACCGGTGCTGACATCCACTGTGCATCCGCTTGTGGTCGCGCTGGCAGTGGAAGAATAACCGGTTTCCACGCCATCGCCATTTCTGCCTTTTACTTTAAAAGTATAACTGGTGGCGCAGGTCAAACCGGTCGCGCTGTATGATGCCGTACTAATCCAGCCGGAATTAGCGCTATTGGTGGTATTTTCCACATAATATTCAGTCGCGTCTCCGGACCATGTCAAATTTATACCGGTAGCTGACGCGGCTGTGCCGGCCAAAGAAGATGGAGTATTAGCCAATGTATAACCGATTATCTCCGTGGAGGCGCCAACGTTGTTTCCATAATAATCATAAGCCCAAATATTGAAAACGTATTGAGTATTTACGGATAAACCGGATATGGCCGTGGTCAGGGTGGAATTAAAATCATCCGCGCCCAAATCGGCATCAGTTGATGAAGTAAAAGCGGTATCGCTGGTGGTAACTCCGGAAGCGCCG
>MFQY01000064.1:0-3046 GCA_001783185.1 Candidatus Magasanikbacteria bacterium RIFOXYC2_FULL_40_16 | reverse complement strand
AAGCGTGGAAGAAGTCACATCGCCATTATCATTGCCGTCGTAAGGCGTGAGAAAAACACAGTATTCTCCGTCCGCGGTTGGCGCGTCGGTTTGCGAAAGCCAACTGAACCCCAAAGTATTAGCGCCGGAAGCGGTGGTGATAACTTGTAATTGCCGTCCGACCGGGTCGCTATTATTTAAAGTAATATTTGCTTGGCCGTAAGTGGCGGTAATCGTGCTGTGCAAAGTTGAACTGGAATATCCGGAATACGCGCTACAATTCCCGGACCGATATTCCACTCTTAATTGTCCGTCTTCATCATCACCATCATCAATAACTACGGAAACCGAAACATAACCGGTGCTATCTTTGACCGGCGTTAAAGATAAAGATGCCAGGGTTGGTACATTATTAGTCACGACGCAGGTATAATCAGACGCCACGCCTCCGCTGTATAATTCCGTGTTGTAAACAATCTCGCCATCGCTGGCAGTATCATTATCAGCGGTGCAAGTAATACATCTGATTTTTCTGTTTGGGTCGGAAGTGCCGTCGCCAACCGCGTCCAAACCGACCGGAATATTTAAAATTCCATAATTGGAAACCGTCACAGAATTAAACACATATCCGTTATTATATGCTGCTACTTGGTCGTTGGCCGGAACAGTGGCGGAAATAGTAGTGTTGTAATATGGCAACGTAATACTTCCGTTGCTCATAATCAAATCGCCATAAGTTTGGCTAGAAGGTTTTTTGTATACTGTCCCAGCCGCGCCGTCTTCATTGGCGTCATTTCCATCTCCGCCATAAGCGGTCAAACTTCCAGAGTGGGTATAACTGGCATAAAGCAAAGCGATGCGTCCGCCGCCTCCACCGGCCACAGTCGTATTAGTAATTCCGCCATCAGCCGTAATCGCGCCTGAACCGGAAATAGCCCCTGAAGTATTCAGATATATGGTTCCTCCCGCCCCTCCGCCATAATCAACATCCGTTATATTAACCTGTCCGTCGGCTTCCACACTGCCATTGACCGCGATATTGGCCGCGGTTACACGAATAATTCCACCACCATTACCGCCAAGATTTGAAGTAGAATTGCCTCCGCCTCCACCGCCGGGCAAAGTCGGATTTGAAATGGAATCATAACTTTGAGCGATTGTATAAGTAGTATTTATTCCTCCCCTGCCACCGTGACTGCCACCTGTACCGTATTCACTGCTCGCTCCCGAAGCGCAAATATTATTCTCCGTACAACCATAATTAGTAGTATTGGAATCGCCGGTATTCAAAAATCCGGCCCAATAATAACTATCAGCAGTCTGTCTACCACCCAAATAACCTTTTCCCGTACTACTAACAGAACCGCCAGAGTCAATTGTAAGATCTCCGGTCAACGATAAATAAACGCCAGGCGTATAAGTGGTGCTTTCCGTATAAAGTTCATGGGTAATTACTCCGCCATTTTTTACATTAACATTTCCGGCTACAGTTAAAGTTTTGTGATTGAGTTGCAAAGTGCCGGAAACAGTCAAGGAGTCCATATTTGTGGTGGCATCTTTCATAATCACCGAACCTGTAGTTGAGGCCAGTTTCCAGGTCAGCCGTTCGCCCAAAACCAAAGCTCCGGAAGAAATAGTGGTAGTGGCGTAAGTGATTAATGTGCCGGTAGCGGTAACGCCGGATGTATCAAAATTAGTTAAAGCTAATGTGCCATCAAATTGGGCTGTCCCACCGTTTAAGAAAAGATTGCTTGGACCTACATTTGTGTAAGTCATATTCATCTGACTCTCCATTACGGAATTAACATCAACTTGAATGTTAGACGCGGAAAAAGCGCTGGCATCGGATTCAATTAAAAAATTGCCATAATTAGTGGTAGTAACACCATCAAAAGTGGCATCATTAGTTGATCTGATATTGGTGAAATGGTAAGCTTGTGTTCTACCTCCGTTATTTATTCTTAAAAAACCATTACTGCCCCCTGTTCCTTTTAAATATATTGTCCCCGCCGCGCCGTCTTCATCAGCTGCGTTTCCATCCCCGCCATAGGCGGTTAAACTCCCGGAATGGGTATAACTGGCATAAAGCAAAGCAATGCGTCCGCCACCACCGCCAACTAGGGTCGTATTAGTAGTACCACCATCAGCCGTAATCGCGCCTGAACCGGATATGGCTCCGGAAGCATTCAGATATATGGTTCCACCTGCGCCTCCACCATAATCCACATCCGTTATATCAACCTGTCCGTCGGCCTCCACACTGCCATTGACCGTGATATTGGCCGCGGTTACACGAATAATTCCTCCGCCATTACCGCCAAGATTTGAAGAAGAATTTCCCCCTCCTCCACCGCCGGGTAAAACCGGATTTGAAATTGAATCATAGCTTTGGGCGATTGTGTAACCGGTGGATAAACCACCTCTCCCGCCATGACTGCCGCCACTGCCATATTCACTGCTTGTCCCAGCTGAACAAACATTATTCTCTGTACAACCATAATTGGTAGTATTGGAATCGCCTGTTTGCAATAGACCAAACCAATAATAACTATCAGCCGTTTGTCTACCACCCAAATAACCTTTTCCCGTACTACTAACAGAACCGCCGGAGTCAATTGTAAGATTTCCAGTCAACGACAAATAAACACCCGGCATATAGGTAGTGCTTTCTGTATAAAGTTCATGGGTAATTACCCCGCCGTTTTTTACAGTCGCATTACCAGCCACGGTTAAAGTATTATGATTGAGTTGTAAAGTGCCGGAGACAGTTAAAGAATCTAAATCTGTGACTGCGTCTTTTTTAATCTCTGAATTGGTGGATGAAGTTAGCTTCCAAGTCAGCCGTTCTCCTAAAACCAAAGCGCCTGAAGAAATGGTAGTTAAATCTTGGGTGATTAATGTGCCAGTAGCGGTAACACCGGTAGTGTTAAAGTTAGTTAAAGACAAAGTGCCATCAAATTGCATTGTTCCGCCATTAGGGAAAAGGTAATTCGGACTGATATCCGTGTAAGTCATATTTATCCCGCTTTCTATCATTGAATTGATATCAACCTGCATTCTGGTCGCG
>MFQY01000063.1:12656-18439 GCA_001783185.1 Candidatus Magasanikbacteria bacterium RIFOXYC2_FULL_40_16 | reverse complement strand
GAGGAAACTATTTTGGGCAATACTGTGTTGCCGATTTTTATCGCGCAGGCTTGTCAAGAAAAGAAAATATATTTTTTGCATATCGGTTCGGGTTGTATTTATTATGGCGCGTCTCCGGACCCGAAAGGCTGGAAAGAATCTGATTTTGGCAATCCTAAGGCGGTTTATTCAAAAGCCAAATACGCGGCGGATTTGGCGCTCTCAACTTTGCCTAATGTTGGCATCGCCAGAATCAGAATGCCGATTGATTATATTTCGTCCCCGGGCAATTTGATAGATAAACTGGCTTCTTTTGAAAAAGTTATTGATGTGGAGAATTCCGTGACGGTTATTGAAGATATGATTGATGTTTTTCATCAACTGCTTGAAAAAAGGGCGGAAGGAATTTTTCACGTGACAAATCCGGGCACTTTAAAACATCGTGAAATTATCAAATTATATGAAGAATTGGTTGACCTGAACCATACTAATGAATGGATTGAAAATGGTGATCTGGTAAAACAGGGATTGGCAGTGAAAGGCCGGTCAAATAATTTTTTGCAGTCAGAGAATCTTGTCAAGATTGGAATCAGAATGCGGCCGATAAATGAAGCTATCCGCGATACGATGGAAAAATACGCGAAATTAAAAAAATAATTTTTAATCTGTTCTTTTATACTTTATAGGAGGGAATTGTGACGAAGAAAAAAACAAAGGAATATCTTTTGTCTTTGGGAGTGCCCGGTTTGACCGAAGACCGGTTTAACAGGATTTATTGGGATTTATGCAATCTTAATTTGTCCGGCCGGGATTTGAGCGGTCTTAAGTTGTACAACTGCGATTTTCGCGGTACTAACTTGAATGACGCTAATTTGAGCGAGTCCGATTGTCGAGGCGGTTATTTTGACAAAAATACCACCTTGCATCGGGCTAACCTGAGCGACGCGAATTTTGATTTTTCCAATTGCCAGGGCGCTGATTTCAGCGGGGCCAAGATATTGCGGACATCTTTCAAGGATGTTAAGTATGAAAATGCCGATTTCTTGAATACCGATATCGGCCGTTATAAGAAAAACCAGTTGAAGATTGCCAAAGCGCAAGTTTACAAGAGGCCGATTATCGGCACTCCGTTCCAAGTCGCGGTGTCAAAGACATCGGAAGCGATCAAGAACACGGCGCGGACGCTTAAGTTCTATGTTTACAGATTTTTTCTTTAATTTTTCTTCACACAGACAGCCCCGAATTAATATTATGGGGCTTTCTTGTTTTTTTGCCTAAAATATTATAAAGTGTCTATATAAAATATAGATTTTAATTATGGATTTAAGCGTTATAACCGTTACTTGGAACTCGGCCGAAAAGATTGAAAAGCAGATTTTATCGGTGGCGATGGGATACAGGAATATTACCTGCGAGCAGATTGTGATTGATAATAATTCGTCTGACAATACGGTTGAGCTGATTAAAAAATTCAGTAATGTAAAACTGGTTGAAAATAAAGAGAATAGGGGATTTGGCGTCGCTAATAATCAAGGCGTAGAGATTGCCGATGGCCGTTTTATTTTGTTTCTTAATCCGGATATGAAAGCGGAAATGAATACCCTTGATAGAATGGTAAATTATTTGGCGCAAAATCCGGATGTGGGAATCGCCGGCTGTAAACTGATAAACGAAGACGGGACAGTCAATTTGGCGACGACCCCGAGGCGGTTTCCAAAAATTTGGGAACAATTGATAATCATTTTGAAAATTCATCATTTTTTTCCGCGTATTTTAGACAGATATTTATTCAGGGATTTTGACCCGGACAAAGAACAGGAAGTTGATTCGGTTCAGGGTTCTTTTATGATTGTGAGAAGAGAATTGATTGATAAACTCGGTTGGGCGTTTGATCCGCGCTATTTTATTTGGTTTGAAGATGTTGATTTATGCCGGGAAGCGAAAAAGAACGGCTATAAAGTTATGTATACCCCGATTGCGGTTTGCGTGGATTATGCCGGCGACAGTTTCAAAAAGCGTGGCACTTGGTGGAAACAAAAGCAGTATATCACGAGTATGGCTAAGTATTTTACAAAGTGGGGAGTTAAATTATGATACGAATTACAAATTAAATGCGAATGTTGCGAATATCGCGAATTTATCAATGTTTATATCTGTTTAGATTATTCGCATAATTGGCATAATTCGCATTAAAATTCGCATCATTCGTATTACAAGCAATTATGAAGTTGACCGTTCAATTATTGACCTGGAACGGGGAAAAGTATATTCCCCATCTTTTTGAATCTTTGCGCAAACAAACTTATCAAGATTGGCAGATATATATATTGGATAATGGTTCAATCGATGGCACGGTTTCAGTGATTAAACAAGAATTGAAAAATTTTAATAGAGCTTGCCATTTTGAAGAAGGCAAAGATAATTTAGGTTTTGCCGGCGGGCATAATTATATTTATGACCAGGCCGATACTGAATATGCGGTTTTTCTAAATCAGGATTTGTATTTGGAGCCGGATTGTTTTGAGAAAATGATTTCGTTTATGGATAAAAATCCCGAGACTGCCGTCGTTTCTCCTCGGCTTATGAAATGGAATTTTAATTCGCTGGATGATTTTTTTTCCGATTATGTGGATTCGCTGGGTTTGAAAGCGTATAAAAATAGGCGGGTAGTTGATTGGATGGCCGGGAAAAACTGGAAAGAAGAAAGTAGTCGGGTGGCCAAGTGGTCGGGTGGTCAGACGGTGGAAGTTTTTGGAGTTTCCGGGACAGTGTTGTTGTTAAGAAGAAAAAGCGCGGACAATATTTTGTATAATGGCAAATTTATTTTTGACCCGGATTACGGTTCTTATAAAGAAGATGTGGATTTGGCATTCCGTCTGCGGTCGGCCGGTAATAAAGCCTATGTGATTTTGGATACTTGCGCTTATCATGACAGGGCCAGCAATATAGGGATGTCAGCGATAGATAATAAAAAAAGACAGCCGATGCGTATAAAATACAACAGCTATCGCAATCATATAATGACAATCTATAAAAATGAGTACTGGCAGAATTTTATAATTGACTTTTTGCGGATTTTATGTTATGAAACAGGTAAATTCGCGTGGTTTTTAATTTTTGACAGGGGTGTTTTGAAGGGTTGGAAAGATATCTGGAAATTAAGAAAAGAATTGAGAAACAGAAGACGCGAGATAAAGAATAAGAAAAAAATTGGCTGGAGGGAAATGCGTAAGTGGTTATAAATGTTATATCGCTTCGCTTGTTCAAAATGTTCATTAGGACACATAGAGCATTTAGAACAATTATAACACATAGAACATTTAGAACATTTTTATGAAGGATATAAATGTAGTATTTGTAAATTATTTGATGGGGGATGACATATTAAAAGCGGTTGAAAGCTTATCAGCCGATATTCTTGGCTGTCCATATAGCGTTCAAATTACGATAGTTGATAATTCAAATAACAAAGACGGCGTCAGAGATAAGCTTCTGGAAAAGTTTATTAATATAAAGTATATCAATACCGGCGTTAATGTCGGTTTTGGAAGAGGAAATAATATTGGCTTTCAGGCAACACAGGCGCGCTATTATTTCGCGCTGAACAGAGATACGATTATTTTTCCGAATTCAAACACTATTGAAAGAATCATAAAATTTATGGATGAACATCCTAAAATCGGATGTATTGGGACAAAGTTGGTTAACATCGACCAAACTCTTCAGGACACGTGTTATCGCTTTGATTTAAAATCAATCGCCATCAAGCCGTTTAAACAAATTAATTTTGACAGAAAATATAATTGGGTGAAAAAATACGCAAACAGATTATTAATGAAAGATTTTAATCACAGTGAAACCAGGCCGGTTGATTGGGTGCTTGGCGCCGCGATGGTGGTAAGAAAAGAAGTGGTTGATGCCATTGGCTGGTTTGATGATAGATATTTTATGTATTTGGAAGACTGTGATTGGTGTCGGACGATGTGGGAACATGGTTGGCCGGTATATTATGTTCATGATATAGTAATACAACACAGATATGCCAGAGGTTCGGCGGAAATCCCCGGGATTTTTAAAGCTCTGATTAAAAATAAATTGGCCCGCATTCATTTGGCGAGCTGGGTGAAATATATTTTTAAATGGCGGGGTAAATTTAAATATTATAAGTCGGCATAGATTTTATGGATAAGTTTCCCAAAATTGCGATTATATATTTGTCATTTCATTGCGAGCCGTATATCGGCGATGTGGTTTCGTCATTAAAAAAAATCAGTTATCCGAAAGACAGGTTGGAGCTGGTGATTGTTGATAATCCGCATCCTGAATTCGGATCATCGATCAGAATGATAGAAGAAACGATTATGCCTTTGTCCGGCAAGGAGTTGCCTCATACGACTTTATTGGCGCAAACTGAAAATACCGGTTTTGCCGGTGGAAATAATGTCGGTATAAAGTGGGCGATTGATAATGGTTTTGATTATGTTTATCTCCATAATATGGACGGGTTCGCGACGATGAATATATTTGAGCCGGTAATCAAAGTTATGGAGGAAGATAAAAATATCGCCATGGCGCAGTCTTCGTTGATTCTGCATCCGGATACGGAATATTTGAATAATGCCGGCAATTCTTTCCATTATTTGGGATTTGGTTTTTGCGATGAATACAGAAGCAAAGTGGCTGATGTCAAACTTCCGCCGGTGAAAGAAATATCTTATGCCAGCGGAGCGGCGATGACAATCAGATGTGATTTGATTAAACAATATGGAATGCTTGATGAAGATTTCTTTTTATACCATGAGGATTTGGAGTGGTGTTTCCGTTTTCGTATTTTAGGATATAAAACGGTGTTAGTAAGAGATTCGGTTTTTTTTCACAAATACCAGTTTAGCCGGAGCATAGAGAAATTTTATTATATGGAAAGAAATCGGTATGGCGTGATGCTGATGTTTTTCCGCTGGCCTACGCTGGTGTTATTATTTCCCATGATGTTGGTATTGGAGTTGGGATTATGGCTGTTTGCCTGGCGCGGTGGCTGGCTTGATAAAAAGGTGAAAGTGTATAAGTATTGGTCTGAAAAGGACAATTGGAAGCTGTGGTTGGGCAAAAGAAAACGAATTCAGGAAATGCGCAAAGTGACGGACAGATTTTTGTTTAAATATACGGTGCCGAATATTATGTTTCAAGAGAAAGAAATGGGTAGTCCGCTTTTGAAGTATGTTGGTAATCCGATAATGAAATTGTATTATTGTGTGGTGGTTAAAGGATTGGTTTGGTGGTAGATTAGATTTAAGATTTAAGTTATATTAATATATAAACTGCATTCACTCGTAAATAATTAAGTAAGCTTATTATTTACTCATTCATTTGTTTATAAGATTTAAGAATTGAATTGTTAATTGATAGTTGTTAATTGTTTTATGATTAAGAAGGCGATTTTAACGGGCGGGGGGCGGGCGACGCGATTGCATCCCGTTACCGCGACAACTAATAAGCATTTATTACCGCTTGCGAACAAAGCGATGATTTTTCATGCCATAGAAAAAGTTGTTGAGGCCGGGATTGAAGAAATATTCATAAATGTCAATCCGGGTGAAGAAGAACTGCAAAAACATGTTGGGGACGGCGGACATTGGGGAGTAAAAATAAAATTTTTTGAACAAACCGGCGGACCGCAAGGCATCGCTCATGTTGTGAATATTGCCAAGGATTTTATTGGAGACGATTCGTTTATGTTTTATCTGTCTGATAATATTTTGTTTGGCGGAGTAAAAGAAATGGTGGATGAATTTGCCAAAAATAAT
>MFQY01000063.1:12241-12627 GCA_001783185.1 Candidatus Magasanikbacteria bacterium RIFOXYC2_FULL_40_16 | reverse complement strand
GCCCGACCCGAACAGGTTTGGTGTGCCGAAATTTGATGCTGATGGTAATTTGGTTGATGTTATAGAGAAGCCGGCCGATCCGCCGAGCGATTTTGCCGTAACCGGAATATATTTGTACGGTCCCAAAGTTTTTTTTGAAGCGTTTCAAAATATTACCAAAAGTTCCCGCGGAGAATATGAAATTTCCAGCATTCATTCTTATTTTTTAAAAAATAATAAAAAAGTCGGTTATAAAGAAATAACCGGCTGGTGGAAAGATACGGGGCAGGTCGGTGATTTGCTTTTAGCCAATAATTTGCTTTTGGAAAAAATGGGAAACGGCGTCAATGTCAGTCCATCCAGCGCGGTGGGTGATAAGGTGGAATTAATCGCGCCGGTGATGATAG
>MFQY01000063.1:0-12234 GCA_001783185.1 Candidatus Magasanikbacteria bacterium RIFOXYC2_FULL_40_16 | reverse complement strand
TTGTATTTTAGAAAATTGTAAAATCGGGCCGAATGTCACAATCGGTCCGGGTTCGGTTATTAAAAAAGCGAAGATTGAGAACTCTATATTATTATCAGGCGTAGAGATTGATTGCCCGATTACCTTGGCGGACAGTTTAATCGGCAAGAATGTTAAGTTTACAAAAAAAGAAGGCGGGGATCAAAAACACAGATTGATAGTGGGAGACAAAACGGTGATTGAATATTAGTAATCCAATTCGTACAGGCCGACATTGCTTCCGACTTTTCCAAACAGATATATTTTCTTCTTTTGTCTGTTCACGCTGGCGCCATAGACTTCGCCATTATAAAGATTTTGGCTTACATAATAACCGGGATTAAATGCCGTGATGCCCTGGTTGTTTATGATAGTCAACGCGCCCACTTCATCAAGCGGGAAAACCGATTTTATATTATCGCTGGTTCGATTAAGCAGAGCCGGCTTGTCGTGTTCATAAATGGACCACAATTCCCACGAGGACCAAGTTAGCCATTCATTGGTATAAGGATTTCTTTGGAAGTTTGAAGTATTGATTGTTTCCTGTCTGTTTTCTTCTCTGGAGACAATTGCCGCTTGACCATTTGTCATTACGACGGCGCGGTTGTTGTTGATATCAATAATTTTTTCAATTTCTGAAATATTGGATAGGGGAATGGAGTTCTGTCCGTCTTTTTCACTTTCAATTTTTAAAGTATTGTTTTCAAACACCCAAAGTTTTCCCAGTTCATCTATATACCATTTTATATCTGAATCCAAATCAAAGATGTATTCATCGCCATTAATGGTGAATTTAAAGATTTTGCCGTCTTTATTGGTAAAGATTGTCGGAATTGGAGAATTTTTTTGCCATTGATAGTAAAATTTGTCCTTTTCTCTCATCGGGATTGTAAGATTTTCTATTTTTTCCGGGTCATCAGCAGACAAAATGTTCAGTGAGGCCGTGTTTTTTTGGAATTTTGTAAATAAAATATGATTGTCGAAAGGGGACCACTCCAATTTGTAATCCAGATTAGACGGCAGATTAAAAATAGGCAAAAAACTTTTTGTTTCCGAGTTAAACAGTTCTATATTTCTTACATTTCCATCCACCGATGATAATAAAATATATTTTCCGTCCGTGGACGGTAAAAATAAATCTATATTATTCGGGCTGTTGTTAACCGCTATCGGCAAAGAATCTTTCAGCAGAATGATATTTTTTATATAAGTGGTTTGTCGGCTTTTTATGTCTATATTTTTTTCCCAAGTTTTATAACCCGGCAAAGATATTTTTAGGTTGTAAGTGCCCGGAGTTCTGTTTGTCAGGCGGATAGGCATGCTTTTGGTTATTCTGATATTGTTTAAATACACTTGCGCTTCTTTCGGTTCAATATCAATGCTGACCACGCCGGTTTCTATGATTTTTTTATTTTCCCAATCAATACGAAAGCCCATTGAGTAGAGTATCAACACCGGGGCGACGGTAAAAAAAATCACAACTAAAGCGATAAAAAAAATCCGCCTGAATCGTTTGTCGTTGTAACTGTCCGGATAAACCATAATTTGTATTTTTGATTATATTACGTTATAATAGTAGCGTCTTTTTTATAAAAAATCAACTATATTTATCCAGCACCTTCTCGTGATACCCTATAGCTTGTACACGAGGATGAATGGATATAATGATTATTCTTCCTATAGAACTTAATACTCCGTAGGAAGGTGCTGGATTTATGGATAGTTCGTTTTTAATATAGCTTGGTGATAAATTGCCTAAGATGCCGAATAATACCTTTATCGTAAACGGAGGTAAAAAATTAAAAGGTTCAATAGAGACTAGTTCCGGAAAAAATGCTCCAATAGCGCTATTGTGCGCTTCGGTTTTGATTGCGAACAAAATAACGCTCAAAGATATGTCGCGCGTGGAAGAAGTGGAAAGAATGATTGAGGTTTTGTCCAGTATTGGGGTTGAATTCAGATGGATTGATGAAAAAACTTTGTATATAGACAGTTCAAAAGATTTGAAAATGGAAGAAATAAACAAAGAGGCGTGCGCGAATACAAGAATATCTTTGTTGTTGCTCGGCGCTTTGGCTTCAAGAGAAAAGAAATATAAATTGTATAAAACCGGCGGATGTAAATTAGGTGAAAGAACAATCAGGCCGCATCTTTACGCGCTGGAAAAGTTTGGGGTCAAAGTCGCGTCAAAAGCGAATTATTATGAAGTGGAAAACGCTCCCCTTAAAGCGCGGGATATAGTGATGTATGAATCAGGAGACACGGCGACGGAAAACGCCATTATGGCGGCGGCACTCGCTCCCGGAGTTTCCACTATTATGTTTGCGTCGGCCAATTATATGGTGCAGGATTTGTGTTATTTTTTGAATTCCGCCGGAGCGAAAATTGAAGGCATCGGCACGACCACTCTTAAAATAACGGGAGTAAAAAAACTTCATAAAGTTGATGAATACTATATTATTCCCGATCCGGTTGACGCGATGGCGTGGATTTCACTCGCGATAACCACTAAGTCGCCTTTGACGGTAAAGAATTGTGTTTATGATTTTTTGGCGCTTGAATTGGAAAATTTGTCAGTAATGGGGCAAAAATATTCGCTTTTAAACAAGAGAAAATCAAAAAGCGGTAATTTTACAATTTATGATATAAAAATTACGCCGGGCAATTTGAAGGCCTTACCGGATAAACTGCATGGCCGGCCTTACCCGGGATTGAATATTGATAATGTGCCGTTGTTCGTCCCGATATTGACTCAGGCGAAGGGCGAGACACTGATACATGATTGGGTTTATGAAAATCGGGCGATATATTACCTGGAATTAAAGAAATTAGGCGCGGATGTTTTATTGCTTGACCCGCACCGCGCGCTGATAAAAGGTCCGACCGAATTGAAAGCTAATGAAGTGGATTGTCCGCCGGCCATCAGGCCGGGCATGGCGATACTGATTGCGATGCTGGCCGCCAAAGGCAAATCGGTTTTAAGAAACGCCTATCCGATTGAAAGGGCTTATGAAAACTTAATACAAAGATTGCGCCAGCTCGGCGCCGATATTTCAACAGACAATAATTATTAATTTATGGATTCAAACAATAAAAGCGCGCCGGTGAAAAATAAAAAAAGATATTTTTTATATGCTTTTTTGATGGTGGCTTTCTTGACTACGACTTTTTTGGGCGGAGTGGCGCTGGGTTCTTCTTTAATGGTCAAAAATGAAATTTTCAGCGATAGTGGAGAAGTGGAAATCAGCAAAGTCATAAATCTTTACAGTAAGACCCGATCCGAAGAAATTAATTTTGAACAGTATTGGGAGATTTGGAATAAAATAAAAAAAAGTTATGTTGACCAGCCGGTGGATGAGGTGGATTTATTTTACGGCTCTTTGGTCGGCATGGTGGCCGCGCTTGGCGACCCGCATTCGGTTTATTTTCCTCCGGTGGAAGCGACGGAATTTTCCAAAAACTTGGCGGGGGAATTTGAAGGTATTGGCGCGGAAATCGGAATCCGCGACGGCCAGCTGACGATAATCGCTCCGCTTCCGGAATCGCCCGCGGAAAAAGCCGGTTTAACTTCGGGCGATAAAATTTATGCCATTGATGGGGAAGACACGGCGGGAATGGAAGTGGATATTGCTGTTTCCAAAATCAGAGGTCCGGGTGGAACCGAGGTAAAATTGACTATCACGCATAATGGTTTTGAGACGATTGAAGATGTGATTATAAAGAGAGATAAAATAAATGTTCCGACAATCGCGCACAGAGTGATTGAAGATACAGGCATCGTTTACTTGAGAATAAGTTATTTCAATCAGGATACTTGGTTTGATTTTGATAAAGCTGTGCGGGAAGTGCTGGAAAAATCTCCCAAGGGTTTAATATTGGATTTGCGCAGTAACCCGGGTGGATATTTGGAAACGGCAATAGATGTGGCCAGTGAATGGGTCAGACAGGGTATAATTGTGACGGAAAAAAACGGACAGGATGTTGTTTTGGAGCATAAAAGCAGGGGGGCGCACAGGTTTGTTGATTTGCCGACAGTGGTGCTTGTAGATGAAGGAAGCGCTTCGGGTTCGGAAATTGTGGCCGGCGCTTTGCAGGACCATGGTGTCGCTGAAATCGTCGGCGCTACAACATTCGGAAAAGGTTCGGTGCAGGATTTTGAAGTTTTGTCGGACGGTTCCGGTTTGAAATTGACTATCGCGAAGTGGTTTACACCCAGTGACAGAGTAATTGACGGAAAAGGAATTGAACCGGATATCGTTTTGGAAGAAATGTTTACGCCGGTTTATAGCGAGGAAAAAAACGCGGAAGGTGGGTTTGATATTGTTGATGTGGTGGACAAAGGAATAGAAAAAGCGCTGGAAATTCTTGATATCTGAGTGATGTTTTGGCTTGATTTGTGGTATAATATATCTAATTATTAACTACTCCGCAGCAAGCTGGCGGAGTATAAATAAAGAATTATTTATACTTACTGATGCAAGCATCAGGTTATTAACCTATGTTAAGACGTCACTCGGAGAGAATGTAAAAATAAATTTTTCCATTCTCTCCTCGCTAGTCTTAATAAAAATAATTAGAAACTATGGTTAAAATTACCGCAAAAATAATAAATAATAATTCCATCTTAAGGATTTTGGGGGCGGCCTTTTTTGGCTTTTTGCTCGGTTCAATCGTCCGGATAATCGTCAGCTTTGCCACGCCGAATATCCTTATGAAGATAAATGATATAGATATGAAAGACGCTCAAGCGCTCGCGTCGGCGTCGTCTATGTCAAATTTGATTATTGGCGCGCTGATAATATTTTTGACTTCGTTCGCGGCCGGGTTTTTGGCTAAGAAAAAGGGCGCTTTGGTGGGACTGTTAGCTCATTTATTGCCGATAGGGTTTTGGACGGTCGCTTTTTTATTTGCCTTGGCTTCCGGGACAGCGCCTTTTAAATTGCTATTGTCAATTCCGTTTCTGCAGTTTGCTATTTTGGTGGCAGCGTGTGTTTTAGGCGGATTATGCGGAGAGAGATTTTATAATAAGGACAGAGATTTGGATGTTGATAAGCATGGTATGACGATTTTTGGAGTTTTTTGGTTGCATTATTTATGGATTGTTCCTTTGATATTTTATCCGTTCGTGTCTGCGGCCGTGGCGGTTATTTATTCATGGCTATACACATTTTCCACTGATTTGTATTTTATTTCAGATTATAGATTGTGGGCGAATATCGCATGGTGGTTTTATTTCTTTATCAATCCTTTGATTATACTCGGTTCCGGCGTTATTCTGATGATGGCTTTCATAAAGTTTTGGCTGGTGATTCAATACAAACAAACTTATCATAGCGTTTGGGAAAAAGGCGGAAAAATAGTTATGTATGGCATCGTAACGCCGATATTAATAAAATTGGCGGCGACTTTCGCGATAAACTCCACGGAAAATATGTTTAATCCGGTTATCAATGATTGGAAAGTGGGCGTGGCGTATCTTTTGATTATTCCGACGGTGGGGATAATGATAAAAACAATTTGGTGGATAAAAGATAGATTGACCGGTAAAAAGAAAAAATAAGTGAATAAAAAATCCCCCCGATTTAATCGGGGGGATTTTTGTTTTATTTTATTCAAGCGCTTGTCGAACCGCTTCTTTTATTTTTTCGGAAAAACTTCCGTTTAGAATCCACAATAAATAACTTCTTTCATTTTTCGCCAGTTCTTCCAGGCTTCGACCGCGATTTTTTCCAAAGTTTATGCTTAATTCGCCATTAATGTATTTCAATTTGCCTTCCATATCATATCTGTCCGGGTCATCGGGAAAACAGAAAGTATGCAATCCATCAACCGAATCAGGTAGATCATCGTATGTTTTTAACTGTCCTTCCAAAACTTCTATTGAAGCTTTGATATCGCTCATGGCATTGTGCGCGTTTTTAAATTCTCCGCCGACATATTTTTGATAAGCATCAGACAGGGTGCGCGGTTCTTTTATTTTAAAAATAGTCATGGCATCAATTATTTTTTTATCTTCCGCGTCAAACGGCATTCCGATTCTGGCAAATTCATTCTGCAACATGGGAATATCAAAATAACGAATATTATACCCGCCCAAATCCGAATCATTAATCAATTCAATAAGTTCCTGCGCGATATCGCCAAAGGTCGGCTGGCCGACCACCATTTCATCAGTTATGCCGTGGATTTCAGATGATTCTTTAGGGATTGGTATTTTAGGATTTACCAGCCACTCGTGTTCGGTTCTAGTGTTATCCGGAAATAATTTAACGGCGCCGATTTGAACAATTCTGTCTTCAAAAATATTAATGCCGGTGGCCTCAAGGTCAAAAAATACGATTGGTTTTGTCAATTTAAGCATATGTTTGTGTCACTTTATCACCTTACCACTTTATCACTTAATCACTGTGTGGTTAGGTGTTTAGGTGGTCAAGTGGTTAGGTGGCTACACCCGTTCCACCCAATGTTTATCAACTTCCACTTCAAGTTCCAGGAAAATTTTTCGGTTTATGGCTTGCTCCAATTCTCGGCGCGCCATTTGCCCGATTTCTTTTATTTTTCTGCCTTTTTGTCCGATGATGATTTTTTTATAGCGTTCTTCGTTGGTTAAAATTCGCGCTTTTATAACCGTGATATCTTTTTTCTCATTCACATCATCAACCTCAACCGAGATGGAATAGGGGACTTCTTTGTCAAAAATAGAATATATTTTCTCGCGGATTATTTCCGCGATCCAAAAATAATGATGAAGATTGGTTAGCTGTTCTTCCGGATATGACATATCGCCCTCGGGCAAGAATTCCATAACTTTGTCGCGCAAAGGTTGAATATGGCTGGCGCGCAATGCCGACAGGTGCAATACATAGTTGAATTCTTCCCCCATATTTTCATATTCAACTTGATGTTTTCTTTCTTCTTCAGACAGGTCGCTTTTATTTATTACCATTATTTTAGGTATATCAATATGTCGGATCATGCCAAGGGTGGCTTTTTCTTCATCGCCGATTTCACGGGTGGGGTCAACAACATAGATTATAAGATTAACGCCTTCCAAAGATTCTTTGACTTTGTTGGTCAACTTGGCGGTTAGAGGATTTTTTTTGTCTTTAAAAACTCCGGGGGTATCAATAAAAACCGCCTGTCCTTCAGCTGTGTTCATAACACCGTGGATTAGGTGGCGGGTCATTTGCGCGCGAAAACTGGTCGCTGCGATTTTTGTGCCGACCAAAGTATTCATTAAAGTGGATTTACCCACATTGCTTCGTCCGATAAGAACGACAAATCCTGATTTCATAAATAGGTATTAGCTTGCCGTGCCCCGTACCGAGCTTTGCTCTGGTACTGGGGTAGCGATTAGATTATTTAGGTAAGAGATTATTTAGAAAAATCATTTTCAACAAAACTATATAATCTATATATTCTAACTATTCTGTATATTCTTAATATTTTATTATTCTATCAGTTATTTTTATTTAAATCAACCCTATCACCATTCTGGCACAGATTATGGATAATACAAAAATAGAGCCGCGAGGCGACTCCGTCTTTGTGTTTTGGTAAATAGTAGTTAATTTCAGAAAGGTGATAGGGTCAACCCCAACTAAATTGGGTCAAGTCTTAGAAATGAAATGGCGCCGGTTGTTACACCCGCGCCACGACATAATTATGAGAAAAGTTAAATTATTTTGACGGTTTTGTTTCCGACGGATTTCTTGCCGGCGATTCGCCGTCCGGAGTCAGTTCGGCGACCTTTTTTGCTTCTTCGCCGTGTTTTTCGGCGTTGTTCGCCGCTTTTTGCGCGCCGTTGGCGCTGCGTCTTGTCCGTGCGGCGGACTGGTCTATTTTTTCGCTGAATTTTTTATCATCCGGCGATTTTGTGGCATCAGCCACGCTTTTGGCGATTTTGGATGCCCCAACAGATTCTTTTGATCGTCTGCTTGCCTCTTCAGCCGCTTCCCGCGCCGTTTCCGCGTCCGCCAAAGCCTTCTTGGCTTCTTCCTCCACTTTTTCCGGGTATTTCCCGAATTCTTTTATTTTTATCGCTCGCCTTAAGTGATTGCCAGCGGCTTTTTCGGCTGCTTCTGCCGTTTTTTTGTCGTTTTCAGCGTCAACTTCGCGCCCTCTTTGTTCCTCTTGAATCTTTTCTTTTTGACCCATAATTATGCCTCCTGTTTATCCAGTATTACTCGGCTACACAGCCAAGTGGTGCTGGATTGGTTTTAAGGTATCATAGCTTAGAATTTTTATCAAGGTATTGCGAATTTATTCCGCTTTGGTATAATATAGTTAATATATTCCTATGAAGGTAATTCTATTGAAAAATGTCCCGGGTACGGGAAATATGGGGGAAGTAAAAGACGTGTCGGACGGATACGCGCGTAATTTTTTGTTTAAAAAGAATTTGGCTAAGCAGGCGACGGATGACAGTTTGGAAAATCTTAAAGCTTCTGAAGCGAAAAAGAAAAAAGAAATGGAAAGAGATTTGAAGGAAAATCAGAAGAAAGCGTCAAAACTGGATGGAGAAAATATTGAATTAAGCGCGAAAGTGAATGATAAAGGAATATTGTACGCCGCTATCAATCAAGCGGATATTGCGGTTGCTGTTAAGAAAGATTTAAAAACAGATATAGAAGCCGATCAAATCCTTATTGCCAAACCGATTAAAGAGCTGGGAGAACATACCGTAACCATAGAGTTTGGCCACGGATTGGAAGCTGAACTTAATATCTCTGTCTCTGAAGTATAACCCCGACCCCCGCGTCGGGCTTTTCTTTATAAGGGTTTTCTGATATAGTGGGCCTGTCACCGAATGTCATTTTTGCCAGTTTCCCAAAAATTCGGCGGCAAAGTTAAAAAAATTTTTCAGCTTAGCTCAGCTAAACCTCAAAATTTATTTTAACTTTTCCGCTCGAATTTATTAGAAAACTCATCAAAAAGCACATTCGGCGACAGACCCATAGTGATGTTTTTAAAAATTTAATTATGGAAAAATCAAAACATAAATATGTCTTCGTTGTCGGAGGGGTATTGAGCGGAGTCGGAAAAGGAGTTACAACCGCTTCGTTGGGAAATATTTTTAAATCCAAAGGTTTTAAGGTTACCGCCATAAAAGCGGATCCATATATTAATGTGGATGCCGGCACAATGAATCCGGTAGAACACGGCGAGGTTTTTGTGACTGATGATGGCGATGAAACTGACCAGGACATGGGCAATTATGAAAGATTTTTGGACGTAGATTTGACTTCCACCAATTATATGACGACGGGGCGGGTGTATACGACTGTGATACAAGATGAGAGAAGTATGAAGTATAAAGGGAAATGCGTGCAAGTGGTGCCTGATATCCCGAAAGAAATAATCAGAAGAATAGAAGCGGCGGCCAAAAAGAGCGATTCGGACATCGCTTTGATAGAAATCGGCGGAACAGTGGGCGAGTATGAAAATATATTGTTTTTAGAAGCGGCCAGAATGATGAAATTGAGAGACCCGTCGTCGGTGGCGTTTGTACTGGTCAGTTATTTGCCGGTTCCGTCTCATCTGGGTGAAATGAAAACCAAGCCGACTCAACACGCGTCCCGCGCTTTGAGTAGCGCCGGCATCAACGCCGATATTATTATCGCCCGCGGAGAAAAAAAATTAGACAAGCCGAGACGCGAGAAATTGGCGGTGTTCTGCGGAGTTCATCATGAAAATGTCGTTTCCGCTCCTGATGTCAAATCAATTTATGAAATTCCGTTGACGCTGGAACAACAGGATATGGGCAATAAGCTTTTGAAAGTGTTCGGCTGGCCGGCCAGAAAAAGCAATATGTCCGAGTGGAAAAAATTTGTCGCCAGAAACAACCGCGTGGAAAATAAAGTCAAAATCGCCGTTATTGGAAAATATTTTGGTACCGGCGATTATACTTTGGCCGATTCGTATGTTTCCGTAATTGAAGCGGCCAAGCATGCGGCATTGTATAATGGCGTTTATCCGGAGTTGGACTGGGTTGATTCGGAAGTTTTTGAAAAAGATCCATCAAAAATAAAGAAGTTGGAAAAATATGACGGTATAATCGTGCCGGGCGGATTTGGAACCCGCGGAGTAGAGGGGATAATAAAAGCGATTGAGTTTGCCCGCAAGAGAAAAATTCCTTATCTTGGACTTTGTTATGGCATGCAATTGGCGACAGTTGAATTTGTGCGTAATGTAATCGGAAGAACTGAGGCGAATACAGTTGAGATGAATCCTGACACCAAAGAGCCGGTCATTCATATAAATCCAAATCAGGAAAAAAATGTGCGAGAAAATCATTATGGCGGAACGATGCGTTTGGGCGCTTATGATTGTATTCTTGAAAAAGGCAGTAAAACGCGCAAAGCTTACGGGAAAAGAAAAATCTCTGAAAGGCACAGACATCGTTATGAATTTAACAATGATTACAGGGAGTTGATTGAAAAAGCCGGATTGAAAGTTGTCGGAGTGAATCCGGAAAGCGATTTGGTGGAAATTGTGGAATTGGCGGACCATCCGTTTTTTGTCGGCACGCAATTCCATCCGGAATTCAAATCTCGGCCGATGACGCCGCATCCGTTATTTAGGGAATTTGTCGCCGCCGCTTTGAAGAATAAAAAATAGAATGATAAAAATCCTTATAAGTATTTTGTAAAATGTTCTGTGTTTCACTTGATGAATTAGTGAAATAAAATGGATCAGAATTGTATCAGAAATTCAAATCACCAAATTAAATCTGCTACTAAGCAGATAGTTTATGTTTTTATTGATGCGTCTAACTTATGGCAAGCGCAAAAGGTAAAAGGGAAAATGTTAGATTATCAAAAATTAAAAATATTTTTGAAAGAAAAATTTGATGCGGTCAATATACAAATATTCTATTATACAGCGTATCCGGCAGAGGGTACTCGTGATTATGCACTTGATGGTAAACACAAGTTTTTTACTTATTTAAAAAAGGGGCTTGGTTTTATTGTTCGTAAAAAGGAATTAAAAAGAATTACTACCCACAGTGAAGATGGTGATTTAGTTCAAGAAAAAGGGAATATGGATGTTGAAATGACTATTGATGCGATTCATTATATTAAAAAATATAGTATCGCAGTATTGTTTACTGGTGATTCTGATTTTCTCGCCCTTGTGACATATTTAAGAAATGGCGGTAAAAAAACTTTTATATTTTCCTCTAAGAATAATATTTCACAAGAATTGAGAACAGGCGGGGATGGGTATGAGGATATCCTTAGTTTAGAAGGTGATATCTGGGGTCGAGATTTAAAACACAGAGGAAGTCTGGTATAAAAAAGCAACCCTCCTCTCGGAAGGTTGCTCTTGGATGTAATACCCTTACAGTTTATGGTAAACCGTAAGACATATATAATATATACTATTGTACTAAAAAAGTCAATAGTTATCCACAAGAGGTACTGATTGTTGTTTGTACCGTTATCTACAAAAAAAAATACATTTGCGCCAATCACTTATTTGGTGATTGATAAATATTTAAAAAGATAATAGATTTTTATTTAGTCGTATTTTTAGTGTTTTTATTAGTATCTTCTTAGTGTCCCATTAGTGTTTTATTAGTGTCTTTTAGTGTTTTTATCTTTATTGACTTTCTAGCGATTTTATGTTTGAATGTATCGGGATTAAAACCAAGGAGGAGCTGATGTATAAAGAAGTCATGATCGGCGGACATCATTACCGTGTGATTCCTGTTGTGGAAATGTGCGGTGAATTGATTACGGAAAATGCGATGCTGGAAAGGGCGAAGATTCTTGATGCCAATAACGGCATGGAAGAATTCAATTATGTCTTGGAGAACGCCCATGATTTCTTGAATAAGGGATTGGACGGAAAGTGTTTCGTTTTCACCGAATGCGTCAGTGTTGAACACGGCGACAGATTCTACGCGTGTATTCACAAGCAACCCGGCCACGAAAAGTGGCTTCGCCATAAGGCGACAAACAGACTTTGGGGGTATTCGTTCCATCTCTTGCAGCGTGTCCGACAGACTGCCAAGTTCATCGGACAACTGGGCCAATAGGCCTTTTTAATCCTTTTTCCCCGGAGCGTCGCGTTTAAGCGGCGCCCGGGGTTTTTGTTTACTTGATTTTTGTTTAAATTTGGAATAAAGTGAGTGTATATGAGCGATACGCAGTTAATCAAGGACCCCAGTAGTAGAAGCTTTGCTTCACTACGGGGCGGGACTGGAGTTAG
>MFQY01000062.1:5213-7312 GCA_001783185.1 Candidatus Magasanikbacteria bacterium RIFOXYC2_FULL_40_16 | reverse complement strand
AAACTGAACGGCGGATTTGTTATCACGATATCGGATTGTTTTAGTAAATTTATAGACTCATCACTACGAAAATCGCCATCGCCGTCTAGCGGTGTCCATTCATTGTGTTTATTTGCCTTTAACTGTTTGGCAATATCTTTCAAATTAAACTCACCATCGCCGTCTATATCGCGCACTTCGTTGATAATAAATTTATTAGCGGTTACCTTTGGTCTGCCTTTTGGTTTTTCCGGTTTTCTCACAACCTTATCTTCATAGCCAGGGAGAAGGGACGGTTGCAATACAAGTTTTGTATTGGCAATCGGCGATGGTTTGTAGCTGGTGGTGATAAGCTGTTTCAATCCAAGTTTGTTGAAATTTAGCGCGAAATAACGAAAGAAGTTGCTTTCATACGGATCGTCGCAATTGCAATATACCACCTTGCCTCGAAAGACATCCGAGTTGTATTCCAAATACGCTTCAATCTCTTTTTGAATATCGCTGTATTGAGTATAAAACTCATCATTTTTTGCGCGCTTTGCGTTTGTAAGATTTTTGTTTGCCATAAATTTATCCAATAATTTTTCCCTCGCCGATTTCCTGTGGCATAAATGTTTTATCTCTTAAAGAGGCCCAAATATTCGTGCAGGACAAAAATCCGGTTACGGGAAAAACCGGTTACTTCTTTGAGGATACCGACGCGCTCCATCTCTCCAACAAGAGTGTTAGTTGCCGTGTTTGAGGCATTGAGGTATTTAGACGCATTAGAAACCTTAAAAGCAGGCATGGAAAATGACTGTAATAAAAGTCTATGAGCCAGTTTTGCCCGACGGCCAAGCTCCATAATTTGTTTCTCATAGCGAGCGCGAAGATCAATAATTTTCTCAAATGTATCCTTGCCTTTTTTAGCTGTCTCAATGACTGCCGAGAGAAAAAAGACAACCCATTGATCCAAGTCGTTCCGCTCGCGCACAAACGTAAGCGCGTCATAATACGCCCCTTTATTTCTTTCAAAGAAGTCTGAAAGATATAGTGTTGGTTTTCTTAAGATTCCGAGTTCAATGAGATGAAGCCCGATGAGCATACGGCCGATTCTTCCATTGCCGTCATTAAATGGATGAATCGTCTCAAACTGATAATGCGAAATAGCCATCTTAATCAGATGGGGCATATTCAATCCTTTGTTGTGCCAAAAAAACTCAAGGTCTTTTAAGGCCTCCGGTATATCTTCAGGGTGAGGCGGAATGAAAGCGGCCGTCTGAATACTCGTGCCACCAATCCAATTTTGCGCGGTGCGAACTTCTCCCGGCTGTTTGTGTTCACCGCGAACGCCGGACAATAAAATCTCGTGGGCTTCCTGCAGAAGTCTCATTGAAATCGGGAGCTCATTCAAACGAGCAATGCTTGTATTCATTGCTTTGATATAATTTTGCACCTCGGTCCAATCGTCTCTTTTTTCCGGAGAGATTTCTTCTTCCGGCAGGATGGCTTCATCCATGCCGGTGCGAGTACCTTCAATACGGCTTGATTTGACAGCTTCGTTGCGCACATGCATTTGAATGAAAAAATCTACATCCGGCACGAGAATAGAATAAGCGTTTAGTTCACCAACAAGTCTGATTGCTTCTTCCAAGAGGACGGGTATTCTTTTGTCCTGCCATTCATAAGGATGATTGACTGGGGACGGCAAAAAACTCTGATATTCGTAGTCTTTGCCCCAGAAGTGCTTCTTATGAGTGCCAACTATAAACTGATTTTGCTGTGGTTTGTTTGCCATAGTTTTACTTGTTTTATCTAAGTTAAAATATGTATTTCCATATTACCAGATATCAACAAAAAATGCAATAAGGATATCTATATTACGACTTGGCTCAAAAAAAACGCTACGATTGACTCTAACGGCTGTGTATATAAAAAAGCAGTAAATAAAGAGAAAAGCCGAGCTTTTAGCTCGGCAAATCCCATTTAGCTCCCAGAGTAGGACTCGCCATGTATTAGAGCAAAGCTCAATACATGGCGCCTACAACATCCACCATTTAAAAATTCTGATA
The DNA here is from genome assembly GCA_001783185.1 of Candidatus Magasanikbacteria bacterium RIFOXYC2_FULL_40_16. Taxonomy (GTDB): domain Bacteria; phylum Patescibacteriota; class Patescibacteriia; order Magasanikbacterales; family UBA922; genus XYB1-40-15. Next base: position 5,282 of record MFQY01000062.1, on the reverse strand, counting down.
TAAGCTCCCAGAGTAGGACTCGCCATGTATTAGAGCAAAGCTCAATACATGGCGCCCCGTACTGTCCCG
>MFQY01000062.1:0-5195 GCA_001783185.1 Candidatus Magasanikbacteria bacterium RIFOXYC2_FULL_40_16 | reverse complement strand
TGTCCCGCTTTTAAGCGGGTCTAGTACTGGGGCGAACCTACAACATCCACCCTTTAAAAATTCTGATATAAGCTCCCAGAGTAGGACTCGAACCTACGACATCCACGTTAACAGCGTGGCGTTCTACCACTGAACTATCTGGGAGCTTATATCAGAATAAAATAAAATTGATACGTTTCCGCCAAAGGACGGATCAGCCTCTGGCTGAAACCCGCCTTTCTCACCGACGCGAAAACCTACGCTTCACTTCGGCTTTGTGGCACCCGTAAGCCGGCGGGCAGGCAGCGTGGCGTTCCCATGCACTACAAGAGTGCATGGCCGTGAACCCTTGTGGTTCACGGTACCTGGGAATGAAAAACCCCGCTTTTGCGGGGGTGTAATTTTTGTAAATGAAATCACATCCCGCTAGACGGCATTATTATTGTTATTATTATTGTTATTTCGCGATTGCATACTAGAATATAGTAATATAATTTGAACTTTTTGTCAAGAATTAGAAGTAAAAATACTGGATTCCCGTTTTCACGGGAATGACAGTGAGACACCACGTGTTCAAGTGGTCAGGTGGTCAGGTGGTCAGGTGACTATCTCACTCCCACCATCTTCCTGACTTTTTCCATTGTTTCACCGGCGGTTTTTCTCGCCTTGACCGCGCCTGCGCCCATAATTTCCCGAATTTTTTCCGGATGAATCAATAAATGTTCTCTTTTCTCTCGAAAATCTTCAAAATACATCGCGATGCCATCAGCCACCGCTTTTTTCAAATCACCATAGCGGACCTGCCCCTTTTTCCCGGCTTCCATAAACTCTTTATAAGTTTCCTTATCGGCAAAATTTTTCAATAGCAACATCAAATTTTCCGCGCCCGGCGCGCTTCCTTTTCCGCTGTCCGTCACCGCTTTCTTGAGTTTTTTCTCAATGATCCCCGGGCTGTCGGCTAAATTGATGACATGGTTGTCGCCATAGCTCTTGCTCATTTTTTTAGTTGGTTCCAGTAGACTCATCACTTTCGGAGCTTCCGTCAACTTCGCTTTTGTTTCCACAAAAAAATTCCCATATTTTTTATTAAACCAACGGGCGATATCCCTGGTCAATTCAATATGTTGAACTTGGTCTTTGCCAATCGGAACAAACTCGGCGCGATAAAGCAAAATATCCGCCGCCTGCAAAACCGGATAATCAAACAGTCCCGCGTTTATATTTTTTACTTGTTTTCCACTTTTGTCTTTAAACTGAGTCATCCGCGCCAACTCCGCCATCGGCGTGACGCAATTAAAAATCCACGCCAATTCCGTATGTTCCGGCACTTCCGATTGGATGAAAAAGGTGGATTTCTCCGGGTCAATTCCCAGCGCCAACAACTCCGCGGACATTTGTATGATCTGTTCACGCCTGTCTTTGGCGTCCATATCGCCGGTCAAAGAATGATAGTCGGCCACCGCAAAAAAACAATCATACTTTCCGCTGTTTTGCAGTTCCACCATATTTTTTACCGCGCCCAAATAATTTCCGACATGTAAATCACCGGTCGGCTGTAATGCTGAAAAAATAATATCTTTTGCCATAAAAAAATGAGAGATGAAAGATAAAAAATAAATTTTTAAAATTCCGCCTTTATCAAAACCAACCAACTTCCACTATTTATATCCATCTTACCTTATTTCACTCAAAACAACAATCTAATTTAAAAACCAGATGTATATAACGGAAAGATTTCTCCTCGCTACACTCGTCGAAATGACGAAGAATAACAAACTCCAAAACTATTGGCTATAAACTCCGAACTATGAACTTCGCTTACACTTCAATCACTACCGGCAATATCATCGGCCTTTTCTGTGTTTTAGTGAAAATAAATTGACCTATCTTATCGCGAATATCATTTCTTATCTGATTTGTGTCCGCCCAGCTTTTCGGATTTGATTCCACCACCAAAGTCTTCACTTTGTGTCTAATGTCCTCAATTAATTTTTTATTGTCTTTCAAAAAGACAAATCCGCGGGAGATAATATCCGGATTTTGCACCAATTCGCCGGTGTGGGAATGAATCGTCGCAATTACCACCAACATACCATCTTCAGCCAGCACCTGTCTGTCGCGCAAAACAACATGCTGAGTATCGCTGACGCCCAGACCATCAACAAAAACATAATCACTCGGGGCTTTCTTGTCCAATTTTCTTAAGCCTCGATTATTTAATTCTATTATACTGCCATTATCGGGCACGATTATTCTTTCTTTGGCAAATCCGTTTTTTTCCGCCAGCATTTTAGCTTCTTTCAAAAAGAAATGGTTGGCGTAAACCGGAATATAATAATCAGGATTAATTTGTTTCAGCATATCAACGATATCGCGGCGAGTTCCGTGTCCGCTGACATGCACATCCATCAAATCACCATGAATAACATTATCACATTGTCTGTAAATATTATCTTTAAGCTTTTGAATGGTCCTTTCATTCCCGGGGATAACCGAAGAAGAAAAAATTATTGTATCGCTTTTTTTGAGCTGAATACTTTTATGCTGATTGGTAGCAATTCGGCTCAAAGCGGCGTTCTCTTCTCCTTGAGCGCCTGTGCAAACCATAATAATTTTATTTTCCGGATAATCCGAGACTTTTCTGACATCAATCAAAGTTCCTTTGGTTGATTTTATATAGCCGAGCTTATGCGCGATATCTATATTTTTTTTCATACTATAACCGTCCAACGCCACTTTCTTGCCAATCTTGCTCGCGGCGTATATTACCCACTTCACTCTTTCCACTTGTGAACCAAAAGTAGTAATGATAACCCGGCCTGGAGCACTATTTAAAATGCCATATAAATTATCATACATTTCCTGATAAGTAGCATGTCGGCCCTCATGCAAAGAACCTAAGCTTTCCAGCATTAAAACACTCGGTCTTTTAACATTTTTAAGATAATCATACTTGATATGAGTGGCTCCACTCGCGTCTCTTTCCATTGTCCAATCGCCCGGATGCACCACTGAACCGGATGGGGTTTCCAAAATCGTGCCCATTGAATCCATAATTGAATGCTCCACTTGAAAAAATTTTGCGGTGAAATTTCCCAATCTGACTACATCATTTATTTTATTGACGGTAATCGTTTTTATCCTTTTTGAGGTGCCTTTTTTATAATCTTCTTGCCTTTCTTTTATCATAGCCAAAGTCATCGGCATAGCAATTATCGGCGGATAACCCAATTTTTCCAAAAGCAAAGGCGCCGCGCCGATGTGGTCTAAATGGCCGTGACTGAATATTACGCCCCGGATATTTTTTTCCTTGCCTCGCAAGTATTTAACATTAGGGATAATAAAATCAATCCCGGGCATATCTTCTTCCGGAAATTGCAATCCCATATCCAAAATGACTATGTCATTACCATACTCATACACAGTCATATTGCGCCCGACTTCTTCACATCCGCCAATCGGGATTATTCTTAGCGTTCCTCTGGACAACAAAGGCGCCGAGTATCTATCCTTTGGATCGGCTCGATACTCCTTTTGTGAATTAACTTGAGCGCCGGCTTCTCCCACATCGCCACTATTGGGCGTGTTTTTGCCGGCTCCATATGTCCTTCTCCTTCTGGGCCCACGACCCTGTTCCGGCCTTCTGCCGTATGTTCTTTTTCTTTCTATCATAAACGTTTATATCCGCCTCGGCTTTTTGATGATACCGAAGCGAAAAATTAATAAATTAAGAAGATAAATTTAAAATTTCTAATTTCTAATTCACCTAATTTCTAAAAAATAACCAAGATATCAATTACCAAAATAAGAACACCTTACCACCCAATCACCCAATCAATTAATTAATTGCTGTGATAAAGTGGTCGGGTGGTAAAGTGGTCAAGTGATTAGGCAAATTTAAAAAAGTTATGTTTATATGTTTTAATGCCATGCCCCGCACCGAGCTTCGCTCTGGTGCTAGGGTTTTTATGCTTTAATGTTTTTACTTCCCCCATTGTCTTTTCGTCTTCATATACCACTCGTTCACATTGGCCAAGCGATCTACCGGATGAGAAATACGCACCACATCGATGCCTTTTACTTCGTCGGAAGTGGCGTATGTATATGTCGGCATATATAAAAATACAGCCGGCTTTTCACTTAAAATTATGTCTTGAAATTTCTTATATAATTCAACCGCTTCGTCTTCGTTGGCCGTTTCCCTGGCCTTTTCAAGCAGAGCATCAACATTGCGGTTGATATAACGGGATAAATTCAAACCCGGATAACTAACTTGGCTTGAATGCCAAAAAGGAAACTGATCCGGATCGCCACCGATTATCACGCCATATAAAAGCACATCGTAATTTCTGTTTTTTAAAACTTCACGGGAAAACTCTTTCGGGTCAACCAGCGTTATGTTTGTTTTGATTCCAACCTCTTGCCAGAATCCGGCGATAAACTCCGCGGCCTGCTTGTATTCTTGAGTATTGATAGTCACCAAATTTATTTCTACGGTTTCCGTATCATATTTTCTATAAAAAACCTGCGCGCTGTTTACCACTTCGCTAAGTCGGGCTTCAATCTCCTTACTCGCATTCTCAATCAGGGTGGTTGTGGCTGAATCGCCATTTTCATCCACAATATCAACCGTCGTGGTGGTTGAACTGGTTGTATTATTTGCCATCCATTCTTTCAACAATTTCTCGCGCTGTTGCTGGACATATTCTTCCGCCGGCAATCGAGTCCAAACCGCGTCAAGCAATTCATTAGCTTTAGCCACATCATATTCAATCTTTTCAATCTCCGGATTATATCCCGGGAATCCTGGTAAAATCGGGCTGTAAATTATCTTGCCCTCATTTCTTAAAGCCTCGCGCAAAATCCTTTCTTTATCAATCGCGTGCTGTAAAGCGGTTCTAACCTTGCTTTCTTTCAAACGGGAATTATTTTCCTGATTGAAAAATAACGCGGTATATTGCGGTAATTGCAAAGTATGCAAATTAATATGTTTCCTTTCCACTTTTTCCTTCATATCATGCGGAACAAAATTCAAACCGTCCACTCTTTGTCCTCTGAGCGCCTGAATCGCCCCATCCGGTCCGTCGTATTCCGCGAAAAATTTAAATACAAATTCTTCAATATAAGGAAGTTGGCCATAATAATTTTCAAACCTCGTCAGCTCAAAATTTCTTATATAACCGGAATCATCTTTTGATAATTTCTTGAAAATAAAC
>MFQY01000061.1:13646-30046 GCA_001783185.1 Candidatus Magasanikbacteria bacterium RIFOXYC2_FULL_40_16 | reverse complement strand
GCGGAAGAAATCGGCCATGATTTGACAATGAAAACGGTTGAGGTGGAGAAAGTAAAAAAGTTATCCGTTGATTTGGAAAAAGTGGTCGTGGGCGTTATAGCCAAAATTGAAGCCCACCCTAACGCCGATTCTTTAAAAGTGTGCCAAGTGGATGCTGGCAATAAATACGGTAAATTGCAAATCGTGTGTGGCGGTTCAAATTTAACGGAAAATATGAAAGTGGCGCTGGCTTTGGTCGGCGCTAAAGTGCGCTGGCACGGCGAAGGAGAACCGGTTGAATTGGCTAAGATAAAATTAAGAGGCGTGGAATCAAGCGGGATGATTTGCGGGTCGGATGAAATCGGCTTAGCGGATATGTTTCCGAAAAAAAGCGAGAAAGAAATTTTGGACTTGTCGCCTTCAAATATCAAAGCCGGCGTTTTGTTGAGCGTGGCGCTCGGTTTGGATGACACGGTTTTTGATATTGATAACAAATCAATGACGCACCGGTCGGATTTGTGGGGGCATTATGGAATTGCCCGCGAATTGTCCGCTTATTACAATAGAAAATTGAAAGTATTGAATCCAAAGAAAATCAGTTCCGGCGCCAAAATTAAACTTGAAGTGAAGGTGGAAAATAGCGAGCTATGCCCGAGATATTTGGGATTGGTTGTAAAAAATATCAAAGTGCGTCCGTCGCCGGATTGGATGCAAAAAAGATTGATGGCAATAGGCGTGCGTCCGATAAACAATGTGGTGGATATTACCAATTATGTGATGCATGAACTCGGTCAGCCGATGCACGCGTTTGACGCGAGAGATTTGTTGAATAAATTGGACAAAGACGGAAGTAAAAAAATTATTGTTCGTCGCGCCAAAGAAGGAGAGAAATTCAGAACTTTGGATGAAAAAGATTACATATTAAAATCTTCTGACTTAGTAATCGCCGATGAAAAAAGAGCGGTTGCTTTGGCCGGAGTAAAAGGCGGGGAGAATAGCGGAATAAAAGACGACACGGATGTTATTATTTTTGAGTCGGCCAATTTTAACGCCGCTTCTATCAGAAAAACTTCAACCAGGCTGGGTTTGAGAACCGATTCATCGGCCAGATTTGAAAAAAGTTTGGATCCGGAATTGGCGGGGCTTGGCTTAAGGCGGGCGGTGGAATTGTTAAAAAAGATTTTGCCGGAAACGGAGATTGCCAGCTCGGTGGTGGATATTTATAAGAAAAAAATCAAGGCTAATAAAATAAAATTAAGCGAAGTGGAAATAGCCGGTAAACTAGGTTTAAAAATACCAAAACCAAAGGTAGTTCAAAGTTTAAAAGCGCTCGGTTTTAGTGTTTCGTCAGCCGGGAAGGATTTGGCGGTTGTGCCGCCGTCTTGGCGAGCGGTGAAAGATGTCACGACAAAAGAAGATGTTATGGAAGAAATCGCGCGTTTGTATGGGTATGAAAAAGTCGTTTCCAGTCTGCCGGTAATGGCTTTGGCCGTTCCCAAAGAAAATAAATCAAGAACTTGCGAGAGAATGTTAAAAAATTGTTTATCACTGGAATTCGGTTTTTGCGAAACCTATAATTATTCTTTTGTCTCTCCGGAGATGATAACCAATACCGGCGATGATAAATCCAAATATATTGAATTGGACAATCCGGTGGCGAAAGACCGGCCGTATATCAGAAGGAATTTATTGTTGAATTTACTGCAAAACGCGGAAGCCAATTTGAACAGAATTGACAAAGTCAGATTGTTTGAAATCGGCAAAACATACATATTGGAGGATGCGGGTCAGAGAGAGGAAAAGAATTCCAAAAAAGTCCTGCCAAAACAGTCCGTAAAATTAGGGATGGTGTTATCGGAAAAAAATAATAATAATCCTTTTTTCGCGATGAGCGAGGCAATCAAAAATACGCTGGATAAAATCGGCGTCTCGGAAATAGCGTTTGAAGAAAATTTTGAAGTGGCCAAACTTATGCATCCGGTCAGAACGGCCAAGATAAAATCAGGCGGCCGTGAATTGGGTTTTGTCGGCGAAATAAATCCGGCTGTTCAGGAAAAATTGGGTATTCCTTATCGAACGGCGGTTTGTGAAATGGAAATCGCCAAGATTTTGGAATGCGTCAAAGAAAAAACCGAATACGCGTCCTTATCGCAATTTCCGAGTATTGAACGCGATATCGCTTTTGTGGTGGATAAAAAGATTAAACATGATGATATATATAGTAGTATTAAAAATTTTAATGAGTTGATTGAAAACTGTGAATTATTTGATGTGTTTGAAGATAAAGAAAAAATCGGCGCGGACAAAAAAAGCATGGCTTATCATATAGTCTATAGGGCGGGAGATAAAACACTGGACGCGAAAACGGTTGATGAAATAAACGCGAAGGTTTTGGAAAATTTGAAAAATAATTTTGGCGCGGATATTAGAAAGTAAATAGTAATCAGACAACAGTAAACAGAACAAAATGAAAATAAATACTATTCAACATTTTACAGATTTGAACGCCTGGCAAAAAAATCACGAATTCGTAAAACTTGTTTATAAAGTAACCCAAAATTTTCCCACAGGAGAACAATTTGGTCTTACAAATCAACTGCGTCGATCAGCTTCTTCTATTACGGCAAATATCGCCGAAGGATATGGCAGGTATCATCTAAAAGATAAAATAAAATTTTATTACCAGGCCAGAGGATCAAATACAGAAAGTCAAAATCATATCATTCTTGCGTTTGAATTGAATTACTTATCAGAAGAAGATTATAACAAATTAAAAATTGTTGTTTTTGAAGGATATAAACTTATTTGCGGTTTAATTAGAAGTACATCAAATCAAATATAATTCTATTTACTCTTTACTAATTACTATTTTCTTTATTTGTGGTATACTATATACAGCAATCAGTAATTGCTTATTATAACTATTTACTAATTATTATTAAATAATATGTTAGAATCAAGCCAAGATCTTTTTTACATCGTTTTGTCTCTGGCGGTTTTGTGGTTTACGGTTTTTTTATGCTGGCTTTTATATCAGGCGGCGCGTGTTTTAAGAAACGCGAATAATATAATTGAAACCTTAACGGAAAAATTGGAACTTATTACGGCCGCGGTTCATACTATAAAAGAAAAGATGGAAAAAATGAGTGGAGTGGTCGGTTTGATGAATACGGTGGTTGGCGGTTTCGCGAATAAACTTTTTAATGATAAATCGTTTAGTGAAATAGTTGAAGAAAAAGTTGGAAAAAGAAAGAAAACAACAAAGCAGAAAAAGAAAAAATAAAATTAAAAGCGGAATAAAAATAGAAATCTCCTTGTCGGAGATTTTCGTTTTTTGGTTTTTGTGGTAGATTTAATATATTGGAGGGAATCATGAATAACTGCAATGAAAGAGGATGTGGCGCTTTGGTGGAAAGCATTTATAGGTGCGCTTGCAACGGCAATGTGGTCACTGCCGGCACAAAAAACGGATACCCGGCGTTTCGCTGTCTATCCTGCGGTATGGAGTGGTGGACTACCACCTGCTGGAAGAATTTCAGGCATTTGATTGACGGGCGTACGGCCAAACGTTGCCGTTGTTGCGGATATTACCATTGTTCGGTTTGTCAAGCGTGTCAGCCGGATAGGGGCTGTAAATGCGATGGTAATTGTTAGATAATATCATGATTGTTTTGGGGGGATTAAGGGCCTTAGTCAAGCGATTGTCTAAGGCCTGTTTCATTTGATTTTTGGGTGTTTATATGTTTAAATGCTTGTATGTTTAAATGTTTTTATGTCCGACTTTACACACTTACACCCCAGTACCAGACCTCTCCGCCGATTGGCGGATCGGTCGGTACGGGGCAGGCATTCACTCTAAATTATTATGAATTTCACACATCTTCACGTGCATTCTCATTACTCGCTTTTAGACGGCTTGACCAAAATCAAGCCGTTGGTTAAGGCCGCCAAAAGTAGAGGATTTTCTGCCATCGCTTTGACGGATTCTGGAGTAATGTACGGCGCGATTGAATTTTATAAAACTTGTTTGGCGGAAGGAATAAAACCGATTATCGGTTTTGAAGCTTACGTGTGTCCGGGAAAAATGGAGGATAAGGATCCTCAGACTAATAAACCCAGCACCTTTTGCCCAGTTAATATGGTTAGTGTTGCATCAAAACAACATTCCGTAACAGAAAAACAAAAGGTGCTGGGTAAAGAATATCATTCTTTAATTTTGCTGGCGGAGAATTATGACGGCTACAGAAATTTAATTAATCTTTGTTCAGAAGGCCAGACCAGAGGATTTTTTGATGGCCGGCCGAGAATAGATAAAGAAACTTTGGAAAAATATTCAAAAAATATAATCGCGTTGTCCGGCGATATCAGGGGGGAAGTTTCGCAATTGTTAAAACAGGGAAAACTGGCTGAAGCCAAACAAGCGGCCGAACAATATAATAAGATTTTCGGACAGGATAATTTTTATTTGGAATTGCAGGACCATCCGGCGATTGAGGGACAGGTTGATGTGAACACAAAAATGATTCAATTATCCAAAGATATAAATATCCCATTGGTGGTGACGCGGGATGTGCATTATTTGGATCCGGATGGGGCCGAAGCGCAGGATGTTTTGAGGTGTATCAGCAAAGGTTGGCGCGTGGAACAGCCCAATCGGGAAGATTACAGGCAAGTTGACCGGGCGCTTAATTCGGCGGAAGATATTATGTCCAGATTCAGACATGTTCCGGAAGCGGTTGAAAACACCGGCAAGATAGCGGACAGAGTGGATATTAAAATAGAATTGGATAAGTGGCATTTCGCGCCGGTGGAACAGGAAGAAGGCAAAACCTATGATGAGATGCTGTATGATTTGGTTTTTTCTCATATTGAAGAGTTTATGCCTTTGACTGATAAAGTCAGGGAAAGAATAAATTATGAATTGGATATTATAAAAACAAAAGGATACGCGCCATATTTTTTGTGCGTGGCTGATTTTGTTGATTACGCGAAAAAGCACGGCATTGTGGAAACTACCAGAGGCTCGGCCGCCGGGTCGCTTGTGTCTTATGCTATTGGCATTACCACGGTTGATCCGATCAGGTTTAATATTCCGTTTGAACGTTTTTTAAATCCTTACCGCCCCAGCGCTCCGGATATTGATACTGATTTTGCCGATGACCGCCGTGATGAGATGATTGAGTATGTGACGAATAAATACGGTCGGGACAGGGTGGCGCAGATTATTACTTTTGGAACAATGGCTGCCCGCGCCAGTGTCCGCGATGTCGGTCGGGCGCTTGGTTTTCCATATAGTTTTTGCGATCAAGTGGCAAAATTGATTCCGATGGGTTCACAGGGTTTCGCGATGACGATTGAAAGGGCGTTGAATGAAGAACCGGATTTGAAAAAAATATATGAAGCCAATCCCGATGTCAAAAGATTGTTGAATTTGGCGCAGAAAGTGGAAGGATGCGCCCGCCACACTTCAATTCACGCGGCCGGCGTGGTGATTTCTCCTTCGCCGGTGACTGATTTTATGCCGATTCAGTTTGAAGTCGGCGGTGAGCGTTTAATCACCCAATATGAAATGAAAGCGGTGGAGTCGGCCGGTTTGTTGAAAAATGATTTTTTGGGCATAAGAAATCTGGCTATTTTGGGAAACGCGGTTGAGTTCGTGGAAAAAACGGTCGGCGATAAAATTAATATATATAAACTTCCTCTTGATGACAAAGAGGTGTTTGAGATGTTAGCGCGAGGCGAGACGATGGGCCTTTTCCAGTTGAACGGTTCGGGAATGACGCGTTGGCTCAAAGAGCTGAAACCGAGTACTATAGACGATATTATGGCAATGGTCGCGCTTTACCGTCCCGGACCGATGGAGTTTATTCCCGAATACATAAAACGCAAGCACAATCCGGAGTTCATTAGTTATCCTCATCCTGACCTTAAAGGAATTTTGGAAAAGTCTTTGGGCCTGCTGATTTATCAGGATGATGTGATGTTGACGGCGATAAAATTGGCCGGTTATGATTGGCTGGAAGCGGACCAGTTCCGTAAAGCGATGGGTAAAAAAATACCGGAACTTATGAACGAACAGGAAAAGAAGTTCAAAGACGGTTGTATTAAAAATAAAATTTCCAAAAACCTTGCTGATGAATTATGGGAGCATATCAAACCGTTTGCTTCTTATGGATTTAATAAAGCGCACGCGGCCAGTTACGGTATTGTTGCTTATCAGACTGCGTATATGAAAGCGCATTATCCGACGCAGTATATGACCGCGATTTTGCAGGCCGAGGCCGGCGATGCCGAGAAGGTGTCGGCGATTGTGCATGAGTGCAAGCGTATGGGTATAGAAGTTTTACCGCCGGATGTGAATGAAAGTTTTCGTAATTTCGCCATGGTGTCAAAGGCGGGAGACAAGGGCAGAATTCGATTCGGCTTATCAGCGATAAAAAACGTGGGAGAGCATATTTGTGAAGTGATTTACCGGGAAAGAAAAAATAACGGACCTTATAAAGATTTGAAGGATTTGCTGATGCGTGTTAAAGATAAGGATTTGAATAAAAAATCATTGGAGAGTCTGGCGCAGGCGGGCGCTTTGGATTGTTTTGGTTATGACCGGGGAGTGTTGCTCGCCAATACGGAAAATATTTTATTCTTTTCCCGACAGATAAAAGAAAAATCTTTGACCCAGCAGAATTCTTTATTTACCGGAACAGGAATTTCTCTTGATGATAAAATATCCTTAAAGGAAGCTGAATCGGCGACATTGGAAGATAAATTAGTATGGGAAAAGAATTTGCTTGGTTTGTATGTTTCCGCCCATCCGTTTGAGTATTATAAGAAAGTTTTTAAAGATGTGATGGTTGATTTGTCGGAGATTGAAGAACGCGGAAGAGATAAAATGGTTGTAATCGGGGGCGTGGTTGAAAGCGTAAAGAAAAAAATTACAAAAAAGGGGAGTATGATGATGTTTGCCGTGATTCAGGATTTGACGGGGAGTATGGAATTGTTGGTTTTTCCCAAGACTTATGAACAGACCCAAAATTGTTGGAAAGAAGGAAATATTTTGTGCGTGGTCGGAAAAACACCAAGAGAGCCTGGGGATAATAAATTATTCGTGGAAAAAGTTTATGTGTTGGACAAGCAAAATGCTCCCGGCGTGGCCGGCTTGTTCGCTTTGGGCGACAGTATCAAAGACAAGGTGAATGGCGTAGCCAGGGAGGGTGCCCTGGGGCAAAATAAGGAAAAATATCTTATTTTGAAAATAAATAAAGATGAACTTCGCGAGAATACGCAAAAATTAAAAGAGATTTTTGCCAGGCATAGCGGGTCGTATTTGTTGTATATGCAGATAAACGGCAATACGATAAAAACGCAAACTTTTGTGGAAGTTTGTGATGAACTCAAGAATGAGATTGAGAGTGTTTTGGGTCCGGACAGAATCAGTCTAAGCTAAACGCCAATTCGGGTTTGCTTCAATTTTTTTCCAATTGGTGTAATTTTTTTTCTTTGCTTTGTAATAACCGGCAACCGCAATCATGGCGGCATTGTCCATGGAGTATCGTAAGTTCGGAGCCAATAGTTCGGAGCCAATAGTTTTTAGTTGTCTATCTAATTCATTTCGGAGTTTTTTGTTGGCGCTGACGCCTCCGCCGATGATGACGGTTTTTGGTTTAAATTCTTTAACGGCGCGAAGTGTTTTAGTTGTCAACACATCAATTATGGCTTGTTCAAATGAAGCGCAGAAATTTTTTAAGGTTGTAGGTTGTAGGTTGTAGGTTGTAGGTTGTTTGTTGACATTATCTCTCAACCAATATAAAGCGGAAGTTTTTAATCCCGCGAAACTGAATTCATAACCTTTATCAAGCATCGGTCTGGGGAAATTGATTGCCTTGGTATTTCCGCCTTCCGCGGTTTGGGATATTTTCGCTCCGCCCGGGTAATCAAAGCCTATTAATTTAGCAACTTTATCAAAAGTTTCGCCAACAGCGTCGTCGCGGGTCTTGCCCAGCAATTTATATTTGTCATGATTTTCCATCAAAAGCAGTTCAGTATGCCCTCCGCTTACAATCAAACATAAAGCGGGGAAAACCAATTGGTTTCGAGTTTCGAGTTTCGGATTTCGGATTTCAACAGAATGTACATGCCCATCAATATGATTGACGCTGACAAGTGGCACATCCCAAAGATAAGATAGCGTTTTAGCCGCTTCCACCCCTACAAGCAGACCGGTAATCAGCCCCGGCCCGGAAGTCACGGCAATCACATCGGGTTTAAAATGGCTGTCATTGCGAAGGAGTCCCGACTTAGTCGGGACGACTGTCGCAATCTCGGCCTCCTCAAGCACACACTCTATCAAAGGCATAATATTTTCCGCGTGCATACGCCCGGCGATTTCCGGCACTACGCCGCCATATTTTTTGTGAACTTCTATTTGACTGGCGGTTTTTTCCGCTAAAACAACAAAATTCTCCCCATTGTCCGAGGGGGAGTAAGAGAGGGTGGAAGAATTCGTCTCAATCAAGGCCACCGATGTATCGTCGCAGGACGATTCAATTCCAAGAATAATCATAAGACAGTTCATAGTTCATAGCCAATAGTTCAGAGAAGTTGCTATTTGACTATTTTTTGTATTTTGTAATTTGTTATATACAACACGATTTTAACATAAAAATAACGCTTTGTCGAGTCCGGACAGGCGCGGTTTAGGTAGACTTTCGTCCTGTGGATAATAATTGATGGTTATAAGTTATTTTTTGCGTTAGTATGTTATAATATCTTTATTGAAGGACAATATTTTTAGTCATTGTTTTTATATTATGTTAGAAAAGATATTCGGGATGAAAAAGAACAATAAAAAAGTTTTAATCGTGGAAGATGATTCGCTTTTATCCAGAGTTCTGTCAGAAGGATTTTTAGCGGAAAAATTCAAAGTAATGGTGATTGCCAACGGGCTGGAAGTGGCCAATAAAGTAAAAAGTTTTTTGCCCGATATAATTTTGTTGGATTTGATAATTCCGGGTATAGATGGCTTTGCGGTTTTGAAGGGTTTGAAAGAAGATGAGAAAACCAAAAATATACCGGTGGCGGTAATTTCCAATCTTGGCGATGTCGGCGATGTCAAATCGGTAAAGGCTTTGGAGGCGGATAAGTATTTTATAAAAGCGAATACAGAAATGGGTGAAATAATTAAATATGTAAAAGATAAGTTAAAAGTTTATCCTGTTAAATAATTTTAAATTTTATTTGTTTATGTCATTACGAGTCCCGATTAGGTTGGCGTGTAGTCCCGATCTCGACCAAGTCGGAATCGAGGATCCCTCCCCGCTGTACAGCGGGGGGATAATCTCGTTGTTTTGGGGATTGCGACGGCCTAAAGGCCTCGCAATGACAAGACAAAGACTTAACAGGCTTAATAAAGTCCCAGGAAGCATAAGTATTAACTAAATATCTAACTCAATTTAAATTTTTGTAAATTTTATTTAACAGGGTAAATATGTTAGACAAAATGTGTGAAGAAAAATTGGCATTATGCGAGAGCAGGTTTGAAAGTATTTTTGAAGGTGCTCAAGAGGGGATAGTAGTCGCGGATTTGGAAGGAAAAAGGTTTTTTATGGCCAATAAAGCGTTTTGCGATTTACTTGGCTACGATATTGAGGAAATAAAAAAGCTTGGTGTTGACGATATTCATCCCAAGGATGACCTTCCTTATGTTTGGGAACAATTCAAAAAACAAGCAAGCGGAAAGATTTTTCTTGCTAAAAATATGCCGGTGAAAAGGAATAATGGGAGTATTTTTTACGCTGACATCAAATCCTCATTTATTGTTTTAGATAAAAAACAATATTTAGTGGGTTTTTTTTATGATATTTCCGAACAAAAAAATAAGATTTCCGAATTGGAAAGAATGAATGAGTTGATGACCGGCCGAGAATTAAAAATGGTGGAATTAAAGAGGAAAATTGCCGAGCTTGAAGAAAAAGTGAGAAAATTGGAAAGGAATCGTCCTGTTAAATAATTTTAAATTTTATTTGTTTATGTCATTACGAGTCCCGACTTGGTTGGAGTGTAGTCCCGATTTCGCCTCAGCGAAATCGAGGATCCTCGATTTTGTTAATACAAAATCGGGATAATCTCGTTGTTTCTGGGATTGCGACGTCGTCTTGGGACTCCTCGCAATGATAGGGTAAAGACTTAACATGAGTTCAGTATGAAAAACAATTTAATTTCTAAAATAATCGCCGTTGTCGTGGCGTTGGCCGGTATTACTGTGATGATCGGCTGGATTTTTGATATTACGGTTTTAAAAAGCATTCTGCCCCAGTTTGTTACAATGAAATTCAACACGGCTTTTTGTTTTTTCTTGAGTGGGATGTCGTTGTATTTTATAACTGACATTGATCATTCTAAACACGGATTGGCGGATATAATTTTGGTATTTATCAATTTTTTAATAATTTTGATAATGTTTTCATTACTGATTTCAATATTTGTCGGTATTAGAACCGGAATGGAGGATCTGTTTGTGAAAGAAGCACTCGGGGCAGTATACACTTTTGTGCCCGGACGGCCGGCTTTGTTTACGATAATCAGTTTTATATTGGTAGCCGGCGCCGGTTTAATGATTTTATTTAAAGGTAAAATTTCATTCAAAATCGCGCGTATTTTCGGTTTGGCGGTTGCCGGTTTTGGCGGGCTGGCGGTTATCGGTTATATTGTGAATATTCCCCAATTTTACGGGCATTTCAACAATTACAGCACAGCTATGGCTCTGCATACGGCTATTTTATTCGCGCTTTTGGGAATAGGTTTTTTTATTATTAAGAGCAAAAATTTTTATGATACAGTGGAATAATAATTATGAAATTGCAAAATAAACTTATTTTCAGTTTTTTGACTATTTCTTTAGTGCCATTATCACTAACGGCTTTGTTAAGTTATTCCAATATTAAAGAAGCCTTGGTAGCTTCGGAAGTAATATCCTTAGAGAATAATTCTGTTACCAAAGAGAATAAAATTAATAATTTTTTTGATTCTTTTTGTAATGAATTATCCGTTGTAAAGGAGCGATTTGTTGTCAGGAATGATTTGCCGGTTATTTCCCGTTTGAAAGATGAACCTAATCAGCCGGAGTATATCAGATCCAGAGAAATAGTGGACGCGCAGATGCAGGTTTTAGCCAGAGAAAAAGATATTAACAGTATAATTTTTTCCGATTTAAACGGGGAAGTGGTCTATTCTACCGATCCGGCGCTTGAAAAACAATCAATTAATCAGCTGCATTCTGAAGAAGGCATGGAGGTTTTTGAAAAAAGTTTGGTTGGTATATATTTAAGTGATATTTCGATGCACCCTGAAGATGGACGGGCGCATTTTTTGGCCGGCGCGCCGATTTATGATTTTAGCGGAATTTTAGCCGGCGTGATTATCCTTGAAATTGACGCTGAAAATTTTTATTTGTTGGCTGAAGATAATTTTGGGGAAACCGGCGAAGCGGTTGTTGCCAGGAGGATTTCCACTGCAGCCGGTAATTATCATTCGTATAAATATAACAAAGACGGCGATTACGCTTTATATTTAGCCCCGCTTCGCTTTGATCCCGAGGCCGCTTTTCGTCGTGTAATCAAGATTGGCGACTCGATTGGAGAACCGATTCAGAAGGCGGTGTCAGGCGAAACCGGATCCGGTATATATACGGATTATCGCGGAGAGGAAGTGCTGGCCGTTTGGCGTTATTTGCCGGAAAACCATTTGGGTTTGGTGGTTAAAATGGATAAAAAAGAACTTTTGGAGCCGGCCCGCCAAATGGCTTTGGCTTTATTTGTGTTTAGTATAGTATCTGTCATAACAATCTTGCTTTTGGCTTTGATGTTGGCGCGGGTAATTTCCAGGCCAATAGTTGGATTGACGGATATCGCTAAAAAAATCGGTAAAGGAGATTTGGAAGTAAAATTTGACGAACGATTGACCTTTTCTGATGATGAAATTGGAGTCCTGGCTAAAACCTTGGCAGTATCAATTGCCAATTTGAAAGATGTTAAACAAAATCTTGAAGATAGAGTGCTTTTAAGAACGAATGAACTTTCGCTTGAAAATAAAAAATTGTCAGAAGCAAAAATTGCTATGGCGAATTTGTTGGAAGATTTGAACAGTGAAAAAGAAATTTTATTTAAGGAAAAGACCAGAAATGAAGCAATTTTGACCGGGATTGGCGATGGAGTTTTTGTGTTGGATAAGGAAGAGAAAGTTATTTTGTTTAATCCGGTAGCGGAAAAAATATCCGGTTTTTCCGCCAAAGAAGTAATAGGTAAAGAGTATAGTAAAGTTCTGAAGTTGATTTTTGAAGACAGCGGAGAAATTAATGATAAGTTTATTAAGGATGCAATGATCAGTGGTAAAATAGTAAAGATGGCCAATCATACAGTGTTGATTAAAAAAGACGGTGGCAGGGTGCCGGTGGCGGACAGCGCCGCGTCGATTAAAGATAAAAATGGAAGGATTTTTGGCTGTGTGGTTGTTTTCCGCGACGTGACCAGGGAAAGAGAAATTGATAAAATGAAGACGGAATTTGTCTCTGTGGCTTCGCATCAGTTGCGCACGCCGTTGACGGGTATTAAATGGTTCACGGAATTGATTTTAAAAACCAAGTTAAGCCCTAAAATTAAGGACTATGTCAATCAAATAGCCATCAGCAACGAAAGGATGGTTCGTTTGGTGGGGGATTTGTTAAATGTCTCGCGTATAGAAACAGGGAAGAAATTTGAGATAATTCTTAAAGAAGTGGATATAATTTCTATTGTCAAAAATATTATTAAGGAACAACTGTCGGCTGCCGAACAAAAACATATCTCTCTTGTGTGTTCAGCCGATGCTCCGCGGGAATTGTTTTTACAGGTTGATGAATTGAAAATCAGACAGGTTTTTCAGAATTTATTGAGCAACGCGATTAAGTATTCAAAGGAAAAGGCTCTTATCGCCGTTGGTTGTCAGCGGAAAAAGAGTGAAGTGGTATTTTTTGTGGAAGACAATGGAATTGGGATTCCCAAACATCAACAAAATCAGGTGTTTAGCAAATTTTTCCGCGCGGAAAATGTGATGATTGTGCATACGGACGGAACCGGCCTTGGTCTTTATATCGTTAAAGCCATCGTGGAGGCGCATGGCGGAAAGGTTTGGTTTGAGTCGGAAGAGGGGAAAGGGACAACCTTTTTCTTCTCATTGCCGATTAAATAGTATATGATATAATATGATTTGTAAGAATAAAGAGCGTTCTATGTAGTAAGCTCGGCCGAATATTTTTCATTTTTACTCATTCTCGCCTTGGCTGTGAGGTGTCCGCCAGCTGGCGGACAAATCCGTAAAAACGAAAAGTATTCGGCTGTCGCATAATGTAAACAACGCTCAACAGTCTTTCACCCCGTTAAATAATTTTTAATTTAGGAATATGTCTAAGATTCTAATAGTGGAAGATGACAATATATTGTCAAAGGCGATTGAAACCGCCCTTAAGGAAGGAAAATTTAAAACTATGACTGCTATGGACGGCGAAGAGGCGCTGATAAAAGCCAGAGAATTCAAGCCTGATTTAATTTTGCTTGATTTGATAATGCCAAAAAAATCCGGTGAGGAAGTTTTAGAAGAACTCAAAAAAGACGAGGAATTGAAATATATACCGGTGTTGGTGACCACGGTCAAGTCTGAGGATGCTTCCATAAGCCGTTGCGTGGAATTGGGCGCCAGGGGGTATTTTATAAAAGCGCAATATACTTTAGATGAAATTTTGGAACAGGTAAAGAAAGTTTTGGCGGAATAAAAAATTGGATTAAAAAACCCCGACTAAGTCGGGGTTTTTAAGTGTTAAAATTATTTTTGATTTATGGCATCTATGTTTGTCTTATGATTTTGTTCAAAATGTTGACGCATCTTTTTGACCGCCCGTCTGTAGAAGAATAGTGTGCCGAGTTCGGAAAATATGAAGAAAAGAATCAAGATTATATACCAATTGAATGTTTTTAGCCATTGTAAAATTTTTCCGGACCACAGGTTGATTCGGATTGTAACCGGTTCGGAAAATGAGCTTTCCGCCCCATTATCCAGTATTTGGCGGGCGCGCATGGAATAAAGGCCGGCCGGCAGTTTTTGACTGTAAACAACGCGCCATGAGCCGTCGTCATCGGCTTTGGCGGAAATGGTTATCGGCTCAGTGAGAGTTAAAATGACTTCAACTGTGGCTCCAGGAGCGGAACGACCGTCAATTACCAACGGCGACCCCTCTGATGTCTCAATGTTGCGCGGATAAAAAGTGATTGCCGGAGAAATAATCGGTTGGATATTTATGGAAGCGGCGGCATCAATAAAGTTTCCGGCATTATCATAAGCGCGAACCATTAAATCGTGTCTGGTTTCCGGCGTTAATTTTGGTAAAATGAAAGTACCGTCGCGTTCCAGATCCAGCATTGTCCAGTCGCCGGCGTTTATTTTATATTCATAACGGTTAAGCCCGGACATTTCATCTTCGGTATAAAACATTGTTCTTGGTCGGGGAGCGGAAGTGGAAAAAATACCGCGGGAGTTTGACTCGGTGTCGGTAAATTCAATACTGAAATATTTTGGTTCGCGCAAATCTATAAGAAGAGGGAGATGAACAGTTTGGCCGGCGCCAGCATCATTGATAAAACGGATATGGAAATAATGTCTGCCCTCGGTTAAAAACGGTAGAACCAAATTGTCGGTCAGCGCGCTTGACGTTGCCGATGGTTCAGAATTTGGGTTGTCATCAAATAGGGTGGACACTCCGGTGACATCAGACGGAATCGTCCAGGTCATTTTAGCGTAGGGGAAACTGCTCCATTTCGGTTCTGCCTCGCTCATATTATACAGAACATCTTTACCAGCTTTATCTTGAATGAAATATTTTACTTGTGGCATTGGTGGAAGCGGTTTAGTGGGGGGCTGGATTGTTGTTGTTGGCAAAGAAGGTTGGACCGGCGGTTTCGGCAGGACTGTCGTCGTTCCTCTTATTAAAGTAAAAATAGCTGAACCGAAAGATGTCAATAAATTATTGCCGTGTCCGTCATTGGCCAATATCGCGCCCGAGGCAAAAGAAACATTGGCAACGCCGATATCTTTGACTCGGAAAATAATATCAATAACATTGCCTTTTGATCCGACATAGCCGGGGTTGAGTTTGATGGCGGCAAATTGGATTATGCCGACTTGTCCGGCATTGGAAAATGATGGTTCTTGAACCCATAGCGACATGATTGAACGGCTTTTATTGATGCTGACAACTTCAAGTTTGTCGGTTGGAAATTCAATTACCCCTTCTACGCCGTTAATGGCCTGGTCAGTATTCACATCAACGCTTACAGTGATGTTGTTTTGCGTGGTAAAAACTCCGGTCGCCGGTGAAAGAGAGAAAGAGGCGGCGGAAACTTTGGTCGTTATTACGAGAGAAAACAAAAAACAGGCGACAACAATTGACAATCGCTTTAGAAAAGGAAAATTGTCCTTTAGCTGCAATCCGTCCTTTGACTCGGACATAAAATATAAAATAAAGTATCGGTTGCGGATGCTTGATATATATTATAGCAGAACTTAGTAAATTTTCACATATCAAACTGGTGTTTATCAACAGCTATTTTTGACGCAAAAACCCCAGACTAAGTCGGGGGTTTTTCGTGGTAGCCCGTAGGGGAATCGAACCCCTATTACCAGAATGAAAACCTGGTGTCCTAACCATTAGACGAACGGGCCATGTTTATTTTGTATTTATTAATCTTTCAATTGCTTTTCTGCTCTTCCATTTTTTTATTTGGTATTCTCGACTTTGCGCTTCACATCTTGTCTTGTGTTTTTCGTTATATATCAGCTCAAAGGGTAGGTTATTTTTTGTTGATTTTACTTTCCTATCGTCATGGTTTTTTAGTCTATCTTCTAAACGAGATGTACTTCCCACATAATAACTCCCATCGTTAAGTTTCAATATATATGTGTGATACATAAAAAGATGAGATGTCTCCCGATTTTGTCCGAAGACAAAATCGAGGATCCTCGATTCCGACAAAACGGAATCGGGACTAACCATTAGACGAACGGGCCGCGTTTAGCTTATTAGGTTGCTACGCCCCATACCGAGCTTTGCTTTGATACTGGGGTAGGTTGTGGGTAATACTAACGAAAAAATTATACTATATTTTTTTATTTAAGTCAACCCCAACATTCTAAAATAAAAAAATCGCCCCGAAGGCGTTTGGTTTGAAATGGGTCTTGGGAGGGGGAGAAAGTTTGTTTCTCTAAGATTTTATCTTAGGATTAGCTTTCCCCCCTCCCGTGTCCCCCCGGTTTGTTTGGCCTCGGCTACATCCGAGATCTCGTACAGCGTCTACGGACGCCCCCCAATCTCTTCCGCGCTCCGGCCGGAGTTGTTTTCG
>MFQY01000061.1:0-13623 GCA_001783185.1 Candidatus Magasanikbacteria bacterium RIFOXYC2_FULL_40_16 | reverse complement strand
ATCCTACGACGGGATACCGCCCACGGTCTGCGGGCTCTGCCCGTAGCGCCCACACCTTCCTGTGGGGTGCTTTAGCGCTGTTTATCCGTGTTCGGGCCAAGTCATTGGCCTCCTCCTTTTGGTATGGGTTTGTTTGGTCGCGTCTCGAGCGGCCGATTGAATGGTTGGGAGCTTCGAGCGGTCTCGCGCCTCTGTCACAGAAAGAGGGTGACGGCCCGTTCCCTTGAGGATTTTTTAGTTTACCGGGGATTTATTCTCCTTGTTAAGGAAATGCCTTTTGTGGGCAGAATGCTCACAAAAGGACCGTTTATAATAGCATATTTTTTGGTTTTTGTCAAGATGTGGGGGATGGGTTATCCACATCCAATAGGGTTGACTAAGTAAAGATATTAGATTAGTATATAAACAAATCAAACCGCAGACAGTAGCTGGGTTTTAACCCTTAATATGCTACCGAGGTAATCCTATTTTTTCTTAGTTCACTTAGTTTTCTAAGTTTACCAAGTCAAATCTAAGGTCGAGGATAAACCGTAAGTCTGTGGTGAGAAACCACAGTTTTTTAATGGAAAGTTATGGCTAAAACCAAACAACAAAAAGAACAAAATATCCAAACGCTGGTTGATGGCATTAAAAACGCCAAATCAGTCGTTTTTGCCAATTTTCAAGGCCTGAAAGTAACGGAATCAGAAGAGCTTCGCGCAATTTGCCGTAAACAAAATATCAGCTACATAGCGAGTAAGAAAACTTTGTTGAAAAAAGCTTTGACTGATGCCGGATTTGAGGTTGATACCAAAGCATTCAAAGGCGGAGTAGCCGTCGTGTTCGGATACGAAGACGAGGTCGCCGCTGCTCAAACTATAGCCGATTATGCTAAAAAGCATGAGGTTATAGAAATGTTCGGTGGAGTGCTTGAAGGTCAATTCATTGACGCGGGTAAGGTAAAGGAATTATCCAAATTACCGAGCAAGCATCAATTGCTTGGCCAATTGGTTGGCACTTTGAACGCCCCGATTTCCGGTTTTGTAAATGTATTGGCCGGAAATATACGCGGACTGGTCAATGTCCTAAATGGAATTAAAGAAGCAAAAGCATAATTAATAAGTTCATAGCCAAAAGCCAATAGCCAATAAAAAAACTAATGGCTCCGAACTATGAACTATGAACTAATTTTAATTGTATGTCAGAAGAAAAACAAAATGTAGAAGTACCAAAAAAGTTTCAATCATTGGTTGAGGAAGTTGAAAAAATGTCAGTTCTTGACCTTTCAGAACTTGTAAAGGTGCTTGAGGAAAAATTCGGAGTAAGCGCGGCCGCCCCGATGGCGATGATGGCAGCCCCTGTTGCCGGCGGTGAAGCTGGCGCGGCAGCCGAAGAAAAAAGCGAGTTCACAGTTGAACTTACTGAAGCCGGCGGAACAAAAATCGCCGTTATCAAAGTGGTAAAAGAATTAACCGGTCTTGGATTGGCCGATGCCAAAGCATTGGTTGACAGCGCTCCAAAGACTGTAAAAGAAAATGTCGCCAAAGCTGAAGCCGAAGAAATGAAGAAAAAGATTGAAGAAGCCGGTGGCAAAGTGACGTTGAAATAAAAAAGCCAGTAGTTCATAGTTCGTAGCCAATAGGCTTGGACTGTGATGAAAATAACCACCCCATAAAATGGGATGGTTATTTTATTATTGTATGATAATGGTCGGTGTAGTTTGTTTTTGTAAGTTGGTTTGTTATGACACCTTACACATTACTTCTTCCATCCCGTCTTACACCTTCCGCCTTACTTCTTCCGTCTGTTATTGTGTTCCAAATCGGTGGATTTTATTGTTGTCCAAAATATAGATAACTTTGTTTTCTTCATCCACTATCATTCCGGTCGGATTTTGCCAGGAATCGGAGGTGTATTGTTGCAACATCTGTCCGTTTTTATCCAAAACCACGACTCGCTTATGCGTCGGTTCCAATATATATAAATATTTTAAATTGTTGTAAGTCCAGATTTCCGTTGGGTTTTCCAGTTTCGGGTCAAGCCCGGCAATGGTGAATTCCTGCTGGTAACCGGAAACGAATTTAAGGATTTGGCCGTCTGATTTTAATAAGAATAAATCTCCGTCTATCGCCAAAGAAACCGCGTCATGAATATCTGTGTCGGTTTTCAACCAGGCGCTACCCTTATCATAGCCCAATTGCGTGGGGTTGTGCCTGTATATTTCATTATTAGCGGTATCTACGGCGTAGAGTTTTTGGCTGTATACGAAAATATCGGAGAGGACGGAGTTTTCCGCGTTGAATATTTCTTTGGAAGAAATTACACCCGATTCCGGAGAATAGACCGCGATTCCGTTTTCCTTTGTCAAAAATACGACTTTATCCTGTTCTTTGGGTGTATTTGATTTGAACAAATTTGGTATTGTCTGATGGTCTTTTTTTTCTATGACGTTCGTGTTCATATCATATTTGTACACGAATAAATCATTGGGTCCGTAAGCGATTATCATATCATTGATGCGGGCGAGTTTTTCGGTTTGAGCCGATGCCTGGTCAGCGGAAAAGTCGGCAATGATTTCCGTCGTAACCGTGTTTAATTTTTGCAGGATTTTAAGATTTTCAGTTATGCCGGACATCAATTCTTTTTTTCTTTCTTCCTGCGCTTGATTTTTCATCGGCAAGCTATCAATCATGCTTTGCGCTTCTTTCAGCAAATCAAAAGCTTTTTTGTCGTCCCCATAAATCATACTGGCCTCGGCCGCGGTTTTTTTATCTTCAATCGCTTGTGTCTGATTGATATAGTCTTGTTGCTGTTGTCTGATGCTTTTTGTGATGTTCAAATAAATTATACTGCCGGCGAAAATGACCGCCAGAAGCAAAGTTAGTAAGAATAGGATTTTGCTGATGATAGGCAGATTTTTTATGTATTGTTTTTTGGAAGCGATAAAATCATTAAATGATTGAATGACCATTGCCCGCTGTCCGCCTTTGTTGGTGGCAAGTATAAAAAGGCCGAGTATGGCTTTGCCGATAAGAACAAAGAAGTTTTTCAAGAGTTTAAACAGCGTCGTCAATAACAAGACAAGCGATCGGCCCAGATTTACCAGAATCATATTGAATACGGAATCGTATTCTTTTTCTTCTCGCGGACGGTAATTAGTTTCAACGCTTTCCGCCTTTTTCGGCGGGTCCGCATGTACGGCCGGTTTTGGTTTTTCTTCAATTATTTCTTTGGTTTCTTCCTCGTCCAATTCCTTGCTTAAAGGTTTAACGCGTTTATTTTTTGGCTGAATGGAAATTATTATTCCGCCATATGACAAACCGTCCCGCAAAGATGATAAGATTTTTTGAATATATTCCGAACTCTGTCTTGAAGATCGGGCGGAAAGGGTATTGATTAATTGTCTGTCTGATATGTGGTCGCTTACATGTGGAGTCGCTATCTGGAAAAAATCATTTTCTTTTATTTCTCCCTGCATAATCGCGGAGAACAGCTGTCCGGATGATTCGTCTTCATTTTCCAGCACATTATATAATTCGTATTTATCTCTTTTGGCGAAGATGACTTTAATCAGCGGTTTTCCGTGGTAGCTGAAAGATATTTTATCTCGGTTGATTGTGCCAATGACACAATTAAAATCTCCGCTTCTTTTATTTAAGAATAAGTGCCCGCGTCTGTTTATATATTCAAGAGTCAGTTCAAAAGCATCTTTTTCGTCTGTGTCCTTAGTTTCGTAATATCCGGTTTCAATATCATCAATCATTTGCTGAAGAAGCTGAACTTGTTCATCATCCCCGCCGTTTATTTCCGCCAATGCAAAAAAATAGCCCTTATTTTCTTGTTCATAAGAGTTGGCCGGCTCTGTAATTTGCAGTAAAACATGGGATTTTTTATTATCCCCGCCTTCTACAAAAAATTCACGCAAATCTACCATACGCTTTGACATTTTTATCTAAGGGAATTATACTATAATTTAAAAAAGCCCACAAGTTTATTTGTCAATAAGCCTTTTGGGCTTCATAAGCCTCGTAAGCCTCTCATAAGCCTTTTTATATGCTTGAACATATTTTTGGTTCAAAAACCAGATTGAAATTACTTAAAATATTTTTTAAGAAACAGGATACTCCTTTTTATGTTCGCGAGCTGACCCGCTTGCTGGATGTCCAAATAAACGCCATCAGAAGGGAGCTGGAGCTTCTCATTAAGTCCACTCTGATAAAAGAGATTGAAAATAAATCCACGGAAAAAGAAAGTAGCGCGAAATTGAGAAAATATTATGTTTTGAATAAAGAGTCAATTTTGTATTCAGAGATGCACGCCCTGCTTGTTAGGGAACAAGCTTTGGGGGAAGAAAAATTTACCGACGAATTGTCCGATAGCGCTGGTGATGTAAAACTGTTGGCGCTTAGTGGACAATTTACCAGAGCCAAGTCCGCGCCGACTGATTTGTTGATAGTGGGCAATATCAAGGAAAGATCGGTAAATCGTATGATTGATAAATATGAAAAAGAATTCGGTTTTGAAATAAGATATACTATCCTTTCTGAAAAGGAATTTGCTGATAGACGCCATGTGATGGATAAATTTTTATTCTCCATTTTTGAAGCGCCTCATGTTAAGGTTATAAATAAGCTCGGCGTTTGATTCTAAATTCTCCCGATCCCGACCAAGTTGGGATCGAGGATCCTCGATTTGTCTGAAGCAAATCGGGATAAATTCCATATTCTAAATTCCAGCGCTATGTTTTTATTGATTGATCTCTCGGAAAAAGACAAAATCCATTTGGAGCTATTTGATGAGAAAACATCTTGTAAAGCTGAATATTCCGGACGCAACCGGGAATTACTTACATCAATTGATGCTTTTTTTAATAAACAAAAATTTGATAAAAAAGGATTAAAAGGAATTATGGCCGTGGTCGGCAAAGGCAGTTTTACCAACACGCGGATTTCAGCGGTAGTTTCCAATGTGTTCGGTTATGCGTTGAAGATTCCGGTTATGGCGATTGCCAAAGAACAAGTTGGACAGGCGCAAAAATTAATACCTAAATTAAAAAAAATGCCGGTAGGGCAATATATTTCGGCAAAATATTCCGGCGAACCCAATATAGGATAGTCATTAAATCATTAAAACATAAAAATATTAAAACAAATTGTTTTAATACCCTCGTGTTTTAATGTTTTAATGCTTTAATGTTTTTATGTTTTTATGCTGTCAGATTACCAAAAATACAGAATTTATGAAATTTTGCCCGGCCTGTCTATTTGGCTATCTATTTTTTTAATGTTTTTTTTGACTTTTACCAAGCCGTTATGGCTGGTTTATTTCATAATTATATATGACATCTATTGGGTTTTGAAAGTTTTTAATTTTTCCGTTTATTTGATTATCGCTTGGAGGCGTTTGAAAAAAACCCAAAGCATCAATTGGTTTGAAAAAATTAAATCTTTAAATAATTTGGACGACAAAAGACATCTGATCTTTTTAACGGTATATGATGAGGAGTGGGGCGTGGTGGAGCCGGCGATTAAAAGCGTAGCTGATTCGGTTTATGACAAGAATAAATTCACACTGGTAATCGCGGGGGAAGAAAGGAAAAAAGAAAATTTTGAATACATATCGGCGAAAACGAAGGAAGCTTTTGCCGATAAATTTGATGAAGTGGTTTGTGTGATGCATCCGAAAAATTTGATTGACGAGATTCCGGGCAAGGGGTCCAATATGCATTACGCGGAAAGAATGATGCAAAAATATGTTGATAAAAAAGGCTGGAATTATGCTAATGTAATAGCGACTATTTTTGATATTGATACGGTGTGCGATAGATATTATTTCAGTTATCTGGCGTATTTGTATTGTACCAATCCTGAGCCGACCAGGACTTCATATCAGCCGGTCGCTTTATACAATAATAATATGTGGGAATCACCGGCGGTTTTGCGCGTGATGGCTTTTGGCACGACTTTTTGGTTGATGACGGCTTTGGCGCAACAGGATTCGCTAGTGACTTTTTCTTCCCATTCAATGAGTTGGCGCGCTTTGGTGGATGCCGGTTTTCATGATAAAAGAATAGTCAGCGAAGATTCAAGAATTTTTTACCAATGTTTTTTGGCGTATAATGGAAAATACAAGGTTACGCCGATGTATATACCGGTTTCTATGGATACTGTCCGCGATGATAATTGGTGGCAGAGTATTAAGAATTTATACAAACAACAAAGACGTTGGGCGTGGGGAGTGGAGCATGTGCCTTATTTGATTTGGGAATTTAAAAAGAAAGGGAGATTAATTCCTTTGTGGAAAAAGATTAAATGGATTTGGAACGAATGGGAAGGAAAATGGTCGTGGGCATTGGTGGCGATTATCATTACTTTTTTACCGCGTTTGCCGTTGTTAATCGCGTCCGATTCAATCAAACAAAGCGCTTTGTATTTTAATACGCCGTTCCTGTTGCAATATCTGATTACCAGCGCTATGGTCGGGTTGCTTTTGTCTGCCCTATTGAGTTTTCCGCTTTTGCCGAAAGCGCCGAAATCTCATTCAAAGAGCCGGTATATTACAATGGTGTTTCAGTGGTTGCTTTTACCTTTTTCCATGATATTTGTAAGCGCGATTCCGGCGATTGACGCGGTTACGCATTTGATGTTTGGCAGGTATCTGGGTTTTAATGTTTCGCAGAAAAAGAGAAAATAAAAATATTGTTAATGAATACAATTTGTGTTCATTATTTACTAAATTAATTGAGATAATGTTTGACTCAATCGTTAAATTGTTATATTGTTAGTGGACTAAGCCTTTTGAGCATTTCTGTTATGTGGATAAAAAAAGTCGCAATTGATTTGGGAACGACTAACGTGCTGGTACATGTGCCAAAGCGCGGTATTGTGATTAATGAACCTTCCGTTGTGGCGATTTCAAAAGAAGATAAAAAAGTTTTAGCGGTAGGCAATGACGCTAAAGATATGATTGGCCGAACGCCGGATACGATAATTGCCGAGCGTCCGTTGAAAGATGGTGTGATTGCCAATTATCATACGACCGAGGCCATGCTTAGATATTTCATAAATAAAGCGCTGGGAGGTTTTCGTTTATTTCGTCCGGAAGTGATGATTGCGGTGCCGGCCGGAATTACCTCCACGGAAAGGCGCGCGGTGATTGACGCGGCCATGGCGGCCGGAGCGCGCGCGGCGTATATAATAAAAGAACCGATAGTGGCGGCGATTGGCGCTGATATTCCGATTGGCTCCGCTTCCGGACATATGATAATAGATATTGGCGGTGGCACGGCTGAGATTGCGGTTATTTCTTTAGGCGGAATTGTTTCCTGCGGTTCGGTGCGTATTGGTGGAAATCGTTTTGATGCTTCCATTGCCGAGTATATTAGACGCAAGCACGGCTTGGCGGTTGGCGAGCGCACGGCCGAAGATGTAAAAATAAAAGTCGGTTCGGCTATGTTTATTGACAGGCCATTGACATTGGAAATAAAAGGCCGAGATGTAATTTCCGGCTTGCCAAGAATTTTAACAGTGACTTCGGATGACACCACGGAAGCTTTACAGCATGATATGGAAGGTTTGATTGAGGCGGTAAAAGAGGTATTGTTTAAAACTCCTCCGGAATTGTCAGCTGATGTAATGGATAAAGGCATTATAATGTCCGGCGGTTCAAGTCAGTTGAGGAATTTGGATGAATTAATCGCTCAAGCGACGGGAGTGCCATGTTATGTCGCGGATGAGCCTTTATTGTGTGTGGCGAAAGGAACGGGAATAGCGCTGGAAAATTTGGAAAGTTATAAAAGGAGTATAATGGCAACCAGATAATTGTTCTAATTGTTGTAAATGTTCAAAATGTTGTAATTGTTATTTAGAAGATACAGTCATTTTAAGCAAGCGAAGCGATAGAGCAATTTAAACATTAAAACATTATGGTTATTGGTATTGATGCCTCGCGCGCCAACAATAAAAATAAAACCGGCGTTGAATGGTATACCTGGCATCTGATAAAAAATTTAAAAAAAATAAGCGGAACGCAAGCTGGTAGAAATATCCAGTTTGTTTTGTATTCCAGAGAAAAGCTGACAGGCGAAATCGCGAAATTGCCGGAGAATTGGACCGCGAAAGTTTTATCATGGCCACCGAAGCGTCTTTGGACGCAAATAAGACTAAGTTTGGAAATGCTGATAAGCCCGCCGGATGTTTTGTTTGTTCCGTCGCATGTGTTTCCGATAATACATCCGAAGAAAACGGTTATGACGATTCACGATGTCGCCGCGTTGAGATTTCCTGAAAGCTATAATAAATTTCAAAGATGGTACACGATTTGGTCCGCCAAGACAGGATTAAAAAAATTGTGGAAAATTATTGTCCCAAGCAATTTTACAAAAAATGAATTGTTGAGTATGAAGCTGGAACAGTACGCGGATAAAGTCAGTGTTTTATATCATGGGTATGATAATCGCTATGGCGGAAATTTGGATGAAAAAGAAAAGCAAGCCATGCTGGAAAAATATAATATTAAAAAGCCGTACATTTTGAGTATTGGGCGTTTGGAAGAAAAAAAGAATACCAGAAGAATTGTTCAGGCGTTTAACCATATCGCCAAAAAAACAAAAAACGGGGAATTGAGTTTGGTGTTGGTTGGCTCGCCGGGTTATGGGTATGAAGAAGTTATGAACGTGGTCAATGAGAGCCAATATAAGGAAAAGATTGTCAGGCCGGGCTATGTTGATACGGAAGATTTAAAATATATAATGAGCGGGGCGGAAGTATTTGTGTTTCCTTCTTTGTATGAGGGGTTTGGCCTGCCGATTTTGGATGCGATGGCCAGCGGTATTCCGGTGGTGGCTTCAAGCGGTTCAAGTCTGGAAGAAATCGGCAAAGACGCGTGTATTTATGTGGACAGATTTGATGTTTGGGAAATAACAAAAGCGATTTCCGTTCTGTTGAATGACCAAGACGCGCGGAAGAAACACATACAAGCGGGCTTTAGCAGAGTAAATGAATTTTCTTGGGCCAAATGCGCGGAAGAAACGCTTAAGTTGTTTAAGAAGGGCTAATGTGGTATAATTTTGCTATGAATAGCGTTATCGGGCACGAGAAAATTTTAAATTATTTTGATAAGGTGGTTGAAACCGGAAATTTGAGCCATGCTTATATTTTCTCCGGTCCGGAGCATCTGGGCAAAAAGTTTGTGGCTGAGAATATAAGCGCGAAATTATTCGGCATTAGTTTGGAAAAACTGTTAACCTATCCGGATTATTTATTGGTTGACCAGGAAATCAGCCAAAAAACCGGCAAACTGAAAAAGAATATAGACGCGGATCAGATGAGGGATGTAAAAATTTTTTTGAGCCAAAAAGGCTTTATGGGCGGTTATAAAGTGGCGGTCGTGGACAACGCGGAAAAATTGAATAACAGTTCCGCGAATGTGATTTTAAAAACTTTGGAAGAACCGAAAGGCAAGTCAGTATTGTTTTTGATAGCGCGTAATTATGAATTGCTTTTGCCGACCATCAGATCTCGATGTCAGACGATTAATTTCAGCGTGGTTTCCAAAAAAACGATTAAAGAAGGCGTCCTGCGAAAAGGCGTCAGCGAAAGTGAAGCCGATGAAATTGTAAAGTTGAGCGGTGGATTGCCCGGTTTGGCGTTGGGGTGGGTGGATGATAAAGACAGCTATAATGAATATAAAAAAGAGATTTTTCGGTTTATTACTTTGTTCAACCGGCCATTTTATGAAAAATTGGAAAAAGTTGAAGATGTTTTCGGCGATAAAGTCGATCATATCGCCAGCCGGGAAAAATTGATGAAGGAAATAGATATCTGGCAAAGCGTATTGAGAGGGTTGTTGCACAGCAATAATAATTTGTTGGAAGCGAAACTAAAATTAAAAGTCGGTGATGGGCCAATTTTAAAAATAATGAATAAGTTGAAAGAGGCCAGGTTGCAGTTGGAAAATAATATCCATCCGAGGATTTTAATTGAGCAGATGTTGTTGGAAATGCCCTAACATTAAAACATTAAAACATTAAATCATTAAAACATATGAAAAAAACTTTGTTATATGTGGGATTGCTATCACTGGTGTTTTTGCTCACTGGCGCGGGGTGTATATCATTTGGCGGTGGAAACAAACAGACCGAACAATTGGGTCCGGCCGGGATGTTTATGTCGGTTGATAAAGGCGAAAATTGGAAGCAGATTTCACTTTTGCCGTCGTCGACCGGAGTGAAAAATATTTCCACGGTGGATGTTTACAAAATTTTTACCGACCCGCAAGATCCGGCGGCGCTTTATTGGGCCACGCCGGACAATGGTTTTTTCTATTCCTATGACGAGGGCGCAAGCTGGCAACAGCCGGAGGGCGATTTGAAGAAAGGACCGATTTACAGCATCGCGGTTGACCCGGAAAACAAATGTGGTATTTTTGTTTCCAACGGCGGGAAAATACTGCATTCTGATGATTGTAACCGTTCTTGGACGGAATTATACATAGAATCAAGGCCAAATGTGCGCATCGCCTCTATAGCGATTAATCCAACAGTGTCAAATCAAATACTGGCGGCATTAAACAATGGGGATATAATCCAAAGTCTTGATTCGGGGAAGAGCTGGCATACTTTACACAGATTGAAAATTGAATTGGTTGAAATTGTTCCTGATATGTTGCAGAAAGATATATTTTATCTTGTCACTAAAAAGGACGGCCTAATGAGGTCAAAAGATGCCGGTGATAATTGGGTGTCGCTGAAAGACACGATGAAGGACTACTCCAAGGCTAATGAGTTCAGAAGATTTGTCGCGCACCCTAAAGTACCGGGAAGATTATATTGGATTTCAACTTTTGGCATTTTGTTTTCTTCGGACAGCGGAGACAGCTGGAATTCAATTAATTTGATAACTCCGCCGGGAAGCACGCATATATTTGGATTTTATGTCAGTCCGAAAAAAGTGGATGAGATTTACTACACGGCCACGATAAGCAATCGGTCTACTTTTTACAAGTCGGTTGATGGCGGGCAAAACTGGATAACGAGCAAATTGCCTTCCAATCAGTTGCCTTCGGTATTGTATATGCATCCGGAGAAAGATGATGTATTATATCTTGGGTTTACAAAAATAGTGCAAAAATAAATCATAAATTTAGACAGATTCGAAAATGATTCAAACTGAATAATACCAAACATTTATTCAAAAATTCAATTAATCTGTTTAAATCAATAATTAATCAGTATAAATTAATGAGTATGAACATACAGAGCTATAAGGAGCAGTTTGACAAGACAATAGAGCATCTAAAAGGGGAAATGTCTAAATTGAGGACGGGCAGAGCCACTCCGGCTTTGGTTGAAGATATAACGGTGGAGGCTTATGGCGTTAAACAACCGTTGAAAACGCTGGCGTCAATTTCCATATCCGATGCCAAGACGCTTAATGTGGAGCCGTGGGATAAATCAATCATACAAGCGATTGAAACGGCTATAAATAATTCACAGCTGGGAATAAATCCGGTTAATGATGGCAAGCTTTTGCGTCTGCCTTTGCCTGAATTAACCCAAGACAGAAGAGTGGAACTGATAAAAGTGCTTCATCAAAAATTGGAAGCGGGGAGAATATCAGCCAGACAGATTCGCGAAGAAATTAAAAAAGAAATTGAGCAGTCGGAAAAAGACAAAGAAATCACTGAGGATGACCGATATAAATATATAGAGGACTTGGACAAGGCCGCGAAAGACTGTAATGATAAAATTAAAGAATTGGGAGAAGAAAAAGAGAAAGAAATAAATACGGTTTGATAAGCAGATTAGGCAGAGTAAGCAGAATAAGCAAGTTTGACGAAAGCCGTATTTTTGATATAATAAACCCCTAGGAGAGGGTTTTATTATTTTAAGTTTTTTTATGGAATCACTTGATCCAATCGTAAGTTTAGCCAAAAGGCGGGGTTTTATTTTTCAGTCTTCGGAAATATACGGAGGCCTATCATCTTGCTATGATTACGGCCCGCTTGGCGTTGAATTGAAAAATAATGTAAAGCGCGCGTGGTGGAAGGCGATGGTGCAGGACCGTGATGATGTTGTCGGATTGGACAGCTCTATTTTAATGCATCCGACTACTTGGGAGGCCAGCGGACATTTGGCCGGTTTTACCGACCCGTTGGTGGATTGTAAAAAATGCAAGAAACGCTGGCGCGCGGATCACTTGTTGGAGAGCAAAGGGATAAAGCCGGATTTCAGGCCGGATCAGCCAATTGAGGCGGTTTGCCCGGATTGCGGGGGAGAGCTTACTGATGTCAGAAAATTTAATCTGATGTTTAAGACTCAAATGGGCGTGATAGAGGGGGAAGGAAGTGAAATTTATTTGCGTCCGGAAACTTGTCAGGGAATCTATTTGAATTTTTTGAACATAATGCAATCGTCCAGAAAAAAATTGCCGTTTGGCGTCGCGCAAATCGGAAAAGCGTTTAGAAATGAAATCACGCCGGGCAATTTCACTTTCAGAACGCGGGAGTTTGAACAGATGGAACAGCAGTATTTTATCAATCCGAAAGACGCTAAAAAAACTTTTGAGGAATGGAAAGAAGTAAGAATGCGATGGTATTTGGATTATGGAATAAAAAAAGACAATCTTCGCTTTCGCGAACATGCCAAAGACGAACTTGCGCACTACGCAAAAGAAGCGTGGGATATTGAATTTAATTATCCTGGTCTTGGTTTTAAAGAATTGGCCGGTATCCATAACCGCGGTGATTGGGATTTGAGCCAGCATGAAAAATTCAGCGGACAAAATTTGAAATACAAAGATTTGGAAACCAATGAGGAATATACGCCATATATAATTGAAACATCGGACGGCGCAGATAGAGCCACGCTGGCGTTTTTGTTGAATGCTTACGAAGAAGTGGAAACGCGCAGTGGCGACGAGGATTCAAAACATGAAAAAGAAGTCGTATTAAGATTGGATAAAAGACTGGCTCCGATTAAAGTGGCGTTTTTGCCTTTATCTAAAAAAGAACCTTTGCAAAAATTGACTTCTGAAATTCAAGCCGAAGTCAGAAAAAATTGTATGACTCAATACGACGAAACCGGCAGTATTGGCAAGCGTTATCGCCGTCAGGATGAAATCGGCACACCGTATTGCGTGACAGTTGATTTTGAGTCTTTGGAAGATAAAAAAGTGACGGTTAGAGATCGAGATACTATGAAGCAGGAAAGAGTGGTGATTGCGGAATTGGGCGATTATTTAGATGAGAAATTGGAAAAGGCTTAAAAAGCCCACAAGGCTTACGAGGCTCACAATGCCTTTTAAGCTTTGTAAGCATTCTAAGCATCTTAAGCCTTTAGATTATGTTTGAACAATATCAATTGAATAACAAAGCTAAGGTTGTTTTAATACCGCAGAACAATACCCGTTCAGTGACGGTTTTGGTTGTTTATCCGGTCGGTTCAAGATATGAAACAAAGCAGATGAACGGCGTTTCACATTATATTGAACACCTGATGTTTAAAGGCACGAAAAAGAGAAAAAGCACCTTGATTTTGACCAGGGAGATTGACCGGCTGGGCGCGGAATATAACGCTTTTACCGGCAAAGAAAATACCGGATATTATATAAAGACTGATTATGAATACGTGGACAAAAGTTTGGA
>MFQY01000060.1:4957-5069 GCA_001783185.1 Candidatus Magasanikbacteria bacterium RIFOXYC2_FULL_40_16 | reverse complement strand
CCGACACATTCCTTCTCAACGCTCGCTTCAATTTCTTTATTCATTTCGTAGTTCATAATAATTATATTAATTTTTATTTTAAATTTTATTAGGTGAATTAAAAATTAGAAAT
>MFQY01000060.1:4646-4829 GCA_001783185.1 Candidatus Magasanikbacteria bacterium RIFOXYC2_FULL_40_16 | reverse complement strand
TTTCCCTCAACTTCTTCCTCGCCAACCGCTTCATGCAATTCCGGATTAAACATTTCCCCGACAGTTTTTATTTCTTCTATTCCATGATTTTTCAATATTCCGGCAAATTGCTTTAGGACAAGCTTTACACCTTCAACCCACGGGTCGCTTTTATTTGCTAATTGCTCACCCGCCTGCCAATCG
>MFQY01000060.1:250-4547 GCA_001783185.1 Candidatus Magasanikbacteria bacterium RIFOXYC2_FULL_40_16 | reverse complement strand
TCTTTTTGCAGATTCTGATAATCAGCCTGCGCCCTCATCCAGCCGGCTTTATATTCTTCGCATTGTATTTTCAATTCCTCAACCTCTTCTTTACCCTGCCTGTCCGCCGTAATGGCGGAAGCGTCAGCCGAAGGATTTTTATCTTTAGACATAAAAAATTAAATTATTTCCTTTATAAGTTTTAAAATCCCGACAGTCTTTGAATAATCCATTCTCATTGGTCCGAGAACCGCGAACAACCCCGTTTCACCCATTTTAATCGCCACAATACCGCAAGTATTGCCAAAAGGATTATTTTTCCCCACCAATATTTCCACATCTGATCCTATCGCTTCATACAAACTTTCCATTCTATCCTCGCACTCATCAAAAATCGCCGACACGCTTACCGTATGCGCGTAATCCCTAAATTCAGGCTGAGAAAATAAATTGGAAATGCCGGTATAATATATGCTGTTTAAATCTGACGCGAATATCACGGAATTATCCAAATACTCCGCCACCTGCTTCGCAATTTTCTTTAAAACATCTTCGTCTTCTTTGGCGATTTTTCCCAGTTCATTTTTAATTTTATTATCCGGTTTATATACTTTCATTATCTTGCCGATATAATAATCATAACCCTTCTCCGTGGGAATTCTCCCGGCTGAAGTATGCGGATGACTTAAAAATCCTTCCTCTTCCAACTCACGCATTTCATTCCTTACCGTCGCGCCACTCAATTCCAAATCTGCCGATTCTATCAAAAACTTGGACCCGACCGGATCGGCCGTCTCCAAATAATTTTCTATAATTAGTTGCAATAATTTATCCTTCCGATTTTCCATAAAAATGATAATTTTACCTCTTTTTTACTTTCTATATCCGAATATACAAATTATTTAGCTAAAAAATTAATCCTATTTATGACTGTCATTACGAGCCCTCAAGGGCGTAGTAATCCCGTTGTTTCTGGGATTGCGACGGCCTAAAGGCCTCGCAATGACAGGGGGCAAGACGGGATTGTAAGGGAACACTTATCCCCCGACTCAGTCGGGGGGTGACAGTCGCTTGAGCTCCTTCGCAATGACAGAATAAAGACTCGCTATGAGTTCATTACCAGTACATTTTAGCACTCTTTGTATTTGAGTGCTAATATACCATGTGGATAAGTAGATGTCAACCCTGTCACCCTTCTGGCAAAGATAATGGGCTAAAAAAGTCAAAGCCGCGAGGCGACTTCGTCTTTGTATTTTGGGGGATAAAAGATATTTTCAGAAAGGTGACGGGGTCAATATAACTGAAAGTAATCCGTCCCGATGTGAAATCGGGATAAGGTACCCTTATAAACCGTTCCGCTGTATAACGGGAGAGGGTTGATCAAAAAACCCGCCGTTCAAACGGCGGATATCCTAAAACAATCCCTATTTATATGTGTTTTCGTCTCTCAACTTTATACTGTCAATTATTATTTCTTTACTCGCTCCCTCGTAATGAAAAATCACTCTAAACCGTCCTGAACGCAATCTGTAAAATTCAGCTCCTTTTATTTTTTTTATATCCAAATCCTTTTTCTCTCCGCTTAATAATTTACTGATTATTTTAAGCAGTCTTTCTCTGTCAGGATGACTGATTTTTCTTAATAATTTCTCTATTTTATCCATATCCGCGGGTTAAACGGTTTTCTTTAAAACTTTTAACAAATCCTTTGCTTTAATTCCTTTTCCCTTATTATCGCGCAAAGCATCAAAAACAGTATATTCTTGAGGTTTATTAAGATTATCCAGATCAATCGGCTTGATTTCCAAATGAGAATCTTTAATATCAACCAAAAAACGATTCGTTTTAAAACGGCGTCGCCAAGCGGCGGGAATGGTAATCTGTCCTTTGGTTGTCGCTTTAACTATAGTATTCATATATTTATGTAATAAGTAGTAAAGTATTACATTATTACTTTACTACTTATAACACTTTCTGTCAAAAGCTCAATGTGGACAAAAACAAAATCCCCGACTTAGTCGGGGGGATTTTCTCTTACATCTTAAGTCTTCCGTCTTTTTTCTTATTCTGTCCCGATTTTGTCTTCAGACAAAATCGAGGATCCTCGATTTGCTCAAAGCAAATCGGGACTTATTCCTTGGCGACATTAACATATTTTGTGATATTGGCGATCTCGCCCAAAAGCACATTCTCCACAAAAATACCTCTGGAATAAAATATTCTTTCCAACTCATTTTTCAAATCATCTTCTACCGCGTCGCGTTTCTCCCCTACCAATTCCCCCTGGTCATAACGAGTCGTCACCATTCTGATACGGCTTCGGACAGTCGGCCTTATAATCTTGGCGACAAAATCCTCGCCGATTGTCTGCCAAATTGAAGGAATCTGATGGATATCCAAACGGAGCAAAATCGTGCCTTCCACCGCGATTCTTTTTCCATCTTTAGTCATAGCCGCTATCGGAATATCGCCCAAAGCTCTTTCGTTCTGTGAATTAAAATCTCTAGAAATACTGTATTCCAAAGTCTGGGTGTTAAAAAGCTTGGCTTTCTGCCAAAATGGAATCTTAAAATGAAGGCCCGGGGTCAAAACTTTTTTAAGCACGCCCCGTCCCAAATCATAAACACAGGCCACATATCCCGGCGGAACATAAATAAAAAGACCTTTCAACACATCCTCCATCACGAAGGAATACATTAGCTTATCAAGTGATTCGGACATATAAAAATAGTTCGTAGTTCATAGTTCATGGCCAATAGTTTTTTATTGGCTATTGGCTTTTGGCTATGGACTTATTATTAATTAATTTATTATTTAGGTAATTTTACAAACCTTCTTTTTACCATTTCCTGAAAAAATACTCTGGCAATATTGCCCAATATCGCGGAGAAAATAAGGGAAGTCAAAATGAACAACGATTTAACCATCGGCAAAACCCAGAGCAAAACAAATACTGACAATGGAAATAAAACAAAATAAGTTAAATCTCTTTTTTCAATCTTGCCTTTAAACCGGCGGAAATTGAAATAAATCTCCGCCATCAAAAATAAACCGACAATCCCCGGCCAAACCAGGCTGTGCCTCATCCCCAGATCAAACCCATAAAAATAGGTATTCATCACTCCCGGCCACGCCACTGATGGATACAAAACTTCAATAATTCTTTCTCCTGTCAAACCGTCTATAAACACCTGATACAAAAGCACCAATACCAAAGCCTGTATCCCCAGCACAATGACTTTGGCCCATGGCTGAACACGCCTGTTTTTCATCGCTTTTCTGATTTCCTGTTTTTTGACCACATCATCATTTTGATACGCCTTTTCAATTTCTTTTATCTCCATATAAAGAGCCTGGTTCTTCACTCTATTGTAATCATTTATCAATGAAAATGGCAACAAAACAATACGCAAAATTATTGTTAAATAGACTACCGCCCACCCTAGATTTCCGCCTGCCCAGCCGTTATACATCCAAACCAACAGGTTAAACAAGGGGGTATATAAAAAATCATTCCAAATTGTTACCATATATATAGTATCCTTTCCGAGCCTTATAATAGCAAAATTAGCCCTAAAAAGCAAGCTGATTTTACCCGTCTTTAACCTCTTTCTCTATATCAGTGAACTCTTTTGAGATAATTCCCTCGGCGTCGTTCAGGTCATTTTTGAGCTGTTTTATCATCCGCTTCTCGCTTTCCGTTAATTCGCGTTCCTTTTTCGTCTTTTCCAAAATATCAATTTGTTTCTTAACATCCAGCCTTAACTTCTTAAACGCCATATGCGCGTTATTTTCCGCGCGTCTGATGTCTTTTTGCAGTCTATTTCTGAACTTTTTAAATTTATGCCAAGAATACCACAAAATAAATATCAGCAGTATCAATAACCCAATAATCGGAATAATTATTGACAACGCTGTTATCAAAGACATTCCAAAACGCATAAGTTCGGACGGCCTGACAATTATCTTTATTGGATCGTTGGCTTCGCTTTTAGCGCCGTTCTTGCCGACAGCATCCGCCCACACTTTATAAACACCTTCTTTTAATTTATCATCGGCAACGTATCTGAACCGTCCGGTTTCGCTGGTTTTAAGCGCATAAGTCAAAACTTGTTCTCTGTCTTTTTGTATATACAAATTAACATCACTGCCCTCTTTTGACATTCCCTCAAGCACAAAGAATTGGTCTGTGTCCAGAGTGCTCGGATAATCGGTAAAAATCGGAGGCGGTAATTTTTCCACATCAAACTCAATTGAACTCTCTACAAAATTACCCGCTTTATCAACCGCTTTGGCTTTCAAAATATGCTTGCCCGAT
>MFQY01000060.1:0-119 GCA_001783185.1 Candidatus Magasanikbacteria bacterium RIFOXYC2_FULL_40_16 | reverse complement strand
ATCGCTTCTGTCCTTTCTCTCCACTTCTTTTATTTCAAAACTTTCCGGATTTTCCGTATCTACATTAAACCTGAAATGTCCGGTCTGCCCCCACCCCAAACGATTTCTTGCTCTGATAT
>MFQY01000059.1:38614-40106 GCA_001783185.1 Candidatus Magasanikbacteria bacterium RIFOXYC2_FULL_40_16 | reverse complement strand
ATACCGAGGAAAAAAAGAAACTGAAAAAATCCGCCGATCTGGTAAAAAGTTATTTATAATAACCAATAGCCAATAGTTCATAGCCACTAGAAATATATTAAAATAAAATAATCCCGATTAAGTCGGGATTGTTTTGTTTTATAAAGAAGAAAAGCCCCAACAAGCTTGTAGCTCATCGGGGCGGAATAGAATGATTGCCTGTTATCAGACGCCTGGATCGCGCGACTGCTGGCGAAGACGGCATTTGCTCTCTACCAGAAGAAAAACAATCCCCGCACCGGACGCGACCAGAACAATATCTGCCAGGTATGGCATCCGCATTGTCATCACCAAAACAACTGCCGTAATTACCCAAAAAAGAATTGACCTAAACTCCCTGGGTTTGGATTCATAATTACTGTTGGGAGAAATAGTGGCGGAAACGATGGCGAAGACAAAGGCGGTGACGAAGGTAAAGGCAATGGCAGTAATGATAGCTAAGATAGGGGCGAAGGTGGAAGAGAAGGCAATCGCAATAACGAAAGCAATAAAGATGGTGGTGAAGGAAGCGGAAGCGAGGGCGGAAACGAAGGCAATAACGGTAATGATAGCAGAAGCGGAAACAGCAGATTTTTCCGCATCACCACAGAACTTGTAAGAAATACTGAATACAGCCAGACCTACGACTATAACTGCCAAAGTAATCAAAGCTATCCGACGCATTCCCTGAATATTATTGAAAAGAGCTTTCATTCTATCTATCCCTCCTGTTGTTTGTCTGAAATACATTTAAACATAAAATTGAATCATTGTCAATCAATCACAATTCCCCGAGCCTATGGTTTTTAAAGACCGAGTTAATGTATTTTTGAGCATACCCCCATAATGGGGGCACCCCGCTGTACAGCGGGGTGAGTGAGAAAATACATTAATGAGTGCTTTACAAAACCATCAGCTCGGCAGTTTTGCCTCCAGTTTTTGCTGCCAAAAAGTGGAAAAGACAATTCACGAGATTGCGACAGTCGCTTGAGCTCCTTCGCAATGACAGTGAGATCCCTCCCCGCTGTACAGCGGGGGGATGACAAATTGTCATAAAACTACGAGAGGACACTTATCCGTCTTTAAAAAATAAAATTTAATAATTACTCCAATCCCCACTCCTCTTTCATCATCTTAATTCCGTCTTCAAAATCAATCGTCGGTTGCCAACCCAAAAGTTTTTTTGCTTTCTCGTTATTGGCTCTTGAATAACGGGCATCACCCAATCTCGGTTCAACTTTCACGGTTTCCCCGCCAATTAATTTTGTCAGTTGATTAACCGAATAAGGATTATTGTTGCCAATATTTATCATATCGCCATGGCCAACTTTATCGCTTTGCATCGCCAAAACATTCGCTTCCACCACATCATTCACATGGGTATAATCACGGTAATACTCCCCATCCCCGCAAATCGTCATTGGCTCGCCTTTTGACCTCTGCAACAGGAACTTGCCCATCACCAGCGCGTAAG
>MFQY01000059.1:0-38587 GCA_001783185.1 Candidatus Magasanikbacteria bacterium RIFOXYC2_FULL_40_16 | reverse complement strand
CTGCCCGGCGAGTTTTTGCAGAGCGTAAGGGCTTTTCGGCTCAAACTTCATATCTTCGGTCAAAGCAATCTCGCCTTTGTTGCCTCCGTATACGGAAGATGAAGTGCTGAAAACCAAACGCTTAACGCCATTGTCGCGCGCGCCCATCAAAACATTAAGAGTGCCACCAATATTCACTTCATTGGTTTCGTCCGGATGTTCCACGGAATAAGGGACGCGGGGCACGGCCGCCAAATGAAACACGCCGTCAATTCCCTGCATCGCTTTATTAACATCCGCCATATTGCGGATATCGCCTTCCATATACTCCGCGTCTTTTTGGATGCGTTCTTCTTTTCTGCCCGCGCTGAAATTATCCAGCACGCGGACTTTATGCCCGTCTTTCAATAATCTTATAGCGATATTTGTGCCGATAAATCCGGCGCCACCGGTGATTAGATAGTGCATAATTTATTACTTAAAATCAATATTTCGTAATATTAATATAATTATATAAAACTTAAGTGAAAAGTAACTCGTAATCCGTAAATCGTAACTCGTAATTATTGTTGTTTATCAATTGATCGAATTAAACCATTTATTAATTGCATCACTTCTTTAGTTTTTTTACCAAATTCTCTACAATTTTCCAAAGAAATATATTCTAGATCTTTTGCTAATAAAAGAAAATTTTGAACTTCTGCAGCCGAGCCTCTGGCCTGATGATAAAATCTTATCTTATCCTTAAAATGATACCTGGCAAATCCTTCTGCTATGTTAGCCGTGATTGAACTCGCCGCGCGCCTTAATTGGCTTACCACTCCGTATAATTCATCCTTTGGAAAATTTTTTGTTATCTTATAAATCTCTATAACCAGCGTATGTCCCTTCTTCCAAGCATCCAAATCATAAAAATTATTTATTAGCATACCAAATTACGAGTTACGGATTACGAGTTACGGATTACTAACACTATCTGCTTACTCTGCTAAATGTCCTTTCAAGAAGGGACTGCCGACGGCAATGATGCTAAACCCCGCTTTTTGCAAATCATCATATCGGTGCTGAAGCATTCTCCGGCCATCCATTAACAAAGTATTTTTATTTATTTTCTCAATAATCACATCAGCCAAACCGCGGAATTGAGGCCAATCCGTGCCGATAATAATTATATCAGAATCTTTAATCGCATCAAACTCATTGTCAAAATATTTGATTACATCCGATTTGGGAAATAATCCTTTAAACATTTCCATCGCCACCGGGTCATACAATTTTATTTCAGCGGCGCCATGTTCTTGCAGATGCTGAACAACTTCAATGCTCATTGCATTGCGCGTATCGTTTGTGTCGCGTTTAAAAGCCAGTCCGACTACCGCCACTTTTTTATCTCTCCATTCCACTCCGGCCTCGCTATGCGCGCGCCCGATGAATTTTTCCAATTGTCTTTTGTTAGCTAAATAAGTTTCATTGACCATAATCGCTTCCTGGTCCGATGTCTGCAATTGATGCGCCAAAGAGCGGGCGTCTTTGATAAAACAACTGCCACCGGCATAAGCGCTATCATAAAATCCCCAACTGCCGATTCTCTCGTCGCTGGTTAAAATCCGACGGATATTTTCAAACTGTAAATCGGAAAAAGTTTCGCAAGTCCGGCCGATGACATCAAAACAAATCGCCAACTTATTAAACAAATAAAAATTCGCCAATAATTTTCCGGCCGCCGCTTCTTTTGGATTGACTTCAATATATTCCACTGTCGGCGCGTCATAAAATCTCTGATAAACCGCGCGCATTATCTCAAAATCTTTTTCCGCCCACGCGCCAATAACGACGCGGTCCGGTTTTAATGAACCGGAAATCGCTTTGCCTTCCACCAAAAATTCCGGATTGGATACAACTCCGCAATTTTTTACTCCGCGCGCATTCAATATTTCCTGCGTCTTATCCACCATAATAATCGGCACTGTGCTCTTGTTTATAATCACAATATATTTTTCTTGCGCGCCCTTATTTCTTTTTGCTAAGGATTCGGCCAGTTTTTCCGCCGCGGCATAATAATATTCCAAATTGCTCTCGCCAGTTTCCCCGATTTCCGGAGTCGGCAAACACATAAAAACCCCGTCGCAGTTCTCCAAAAAATCCTCCACCTTGCCATAGTCGGTGGTAAAATCAATTCTTTCTTTGTGGCGGACAAGCAAATCGCCCAGCCCTTCCTCAAAAAGACAGGACTCAATAGTATCCCTGTCCCCGGAGCTTAATTTCTTGATTTTTTCTTTATCAATATCAAAAACAAGCACATTATGTCCGCTATCGGCCGATACGGCTGCCGAACAGGCGCCTACAAACCCCGAACCTATATATAGTATGTTCATATCCGAACAGATTAAAGATTAAAGATTTTAGATTATAGAATTATAGATTTTAGATTATAACTATTTACTGTTTACTTATTACCAGCTACAAGCTATATTGTAGCTTATTTATATAATTTTTTCAACCCCCACCCTTGACAAAAGCTCAATTTTATGCTATCATCGCTTGATGTGCTCGAACACCCCTCAAACAAGGGTGTCTGGGTGCATCACAGCACCCAAACCCACCCTTAAAGAGGGAGCCATGATAAAAATTATCAAAACAGCGCTTCGGCCCGGACGAAACCGGGCAATTGAGAGCAAGGGTCTCCTTGCCCTCAAACAGAGGGCGTTGGAGACGGGTGATCTAGAGCTCTATGACTGGGCAGTCAAAGGGCTCAAAAACGGGGTGATTTTTATCCCATCGGAGCAACTTCGGTTGCTAACCTATGGGCAAAAGCCCACCCCCGACAAAGAGGAGTAAAATCCTCACAACCCCAACAAGCCCCCGACTCGGTCGGGGGCTTTCTTATTTATTAACTCCGCCCCCGCCAATAGGCGTGGTAAACATAGTCGAGGTTGACCCCGTCACCATTCTGGCAGTGATAATGGGCTAAAAAAGTCAAAGCCGTAAGGTCCCGACCGTGGTCGAGGATCCTCGATTGAACGCAATCGGGACGACTCCGTCTTCGCACTTTGGCAAACGAGATATATTTTCAGAAAGGTGACGGGGTTGACAAAAACGCTATTTTATGTTAGTGTTGTCAGGATGTTTGTCTTTAAGGCAATCTGCCTGAAAAGCCACACCACTGTACAATACAACAAAGGAAAAGGAAAATGACACCAAAGGAACTCGCAGAGATCTGGCGGGCGCT
Source organism: Candidatus Magasanikbacteria bacterium RIFOXYC2_FULL_40_16 (assembly GCA_001783185.1). Lineage (GTDB taxonomy): Bacteria > Patescibacteriota > Patescibacteriia > Magasanikbacterales > UBA922 > XYB1-40-15. The sequence goes on along the minus strand of MFQY01000059.1, from coordinate 35,379 downwards.
ACCCGACAACACGGATGCCAACGATTTTCCGCATCGAGCGGAAATGATCTACAACAAAGATCTGCTACCTAGATACATCGAGGCTTGCTATTACGCCGCGGCCTTGTCTGACAGTACCGAACGAGCCGCCACCTTCATGGTGGAGCAAGCGCACGGCTTGCGCCGTCTGGAAACTCGCGAAGGTCTTGAGTCTGCCGCCAAATTGCTGGCCACAGCTCAAGCCAACATCTACAACATTGACGATAAGGTCCGCGCCAAGCGCTTGATCGAACTCGTCCTGTATCACGGCATCTGGGGAGTGCATTTCCCGCTCGGCAACTTCGGCAAATGCGCCGACTTGTGCGAGAACTCCGTCACCTACGCGACCGACAAGCTCAGCCAAGCGCGCGCCGGCTACCACCACTTGCTGTTCCTGTTGTGGGAGGCCATCGTCATCCAAGCGAGCAACCACGAGCTTGAGGAATTGGCAATCGAGGTCAATGTCGCCGGCCAACATCTGATTGATGTTGCCAAAGGCACTGATGCCGAATACCACGAAACGGCCAATGTGCTCTGCCACGAACTGACGCTGGTTTCCATCAACCCTGATATCTCTCTTGGTGGTAGCGAGCTGTACTCCTACGAGGAGACAGCCAAACTGCAATCATGGATCCTGAACGGAAAGATCAGCCTTGACGGCTTCGGAGCGACTGTCGCCGCGCTCAGCGCGAAAGCGCACATTGAGCTGGGCGATGACCTCGCCGGCCAGGAATTCCTGAAGCACATCCACGGCTATGTGGAAGCGGAAGCTTTCGCCAAGCTCATCAGCCTTCAGCTGTCCGCGAACAAAAACGCGGAAGATCTTCGTCCCCAGCTCGATGACCTGTTAAACTTCAACGACCAGGTCGGCGGGCACCTCTACCGAGGCATCGCGCGCCTGGAATTTTCCCGCCTGTTGTCCGCAAAATAACGCTAACGCGCTATTCTGCTCCGAGAGCCCCGACTAAGTCCGGGGCTCTCTTTTTTATGCTCCAAATATGATATAATTTAATATAATCCTCTGTCATTCGCTCCCTTTTTTATCAACCACCCCTAACCCATCCTTACTAAGGAGGGGAAATTCCTCTCCCCCTTTTTCAAGGGGGAGCTAGAGGGGGTTCATAATGACAGATATATAAATATATTGACCATAACAATATGCTCTCAGAAAAATCCGCTTTAAAAAAATTTGATATCTCAGTGTTTTTACATTTTGTCGGCCGAGAAATGTATTCAGTTTTTGTGCCCATCATCATGCTCAAAAACGGCTATTCGCTCAATCTGGTTTTTTCCTATATTTTGCTGTCGTCTATTGTCACAATCATTTGCTCATACATCGCGCAAAAAACTTTCCACCACCATCGAGTGATTTTTTTTAATTATCTGGCAATAATCGCGGAAATTATACTTCTTTTACTACTCAATTATTCAAAAATTACCGGCGCCGTCTTCGCGGGCATCCTGATTTTTGAAGGCGCCTACTACGGTTTTTATTATATTTCCTATTTTTCTATAATCAATCATTATTCAAAAAAGAAACATACCGGCAAAAATGTCGCCAATGCCGCCAACGCTTTGAACCTCGCCGGCATAATTCCACCCTTGATCGGAGCTTTCGTGCTTGGCTACTCTACTGTCTTTCTTATCGCGATATCCATATTCTTTTTGTCCATTTCAATTATTCCTCTTCTTAAAATAAACAAAGACGACATTAACGGCTTTAATCTTCCAAAAATTAAATTCAAAGAAATAAAAAGAGAACTGTTTAATTATTCTATTTTATCGGCCCTAGAAGTTATAATCTTCACGTTTTGGGCAATCTACGCTTATGAAAGCGGTTGGCCGTTGATAGATATCGGTCTGATCGCTGTTGCCTCTTCTTTCGCAAATGTAATCATTACCGAAAAAATTAAAAATCGACTGATGGAAAAAGACCTAAGGCAAAAAATAAAATACATCAGCGCCATATTGATTATAGTTTTATCCATATACAGATTCTGTCTGCCCGGACACATTATCATAACCAATTTCTTATTTGGTATAGTTTATCTGCTTTTTTACCTGAATATTGAAACCGAACTGTTTATAAAGTTAGAAAACAAACAAACATACAGCTCATCATATCTGACTCTCGTATCTTGTTTTATATCTCGATTTTTTATGGTCGCTATTTTATTTTTTATCGGCCTTAAATACGTAATTCTTCTGCCAATACCGCTCATGCTCATTTATTTCTTCTCCATAAAAAGAGAGACTAAAAAAATTCCGGCCTGAACCGGAATTTTTCTTTTAAATCTGACTAATATTCCACATCCTCTTTAGAAGTGATAAGGTGGACTTTTTCCACTCCGGACATTCCTGATAATTCCCTAACAAACTCCTCTTTCTTGCTCTCATCGGCAAAACTGGCGTGATATGTCATTTCCGAAGCTTTTCCATCTTGTTTTGAATTGATATTCAACAACATACTGTTTTTAAGATATTTTTTAAATACTCCTTCAAAAGAATTTCCGGCGCTCGCTTCATGGCTGACAATAAAAGAAAGCAAATACTCATGTTTGCTCATTGAACCGAAATTTATTTTATCCAACAAGACAATCATTAATAAAACCAAGACCGTGCCGATTACCGCTATCTCATGGTTATTCGTGCCCACAGCCATACCAATCGCTAAAGAAAAAAAGATATATCCCGTATCTTTTGTGTCCTTGACCGGCGTGCGAAAACGGATAATGGAAAACGCGCCCAAAAGGCCAAAGGCTAACGCCACGCTGTTGCCTATTACCATCATAACAATCGCCACTATCACGCTCATTATCACCAGCGTGAAAACAAAGGACTGGGAATAAGATAAGCCCTTGTGAGTTTTTTTGTAGACCAAAGCGATTACAAAAGCCAAGACAAAAGCCAAGACAATGTTAATCACTATCTGTTGCGTGGAATATGTGACCACAGCTCCGTTGTTAAATAATCCTTGCATATGAATAAATAAAAATTAAATACTAAGTTTTTTTTCTGTTATTCTGCTTTTCTCCGCCATGTTTTCTCTTATCTGTGAAATTCCGAACGGCTTCGCGAAATCAAATACCGATAGACTCCCGCAAACATCCACCGCATTGCAATATTTTGAATAAGAAATCCGTTGTAAATTAAATTCCTTGATAACTTCGTCCACATAAAATGGCAAACTGCCGTTAAACTTAACTTCCATTACCGTATAATCTCCGGACACATCCAGCATATCACTGCCGGCATAAAATAAATTATCATTGGCCATCGCTTTTATTTTCCTGTCAAAAGTAACGCGAAAATTTTCATTGTATTTTCCCAAAAACGGCTCCCTCTCATAACTCACCAAAATCTTCGGACTGATTGAACGCAAATGCTGTTCCCATTCAAACTCTTCAATTATATTACGGCGATTTTGATCTTGAATAACACTCGTGCCATAAAAATCCTCGTCATAAACCAACTTTGCGCAGTCTTCCTTTGGTATAACAAACCTATCTTTCAAAATTACGGAATCGTGCCGTCTTTTTATCTCAAAAAAAGCGTATGGTATAAACTCTCCATTAACTTTATAAGTGCGCAAACGAATTTTTTTTCTATTTAATACCCCGTCCATTTTCTGTTTGTAGTAATAAAACCCCGGACTGTCATAATATAAACTTACAACCTCATACGCGCCTGTCTGGCTATTCTCAACATACGAATCTCTCTTAACGTAAGCGCTGATTCGTTTTTTTATCTCCTTTTCCAAATCCGGCGTAAGTAAATACTTAAACTCAAAACGCTGAAAATGTAATTTTGGTTTATTCATCATATTCCGCTCTCAAATCCTTTTACCAAGCCGACCGGAATTTTATCTAAATTAAGCTTAAAAAACTCCTGCAAAATCTCCCCGTTTCCGCCTGTCAGGTAGTTAATACTAGCATTTCCAACGCTATTTGTAAAGTCCAAATTAAATTCAGGCTCTTCAGAAAAATTCGCCTTTCCTTGATAACCGCCCTCCACCGCGCTATTTTCCACCATGATAGTTGAATTGGCATCAAAAGTGATGGATTCTTTATTTCCCCAAATTATCGTATTGAACACTTGAGCATGACCGCCGCCGAATATCGGTTTCTTTTGGTATTCATTAATGCCGATTTCGTTGTTTACTACAACATTATTAATTATTTTAGGCGTAGACAAATCCTTTATTTGCAAACCAATTTTACAGCCATTCAATATATTATTGAATATAATGGAAGTTGATTCCTCGCCTATGCTTATACATTTGTCTCCGGAATTGCGAATTTTATTATACTGAATCAATATGGATGAACCGGAAGTGTCTATGCCATCGTTGCCGTTGCCAACAAAATCATTAAACTCAATCACGCCTTCGGAAAAATCAGAGTCAATCGCATCGGCTGAATTATTTTGAAATAAATTATGTTGAATCGCGCTGGAAGAATATTTTATATTCAAAGAATCATCACCGCGCGCGTTGGCAAAACTGCAATGACTGATGATGCTATCCGCGTGGTGCACAGCCAGCATACCGGAAATAAAGGCTCCGTTCACGGTTGATTCCCCGCCGCCGCTGAATTGAACATACTCAAATTCACTTACTTCATCATTATCCAAAACCGCAAAATTCTCACCAATACCATCAGCCTCGCCACGAACAATAATCGGATTATCCGCCACACCCTTGGCAATCACTTGACCGTATGAAACTAAAGACGCGTCATTGACCAAATTTATATTCGCTCCCGGATTGATAATCAATTTGGCATTTCTTGGCACAATTACATTTCCGGAAAATGTATGAATGCCGGCCGGCAAAACTATTTCGTCTTGATTATTCAAATAAAATTGCGGATGTTCTCTGACAAATTCTTGCGGGGTTTTGGAAATATCTTTAAAATTCGCAAAAATATTTTTATCCACAAACACGCCGCTGACACCGGTCAAATCCTCATTAGTATAAATATTCTTTATTTTAAGCTCCACTTTTTCAATCATGTTGAAATCCAACCCGACCAAAGAAAAAGTTCGTTTAATTTTCTTGGCTTTGTAAAGTTTATACGGATAATCAAAACCATCGGCTTCGGGTGGGACAACACTTTCCATTTCCGGAACCAATTCTTTCGTCCTGCACTGTATCAATATCTTATCATCAACCGCTTCGGATAAATCACAAACTTTCTCGCCCAAATAATAAATCTCCGCCCATTTCGGCAAAGAGGCTCCATCTTTAAGAATTATTTCCACGCTATCAAAATACAACGGCGACATGCCTAAACTGTTTATTTCCAAAGATAAATCCGCGCCAATATTTTCTCTCAAGAGAGTAAAACTGACTTCCGGATTATTAAAAATATTTTTTAACCTTTCCAGATTTTCTTTCAAAATGGAATTATCCTGTCTTAAAGTATCATAATAATCCAACTTGCTATGATTATTTTCTTCCGCGTTCATATATTTCAACAGCAGTTCATTTCTCTCGCTTAAAAAATCATAATTATCAAATACGCGAATAACCAAAGGATTAACCGCTTCTTCAAAAATATATGTTTCCTCTTCAAAAGACGGACGAGCATCATCAATATTCACATCCCAAGGCATAAGATTTAATTTTCCGGTTTCTTTATCCGCGTACCAATCCATTTCCGGCAAATTATATTCCGTCCGGCTGTCTGATAACAACGCGTGCAAAGTCCAAGAATAAAAATTTTCTTTATCAATCACTTCAAAAATCCGATTATTAAATTCTTCGTCTCCAGCCTCATTGACCAAATATGACAAAGTTTTTAGCCTAGCATCATTTTCATCGGATACAAGTTCATTCCCCCTCAAAAACTTAGGCAATAATTTTTCCGTATTCCACTCCACCGAGCGTTTTCCGGCGTTGATTATAAAATCCGGCGTTAGATTTTCCGGTAAAATTCCCATTATTTTTTCTCTTCCCGAATTGACAGCATAAATATATCCGAAAAATAGAGCCAAAAAAAGCGCTGACAAAAATAGCAGAATACTCAAATTCTTTATATTAAAATTTCTTTTAAACCAATAATATGTCATAGCTCATTATTTAAAACACAATCCGTCCCGCTTTCTCCGCCGGTGTATAAATTTTCAACATAGACTTTTACGCCGTCTCCCACAGACACATCAAACTTAGCGGAATTTTCAGCCAACGCAAAAATATCAAAATATTGGATATAAATTCCTCCGCTGGCTATAAAATAATCCGTTGACAAAGTTTCATTAGCAACAACCGGACTGATAACTGACATTTCCGGATAAACAGTTTGCGCTACATTCTTATTTTTATCTAACAATTCCACTTTACCAACCTTAAGGGGCGCAAGCGACGCGGTAAATAAATTAACTGAGACACTCTCATCGCCGGCGAAAGAAAATTCGCACGAAACCTCATCATTCACAAACAAATCTCTTAATCCGGTAAAATTATTTTCCACTATTTGCCGGATTGATTTCACAGACTCGTCAAAATATTTATTTGTATATTCCTTAATAGTATCCTGATAAAAAGCTTTTTTTATTTTTTGGTAAGTATCATCATTGTATTTCAATTCATCGGCCAGATTATTTTCATTTTGAACATATTGCCATAGCCGTTCATTTCTTTCCGCCATAAACTCGGAGTGGCGTAAAATTCTGATAGCCAAAGGGCTATCACTCTCTTCAATCAAACGCGGGTCAACCGCGCCGTATTTATCCGGATAATAATACCATTCGCTGATAGATAAATCCCAAGCGACAAATTTGAACTTACCTATGCTGGGGTCAAAATACAACCGCACATTATGCTGTGAACCCTGTGCGCTGCTTCCTGCCAACAGATACCAAATCGTCCAATTGTAAAAACTATCTTCATCCAAGATATTAAATATTGTCTTATCAAATTCTTCATCATTGGGATTATTTAGAATATCCAACAATACGGCCAATTCGGTAAAATCGTTCTCGCTCCGGCTCGGATTAACCGAATATTTTTTCCAATAATTTATATCGGTAAAAATATCTTTATACAAATAAATTTCGCTGTACATATTTGTGTCCCCGCTCAATTCGTTTTTCTCCAAAAATTCTTTTGTGGTTTGTTCCACTTCCCAATACACAGCCGGCGTATCGCCATTGATTGAAATCGTGACAAATTGGCTGTCCGGAACAATCAGACCGAGTTTTCGAGCGCGGTAACTGTTTAATTCCTCCGCTATCATTCCCCTGTCCTCCGGCAAAATAAGATTGATGGTTTTCATACCATTAAGCAGGTGGTCGCCTTTAAAACGAATCCTTAATGATTTTTTAGGATAAGCCCAGTGGGCGGAAGTGGCGCCCCGATATCTGACATCAACATCATATTCTTCGTCATTGAAAAAAAACTTGGCCGGCACATACACTTGATAATCATCCGTCATTTCCTCGCCTATCTCCGGCAAATTGTTATTTAAAAAATTCAAATCCACCGGTTTTATTTTTAAACTATACTGTGGCAATTCACTGCTTCCGAAACGATACAATATATATGGCGCATTGTTTATTTCTCTTAAAACCATTTTCCCGGCTTTTCTTATCGGTCCGGGAATGGCGGAAATGACTTTCCATCGATCCGGTCCGTTCATATACAAAAACCCGGCAATCAATACAGCCAACAAAAAGACCACGCTTATTACAAGCGCGAAATATCGTCTTACCGGTATTTTTTTTAACTTATCAGACAGCATATCTATTTTTCCGATTTTTTATACCCCTCATTTCTGCCATATTTATCATTTATTTTCAACCACTCCGAATGCGTCGCCAATATTTCCAAAATCTCCGCCATTCCGCATTTGCTATTTATTCTATCACATTCCAAAATAATTTTCTCAATCAATTCAAAATCCTCTTTTGTGTCCAGAGTCCAACGCTGGGCGGAAAAATCCTGACCGGCCGTGATATTTTTCATCTTAAACTTATCCGGATTCTCCCAAATATACGGCGTAACATGTTCGCGTTCCGACGGCAATTTCGCTTCTTTCCATGCTTTTTCCAAAGCTTCAAAAGAAAAAACTTCCATATCCAAACCGTCCGGATAAGTGGGCGGATGCACATTGGAAACATAATCATACCCGCCTTCTTTATATTCTGCAATCACTTGGTCAATCACTTCATAATCAGCCAGCGGGCAATCCCCGGTCACGCGCGCGACAATATCAGCTTCAGCTTGTTTAGCTGTCTGATAATACCTGTCCAAAACATCATCCTCGCTACCACGAAAATAATGTATATTATTTTTTTCCGCCCATTGTGCCAAAACATCATCCTGAACGCTTACGGTCGTCGCCAGCCAAACTTCATCAGCTAATTTAGACAAACCGACTCTATCAAAAACATATTCCACCATCGGCCGACCGTTTATTGACATCATCATTTTTCCTGGCAAACGGGTTGAACCCATACGAGCTTGTACGATAATAACGGTCTTCATAAAGATATTACAGTTTTATTTTCCGCTGATTCCTTGGCGGCGCAAATGAGTTTCAAAATCTCGGCCCCCGCTTTAAAATCAGTAATGGTTTTCTTTCCGGTTTTGACGCAATCCAAAAAGTGCTCCGCCTCTTCAATATACATATCATTGATATCATAATCTTTTTGGTTGTCAAAAATATCATCCTCTTTATCTTTTACCCGCAAGACCGCGTTATTTTTATTGACATCCCAAATAATAGTCCCCTTTTCGCCAAAAAATTCAAAATTACGCTGATAAAATCTTTGCAAATAATCCAGATGGATTTCGCCAATAGCCTTGTTCTCAAATTGCAAGATAACTTCCGCCGTATCTTCAACATCCACCGTAATATCGCCGACTCTATCCGCGAAACAGGCGATTTTTTTTGCCTTGCCTAAAAACCAGGTAATATAATCAAACTCATGCGATTCCAACAAAACTCCTCCGCCCAGTTTTTTATTCGCGCTGTAGCCTTGTTTGTAGTCTTCCCACGGATGCCAATCAGGCAGATAAGAACCAAACTGACAGCGGGCGGACAACACTTTGCCAATCTCTCCGTTATCAAGCCACTCCTTCATCTTTTTAAATAAAGGATGAAACTTCCAATTACTGCCCAACATTGTTATCAGGCCTTTTTCTTCCACCAAATCCAATAATTTATCCACGCCTTCCATACTGTTTGATAACGGCTTTTCCACAAACAGATGACAGCCCTTGTCCGCGCAAAACAACGCCGACTCCAAATGAAAAACAGACGGATTGCAAATAAAAGCGATATTAAAATCAACTTCCGCGAACGCTTCCTCAACTGAACGGAAAGTTTTAATCTTATATTCTTTTTCAATTTCTTCCCTCGCTCTGGCCTCATTCGGCTCAACCGCAAAAATATTTTTCTCGCCCAGCTTTAAAAGATTGCGCAAATGGCGTTTGCCGATTGATCCGCCGCCGATTATCAATATATTATTCATATTTTTCTATATCTTTAAAAAATTGTTCTTTATTATCAAACAGCATTGTATTTAATCCGGCATTCTTTGCCGCTTCAATTTTACTTTTGGAATTATCAATAAACAAACACTCCTCCGGCAAAACCGCCATTTTCCCCAAAATAAGATTAAACAATTCCGGCCCATCCGTTTTAAGCCTGCCGGCGTCATCATCGCAACTATATACCGCGACCGGAAAATACTCGGAAATATTATGCTCTTTTTTGATATGGTCGCGCATCACCTTTGTCAAATCCGACAGCAACCCCACTTTATATTTGGCTTGCAATTTTTTCGCCACATCCAAAATATCCGGCCACGGTTCATAAGAATTAAGATAAGCCGCGCTTAGACTGGCCGGATTCAAGCCATCTGTTTTTTCCAAATTAAAATGACTGATAACCGCGTTCCAAAATTCATCTTCAGAATATTTACCGCGGTAAAAATCAAAATACAAATCTTTAATATCATCGGCGATATCATTCGGATGCTTGCCGATTTTTTCCTGCAATTCCAATGAAGCGAACGGCTCGCCTTCCGAACAGCACACCCCGCCCCAGTCAAATATTATCGCTTTTATATTATTTTCCATACTATATATATTATTGAACAATCCTTACCGCGCGCGGAGCGGCCACATCGCCCTCAAGCTTGGCTTCCAGTTTTTTATAATCCTCAATCCCGGCCAACTGCTCGCATATTTTTTTAAATTCTCGCAAAATAAAATCAATATGTTCTTGTTGATGCGCGTAGCCCACCATCATAGAAGCGCTAAACAATATGCCGACCTTATTCATTTCCTGATAAATAAACGATTTTAACAAACGATTGGTATAATCATCTTCTATTTTAATTGTCATAACCGGATGCGGACCATATCCGCTGAATTTAATTGGTAGATTATTTTGCGTGGCGATTTCATTACCGCCGTTTATCAGACTTTCGCCCAATTTATGGATATGTTCATGCACATCGCCGAATTCTCTCATCATCTTGATTGTTTCAATCGCGGCCACCAGCCCCAAAGTAAAACCGGCAAAAGTCATAGAAACAAAAATCTCATCCATGCGCTTCATATATTCTTCCTTGCCGGAAATTATTGACAGCGGATAGCCATTGGAAACCGCTTTGCTGAAACAAGCCAAGTCCGGCGTAACCTTAAAATACTCCTGCGCTCCGCCCAACGCCCAGCGAAATCCGGTCACCATTTCATCAAAAATAAGCAAAGCGCCGTGTTTCTTCGCCGTCTCCTGAACTTTTTGCAAGAAATCATTTGTCGGGGGTTCAGAAGAAACCGGTTCTAAAATCACCGCGGCAATTTTATCCGGGTAATCGCTAAAAATCTTTTCCAGCGACTCAATATCATTGTATTTAAAATCATGCGTCAAAGTTTTGAACACTTCAGGCACTCCGCTGTTCCGACCGCTTTTCGTGCAAATGCTCCAATCCTGAAAACCGTGATAACCGCATTTGGCGACATGGTCCCGACCGGTAATCTGGCGCGCCAAACGCACCGCCCCGGTAGTGGCTTCGTTGCCGTCCATCACAAACCGACTCATCTCCGCGCACGGGACTACCTCCCGCAAAAGCTTGGCTAAAACAAGTTCATGTTCCGATGGCAGAGAAAAAATCGTGCCCTTGTCAATTTGCGCCTTGACCGCGTTGTCAATTCTTTCGTTGGCATAACCAAAAATCATCGGCCCCAAAGCCAATAAAGTATCCAGATATTTATTTCCTTCTTCATCCCACAAATATACCCCCTTAGCCTTAGCAATGGTCAACGGAGTAACTCCGACCACATATTGCGTCGGGTTCTTGCTCAAGGTTTGCGCTCCGGAAGGGATATATTTCATTATCTCTTTTAATTGTTCTTTTTTATTCATAAAATGATTATTTATACTGTTAACTAAGCCATAAAAAGTTGATTTCGTCAATAGCTACAAGGAACTTCGGCAAATTATCCGCCCAAGCATGATTGTTATCTTTATAAACACCCTTAAGCACAAATAAAATCTTTCTAATAAATTCATCTTTAATCAAAATCGGCATCAATTCTTTTTCTTCCGAACTAAGCGGCCAAACGCGCTCATATTCTTTTATAAACAAACCAACCAGTCTTTTTCCTTCTTCTTTATTTACATCCAAAATATTTTGCGCGAAGAACTGTCTGCCTAACCGATGAATGGCAAAAGCGACATCCCTGGCTATCTGACTTACCCTCATCCCGCCCAAATCCAAAATCGCTTTTATTTGGTTTTCTTTAACAAGTAAATTATGCGGATGCATATCGGAATGAATAATCTGTTTAGGTAAACCGGCAATACCCTTCTCATATTTTTTTTGTTCCAATACCGCTTCAACCAAAGACGGCATCCTCTCCAAAATTTCTCTGTCAATTTCGGATTGATTGTCCTTCCGCGCGATAATTGATTCAATCTCTTTAAAATCTTCAACGCTGTATTCTTTTATAACATTAAAATAAATATCGCCCCGCCCGCTTAAAATTTCAACCTCTTTCCGCCACTGTTCATCAAGTTTATCAAATGAAATATGCAATTGAGCCAGCGCTTCGGCCGCGCCGCGAAACGCCTCTTCGTCCGGAAAAAAATAATTCCCGTCTATAAAATCAAATACTTGAAAAATGCCGTCTTCGGTTCTTACTAAAAATTCTTTATCCACTGTCTTCAGCGGAACGCTGACCGGCGCGCCGGTCATATTTATCTCTTCCGCCAGCCGGCCATAAAATTCAATTTGCGCCGGTTCCAAAGTCAAATGCTTGCGGAGCAATAAAATTTTCTCCTCGTCCGCGCAAAGCGCGCTGATTTTATAATTTTCCGAATGTCGGGCTGTTTCCCCTATCTTCACAATTTCCTTTATCTCGCAATCAGCAAAATATTTTTGTAAAATATCCAAAACAAGTTCATTGGCGATTTCGGCCTTACCGGCAGAAACTTCCGGTTGTGAAAAATTGTCTTTATCAAATAATTTCATATTTTTATTCTCCCCCCCTTTTACTTCTTCGGCATATTTAAAATACCAACTTTCCGAATTATCCAACAATAAAGTAATTTTAAATATGAGTTTTAAAATAATTTATATTTTTTATATCATTATTCAAATCCTCTCCAACTTTCGGCGTTTCAAAAACCAAATATATATCTTTTTCTTTTGAATATTCTTCAAGAGTTTCTCTTATCCATTTCCAATCGCAATTCCCATCCCAAATATTATCGTGCTGATCAATCGGCGAATCATAATCACCGCCGGAAATATGAAAATATACCGGTTTTAATTCATCCAAAGCTTTTTCAATATAATCTTTATAATCAACTTTATGATAAGCACAGGCCTTTATAAATTTTATAATATCCAAACAAATTTCTTTTTTGGCTCTTATTTTTTTTAAATCTTCAAAAGAAACGCCGAATCTCCGCACACCCCCGCCTAACGGACTAATGGCGGGCATACTCTCAATGATAATTCTGTCGTCATTTATTTTCTCTAAATTCTCCCAAAATGTTTCTTCCGTGTGTTCCACGGCGGGATGAACAATAATTCTCGGCGCATCAAAAAAATCCGCTAAATCAATTGTCATTTGCCACGGCTTGATTTGTTTTTCAGTCAAATAAAAACTATGAAATCCGGCGCTGTTTAAATTGCCAATATGAATTCCCAAAACCGGCACATCTTTTAATTTTTTAAGATCTTCATAGTTATGTTCAACATCGCTGTTGCTGTAGACCTCAATAAAATCAAACTCGCCGCGCCGGCGGCGTTCAACGATTTCATCAAATCGTTCAATATTATTGGACCAAATTTTTAAACCGTATTTAATCATAATTTGATTTCTTGATTTTAGTTCTCAATCAAATCCCAAGATAGCGGCGTTCCGCGCTCAATGTTTTGTTTTGCTTTTTTACCCAAAACTTCAGGCAATTCTTTTGGCTCCAAACCATACCCCGGACGGATAACCCTGATATTTTCCCTAGTCAGTTCTTCTCCCGCTTTTATATCTTTAATAACAAAAATAGAGCGTCTGAAAACTTTATTCTCGCTTTCTTTTTTTCCGATTTCATAATTTGGCCGGCCAATCGCGGCTTCGGCGTCGCGGACAGCTTTAACCAACTGCTTCATTTCTTTTGGTTCCAAAGAAAAAGCCGCGTCCGGCCCGCCTTCGCTTCTGTCTAAAGTAAAATGCTTTTCAATAATTGACGCGCCCAAAGCGACGGAAATAAGCGGAACCACCACTCCACCCAAACTGTCCATGCTATGGTCTGATAAACCGGAGATAATTTCAAAACGCTTGGCAATATCCGGAATGATAGATAAATTCATTTGCTCGGGCGTGGCCGGATATGAACTGACGCAATGCAATACCGCCACTTGCGGAGCGCCGGCATCTTTTAAGGTCTTAATCGCTAATTCCAACTCCTCTAACCCGGTCATACCTCGCGACATTATCACTGGTTTTTTCGTACTGCCGATTTTTTGCAAAAGTTCCAAATCCCCGGTTTCAAACGAAGCAACTTTATACAAGCTGATATCCATATCCTCCAAAAAATCGACCGCCGTATTATCAAACGGCGTGGAAAAAAGCAAAACGCCTTTTTCTTCCGCGTATTTTTTCAATTTCGGCTGCCAATCCCACGGCGTGTAAGCCATCTCATACAATTTATATAGTGTATTACCGGCCCAAGCGTCATTTACCTTTACTTGAAAATATTCTTTATCGCAATCTATGGTAAGGGTGTCCGCCGTATATGTCTGAATTTTAATCGCGTCAACTCCCGCTTCAACCGCCGCGTCAATTATCTTTAACGCTTTTTCATAACTGTGATTATGATTGCCGGACATCTCAGCGATGATAAAACACGGCTCGCCCGGACCGATTTTTCTGTTTCCTTTTGGTGTCTTTATTATAAACGATTCCATAAAAAATAATTATCGCCTGACATTTATTCCTTCATTGAACAAATAACGGCGTGTTTTAATTATGCTTTGATCGGTAAAATGAAAAATACTGCCGGCGCCAACCGCTTGCGCTCCGCCTTCCGTAAAAGCATTTTGGAAATCCTGTAAATTTGCCACTCCGCCCACCGCGATTACCGGCACATTCACTGAATCGGCTACCGAGCGTATCAGTGGAATATTCAATCCCTCCATTGTTCCGTCGCGATCCGCGTCAGTAATGATTATTTCGCCCGCGCCCCGTTCAACAGCGATCTTGGCCCAATCCACAGGGTCAAGCCCGGTCGCTTTGCCGGCGCCATTTGTAAAAACTTCATATCGGCCGTCTTTATTTTTTCTCACATCAATAGAAACCACAATCGTTGAACTACCAAACTTCTCCGCCGCTTTGGTTATAAAATCAGGGTCTTCCACCGCTATCGTATTAATGACGACTTTGTCGGCTCCGCCACGCAAAAGCAGACGAATATCTTCCAAATCTCTTATTCCTCCGCCGACGCCAAACGGCATAAAACATTCCTTAGAAACTTCTCTCACGACATCAATTAAAGTCCCGCGTTTTTCCCGGCTGGCTTCTATATCCAAAAAAATCAATTCATCGGCGCGTTGAGCATCGTAAATTTTGGCAGTTTTAATCGGGTCTCCAACATCGCGATAAGAACCGAAACGAATGGTTTTAACCATCCGGCCGTTTTTCAAAAGTAAAATCGGAATTATGCGATATTTTAACATAATTATTTCTAGACTAATCTTTATTCCACAAAGGCTGATCCCACAACTCTTTGCCTTTGGCGGTTTTATTTGGGTCATGTTGCCAGGGACTGACGGCCAGCGGTTTTACGATATTATAAAATTCATCCTCGCTCATATTCAGCCATTTCAATAAAACATCCAAACTCGCCGGTCTTTTTCCTTCCCATTCTTCCACCATTTTCATCGCCTGCTCCCTGGTCAAGCGGCCATTGCGAATATCAATTGAGGCCAAATGGCTCATACGGCCGTAACCGCGTTTTATAAACTTCAAATAATCCTGCACGCCCTGCATCATATCTTCTATCTTTTCATAATTATATTCCGGAGGCACGCCTTCCACTTCGTCGCCTTCCCAATCCAATTCGCGTTTTATAATCTCCACCTGTTTTTTAACATCCCACGGCATATAATTGCCGAGAAAAGTTGACCGACAGCCAAGTTTTTGTAAATCAGCCCGTTTCGGATAACTATAACACCACAAATCCTGCATCGTGATATTCGGGTCGTTAAGAAAACCCAGCATATCTTCGGCGGTTATTCCCAAATTGACATAAGTATTAAAAGATTTCTCATCCATTTCTTCTTCTTCATCGTAATCATGATAACTGTCATACTCGGCCGATGGCTCACCCCAAATAATCAACGGAATATCAAATTTAATCGCCGCGTGCATCGGGAAAGAAAAAATGCCGGTGTGTTGATACCACAGTATATCGCCTTTTCTTTCCAAAGAAACGCGCATTAATTTTTTTATCAACTGCCAATCAGCTCTGAAATCCAAAAAACCCACACCCAAACGCTTAATCGTTTTTTCCGCGTTTTCCAATACCTTTGGACGCAAAAGATGGTGATTAAAACGCACCACCAACGGTTTCATTCCATAATCAACCACCAATTTCCAAACCGTAAAAGTGGAATCTTTACCCCCGCTAAAAGGAACAATACAATCGTAATTTCCTTTGCCTTTGTATTGCGCCAGCAATTCTCTGAATTTTTTATCGCGCGCTTCCCAATCAACCTTGTGTTTTACTTCAATTTGCCCGCAGGTGCTGCAAACATCATCCTTGTTGAAACTGATGGATTCTTGCGTCTCCGGCATCACACAGTGACTGCAACGTTTTAGATCCTTAGGATCGCTAATTATTCTTTGGTTCATATAAATATTATTTTTTATCATCCCACATATTATCTTTTTCCCATTCGCCTTTATCATTTTTTCGCCAAACTTTCGGATCGCGGAAAGTATCGCACACGCGGTCAAATTCTTCCTCCTTCATTCCCACATATTCCAACCAACGGTACAAATCTCTCGGTTTTACATGATCATATTTTTTTACCATTTCAATTCCTTCTTCTCTGGTCATAATGCCAAGACGAATATCTTTGGACGCGTGGTCGGTCGCCCGGCCATAACCGAATTTAATATATTTTAAATAATCGTGAATGCCATTCTCATGCATATCATCCAAATTAGACATCTTTCTGTAAGTGCGGTCAAACGATTGCTCGGAAATTTTAAAATTATAATTATCAATGACAAACTTCGTCTGTTTATTGGCATCCCAGGAAATATAGTTGCCCAAATAAAGCCCGCGCACTCCCACCCTGGCGATGTCGCGCATATCCGGATATTTATAACAAAACAAATCCCGAGCCGTCAGCCCTTCGGACAATTCCGGCCGACCCAGTTTTTTCAGTCCCTCATCAGTCATAGAATCCCAATCATATCCCCGCTTACAATGTTCCAAAATATCTCTGGCCGTCATTTCCACCAAATCGTTCAAAGAATATTGTCCGCCCAAATCAAGCCTGCCATGCTCACCCCAAATAATCAGCGGGATATTGAATTTAACGGCCACTTGCACCGGCGTGCTAAAAATGCCGGCATGCGCGTGCCAATTCATATCGCCCATCAATTTAAAACATATTCGGTTGAGCTTTTTTAAAACTTCCACGCTCGGAGAAAAAATCATATGATCAACATCAAATACATTCCTCATATTTTTTAAATTTTCTTCTCCAACTTCCAAATAATTATTGCCGTGATATGTGACTAAAAGCGGTTTAAGTCCCAACTTTTTAGTCATATAATATGTCTGATAATGGCTGTCCTTGCCGCCGCTGACCGGAATAATGCAATCATAATTACTGCCGTCTTTTGACCGGTAGGTTTCCACTATTTCTTTTAACATTTCCGCGCGCTTATCCCAATCAATCTCGGCTTTTTGTTCATTCACCGAACAACCGCTACAAACTCCTTTTTCATCAAAAGAAAGCTTCACGGCCGAGGATTCTGGATAAAGGCATTTTGCGCACCATTTCATAAAAAAACAAATTATTAATTAACGCGTATCAATTCCATGCTCTTTCATATATTTCTTGGCATGCATCGTGCTATGTTCCGTAAAGTGGAATTTATTGCCGACGGAAACAGCCGCCACCCCGCCCAATTCTATTCCTTCAACCAAATGATTCCAATCGCCGACTCCTCCGGAAGCGATTACCGGAATATTCACTGCCTCCACCACTGATTTTATCAAAGGAATATCATACCCCTGCAAAGAACCATCCATATCCACCGAAGTCAAAAATATTTCCCCGGCGCCGGCTTCTTCCGCTTTTTTCGCCCACTCAACCACGTTCATACCGGTATCTTCTTTTCCAAAATTTTTCATCACATGATGCGTTCCATCCGGCATTTTTTTAGCATCCACGGAAACTACCAAACATTGTTTGCCAAATCTTTTCGCTCCTTCGGTTATTATTTGCAAATTTTCAATCGCGGCGGAATTGATGCTTACCTTATCGGCGCCGGCGCTCAAATATTTTCTGATGTCATCAAGCGAACGAATCCCGCCTCCGGCGGTAATCGGCACAAAAGATGATTTGGAAACATATCTTATTACTTCCGCGAATTCTTTCAGAGTATTGTCATAATAAACATCATTTCTTTCAAAATCATAATTTTTTTCGCGGTTGATATCCAAAAAAATAATTTCATCAACTCCCCACGCGTTAAAATGCTTCACCGCCATAATCGCGTTCCCCACCACCAAAAAACGAGAAAAACCGATACTCTCCACCAATTGTCCGTCTTTCAAGAGTAAACAAGCGATTAATCGTTTCTTTAACATAATCAATAATTTATCTATGCCGATTTGTACGCCAAAAAATTTTTAAACACTTCAATACCATCATCTTGGCTTTTTTCCGGATGAAATTGAGTCGCGAATATATTTCCTTTTTCAACACTGGCGACAAAATTACCGCCGTAATCCGCATATCCGGAGACATCTTCTTCATCCTTACAAATCAAATGGTAACTGTGCACGAAATAAAAAACGCGTTCCCTAACATCATTGCCATACAAAATAGACCCCTCTTTCGGCTTAACCGTATTCCAACCCACATGCGGGATGGGAAGTTTTTTGTCTTTCAAATCAAAATGCCTGACTTCGCCTTTCAAAAATCCCAAACCGTCGCATTCTCCGCCTTCATATCCCTTTTCCGCCAAAATTTGCATACCGAGACAAATACCCAAAAACGGCTTTTTTTTCTCCAGTACTTCTTCTTTTAAAATATCCAAGAGATCCAATTCCCTGAGATTCTTCATCGCTTCGGTAAAAGCGCCAACTCCGGGCAATATTATCTTATCCGCTCCGGCTATTTCCTCTTTTTTATCGGTAATAACATACTCCTCTCCCAGATATTCCAAAAGATTGCCCACTGATTGAAGGTTTCCCATTTTGTAATTTATGATAGCAATCATAAAAAATACATGATAATTTATTTGTTTTCTAAAGATAATCTTAATACAAAATGTCATTAATGTCAAATAAGCTTTTCCTCTGAAATTAAACAAAAAAAGCCCCCAACAGAGCCAATATTTTAAATTATTAAATTAACCGTTTTTTCTCTTCCTCATTTGCACGGAATCATACAATATTCCCTCGTGGTCAAGGGATTGTTTTTTTATGTCATATTCTTCAAAACCGCACTTCTTATAAAGGCCAACAGCAGGCTTATTTTCCGAGATAACGCCCAAATTAACTTCATTCAAATTCAAAGAATTAAAGGCGTAATCCGTCAAAGCATTGACCGCTTCCGCGCCCACTCCCTTCCCCCAATAAGCGGTATTCCCTATTAAAATCCCCAGCGTGGCTTTTTTCTGTTCAAAATCAACCGGTTCCAATTTAATATTCCCAATATGCTCGCCGTCAGCTTTCCAAAATATTCCAAAAAATAAACATTTCCCGCTTTCCAATCTTTCCTTAATATATTTTTTAAGTTCTTCAATAGTCGCCTTTCTCGTTTCCAAATATTTATTAACTATCGGGTCATTCAACCAAAAAGCATACTCTTCCGAAGCGTCATTCTCTTCCAAAATACGCAAAATCAATCTATCGCTTTCAATACTTGTTTTGTAATTTTCCAAACCCATACAAATTATGCTTTTTTTACAATATACTTGCCATTGATAACAACACAATCAACATTATCCGCCAACATGCTATCAATCGCGTCTTTGACATCACAAACAATCGGCTGTTCATGTTCATTAAAGCTGGTGTTGATCAAACACAACCCACCGGTTTTTTCATGCCAGGCCTTTAAAATATCATAATAAAAAGGATTATCCTCCCGAGCGACGACTTGCGGTCTGGCCGTGCCATCCACATGCACCACTGCCGGCGCTTTCTTTTTCATCTCGTCGGTGCAATCATAGCATTCAGTCATAAAATTAGTCGTGATATGAGTCGATTTCCAGCCGATAAAACATTCCGGGGCGATTTCCTTTGTGGTTATCGGCGCGAAAGGCATAAATTCCGTCCGGCGCAATCTCTTGTTTAGCCAATCATTCGCGGACGGATCTTTGGCATGATAAAGAACGGTCCGATTGCCCAGCGCACGCGGGCCATACTCCATTCTGCCCTGAAACAAACCGATAATCGTGTCTTTTTCCAACAACTCAATCACTTTGCCAACCAACTCGTCATTTACATACTCTTCCACTGACAATGAATCTTTATATTCCGCGAATAATTCTTTTACTTTTTTATCATCAGATTCCGACCCGAAATAAACGCCTGTCAATTTAACGCGCGGAAATCCTCTTTCTTTGGCGCTCAAAAGCGCGGCGCCGTAAGACAAACCGCCGTCGCCCATATGCGGAAAAATAAACAAATCAGTTACTCCCGGAATCTCCCGTATTCTTTGATTAAGTTTTACATTGGCAAATAATCCGCCGTTGCAGGCGATATTCCCAATTTTATACTTATCAACATAATATTTAATATATTCCACAGTCACATCTTCCGTGTGTTTTTGCACGGCCGCGGCAATGTCCTCCCGGGAATAATTTTTCAACGCCTCTTTCAGCGCTTCCGTCTGCTGATAAAAAAACGGCTTGTAATATTTATTCAAATTGGCGTAAATTTTTCCGTCTTTGGTACTGATCATTTCTTGCATTACAGACAAACACTTGGACGGATCGCCGTGGGCGGCCAAACCGGTAATCTTGCCTTCGTGCCGGTGCGGTTTGAAACCCAGCAGTTCCGTTATTTGCCCATACAAAAATCCCAAACTATCCCAAGTATAATTGCTGGAGATTTCTTCAATTTCATTTCCCCGGCCGATGGAAACGGTTCCGCTTTTAAAATTTCCGGCCGCGTCCAGCGTAAATACCAAAGCCTCGTCAAACGGAGACGGATAAAACGCGGCGGCCGCGTGAGCGTCATGATGGTCAAAATATTCCACCTTTTTATCCAAACCGAATTCAGCCATTTTATCATCAAAATCTTTTTTTCTCGGCACAGATCTTTCCACTTCCACTTTTACGCGTTCCAGCATTATTTTTTTCGCGTCTTCTCCTTGTTGCGCGATTTCAACAGCGCGGGCAACATAACCAACCAAATGTTTTTCATACGGAAAACGATTGTGCCAACCATAACTGACAATATCTATATCAGCAAAAGTTACGCCGGCGTATTGCAAACAAGCCTCAATAGAACGCATTGGAAAAGCGTCATCCATTTTTATACGGCTTAAACGCTCTTCATTAATGGCAAAAATACATTGGCCATCTTTAAAAAGAACCGCTCCGCTGTCATAAGAATTGTGAATGCCCAAAATATACATACTCACTTAAAATTAATTTTGATTATATATTTTATCCAATTCTTTATATTTTTCAATACTTTCATCAATCAAAGGAATTTTATTTTTAAATATTTTTTTAGCTTTAGCCGTATCCAGCGTCATATTTTTCGGCCTCTTCACTTTTAATCCCGATTCCTCAACGGAAATTGAAGAAATTAAAGATTTATCCAAATCCAACGCTTCGGCCAGCTTCATTCCAAAATCGTATTTGGAACAGCTATCGCCCGCCGCGATGTTAAACAGGCCTTCTTTTTTTTCTTCAACGATTTCAACGATAAAATCAATCAAATAATCAACCAAAATCGGAGAGAAAAATACATCTTTAAATAACCTAACCGGCATTTTCCCGCGCAGTGATTTTACAATCCAACCGGCCAAATCATTTTTATTTTGAACATTATACCCAAAAAAATTAGTCCTGATAATCGCGTATTTCGCTCCGCCGATTTTTACCTTTTCTTCCGCCAGCAATTTCGTTTCCGCGTAATAATTTATCGGCGCCGGTTCACTATCCTCGTCATAATTACCATCCTTGCCATCAAAGATATGATCCGTGGATATATGAAGTAAAAAGATATTATTAACCGCGCAATTGAAAACTATCTCTTCGGTCAATTTTACATTTAATTTATAAGCTAAATCTTTATCTTCCTCACATTGATCCACATTAGTCAATGCCGCCGTATGTATTACCGCGTTAAAAGGCCCACATTCTTTAAACAACCGGCTGACATCTTCTTCCAGCAAATTATATTCTATAATAGACGCCCGCTCGTTTGGCGGATTAATTTTGTGTTTATTCACCACTCCAACAGTCTGCCAATTTTCCGGCAAATTTTTTATTATATTTGCGCCTAAAAGACCGCTGGCTCCGGTTATTAACACTTTCTTTAAGCCTTCTTTCGGCATACTTAAAGAATACCTAATAATCTTTTTAAACTTTCACTGTCCAGCCAAACAGTATTTGTGTTGCTGGCAAATGGCGTATTATCCTGCAAACCAACCCCATTACTATAATTCACATAATCTTCAAGCCACTGATGCTCCGGCAAAATAACAAAAAACTCATCAAACTCTTTTGTCCGGCGCGCTTCTTCCGGCGTGACCAATACTTCGTGCAATTTTTCTCCGGGACGAATGCCAATTACTTTTAATTGGCAATCCGGAGCCATAATCATCATGAAATCCTTAATTTTCATGCTCGGAATCTTAGGCACAAAAATTTCTCCGCCATGCATTTTTTCCAAAACATCCAGCACAAATTTTACGCCCTGATCCAAAGTAATCCAAAATCTGGTCATATCTTCATGAGTGATGGTCACTTCTCCGCGTTCGCGCTGTTTATTGATAATATGCAATAAACTTCCCCTGCTCCCTAAAACATTGCCATATCTAACAACCGATAATCTTGTTCCCGATTCGCCTGAATAGAAATTACCATTAACCATAAGTTTTTCCGCGCATAATTTAGTCGCGCCATAGAGGTTGGCCGGATTGGCCGCTTTATCAGTGGAAATAAGCAAAACTCTTTTTACTTTTTTATTGATAGCCGCGTCAATCACATTTTGTGTGCCAAGAACATTGGTTTTAATCGCTTCGGAAGGGTTATATTCCAAAATCGGCACTTGTTTCAAAGCGGCGGCATGAATAACATAATCCACCCCTTCAAAAGCCCTTTCCAGTCTGTCTTTGTCCCTCACATCCCCAATAAAAAACCTGAGCCGACTATCATGCGCGGCCAATCTTGAGGCCATTTCCGACTGTTTCAACTCGTCCCGGCTAAATATAATAATCCGCCTTGCGTTAGAGTTATTTAACAAATTCTCCACACAGGCCTGACCAAAAGAACCGGTTCCGCCGGTTATTAACACTGATTTACCCTCTAAATATTCAAGTGACATAATGCTTACAATTAAAGAAATATACGGATTTTAGTTTAACAAAGATAAACAAAAAAAGCAAGGGGCGGACACCACCAATCCAATTTAGGGTAAATCTGCTCACCATCTTGCATTTAATTTAAATATACTGTAAAATTAGCCCTAATACCAGGCTCATATTATATTATAACTGATGTTGGTGTTTTTACCCTTACTAAACATACTCTGGAAAAAGGCCTGCTGAAAACATAAAGAATCTTAAACCATCATTTATGAAAGTATTACTATTGACAGAAACTACCAAACCAACTTCCGGTTGGGGTCGTGTTGTTGATGAATTGATTAAACACTACCACGCTGCGGGAATAGAAACCATTATTTTAACCGAAGACGGTTCCGGCGACGATGGCATATTAAAAAATTCACTGGCTTCTCTTAAAAGCGCGCTCATAAACAGTCTTAAAACGCGCCGTTATGTAAAAAAATGCGACATAGTACACGCGCTTGATTGTTATCCGTATGGCCTAATCGCCGCGCTTGCCACATTGGGCACGAAAAAACGTTTTGTTATGACTGCAATCGGCACTTACGCCATAATGCCTTTGGAAAATCCAAAATTAAAACCCCTTATGACTTGGGCATATCGTCGCGCCGCGAAAATTATGTCTATTACCAACTATACTACCCAAGAAATTTCTAAACGCGTTTCCAAATTGCCGCCAATACAGCGTGTTTTGTTGGGGGTTGATGCCAATCGATTTCATTTCAATGACGAAAATATAGAAGCCCCTGTACCATTTTTTTTAAGTGTCGGGGCATTAAAAAAACGCCGTGGTAATCATTTTATACTTCCGGCATTAGCGCTAATTAAAAAAGATTTTCCCAATATTGAATATAACATTGTTGGCGATCCATCGGACAAAGCATATGTGTCGCATTTAAATTCAGAAATAAAACGGTTAGATTTAGAAAAAAATGCGCGCATACTTGGCAAAGTATCCGAGGAAACACTTTTAAACTTATACCAAACGTGCAGCGCTTTTATTGGCGTACCGGACAATACTCCCACCAACTTTGCCGGTTTCCATCTGGTATACCTGGAAGCTAACGCCATGGGCAAACCGGTGATTGCCGGCGAAGGCTATGGGACTGAAGAAATCTTATATGAAGGTGAAAATGGTTTTTTAGTAAAACCAAACAATCCGGAGAGTATCGCTTCAGCGATGAAGAAAATTCTATCCGACCAAAAAATGCGTGATTATATGCACCGCCGTTCGCGAGAAATTTCCACCACACTCACTTGGGACAAAACCGCTGCCGAATATATAAAAATATATAACCAAGTACTTAAAACTAAATAAGAATCAAGTGATTTTTTCTTGACTTGTATGTTATTCAATTCATTTTCTTATTTTATCTTTTTTCCGATTGTTGTTGCGTTATATTTTACGATACCGCATAAATATCGAACGGTTTTCCTCCTCTTATCCAGTTGTATTTTTTATATGGCATTTGTGCCATATTATATTTTAATTTTATTTGCCGTTATTCTGATAGATTATTATGCCGGAATTAAAATTGAAGAATCTCTTGGAAGTAAACGCAAGGCTTATCTTTTACTAAGTATTATATCAACCTGCATAGTCCTAATGTTTTTTAAATACTTCAATTTTTTTAACGCAAATCTGTTGGGGATTGCAAATTTTTTTGGATGGAATTACCCAATCGGTTTTCTAAAAATTATCTTGCCAATTGGTTTATCCTTTCACACCTTTCAAAGCTTAAGCTATGTAATAGAAGTTTATTGGAAAAAACAAAAAGCCGAACATAATTTTTTGACTTATTCTCTTTATGTAATGTTTTTTCCCCAACTAGTCGCCGGGCCGATAGAACGACCGCAAAATTTACTGCATCAATTCTACGAACGTCACTATTTTGAATATGAACGAGTGATATTAGGATTGAGAAAAATGTTGTGGGGGTTTTTCAAAAAAATAGTTATAGCCGACAATTTAGCGCTATATGTCAGTCGCGTTTTTGATAGTCCGCATGATTATTCCAGTCCAACTATTTTTATAGCAATATTCTTTTTCGCGATTCAAATATATTGTGATTTTTCCGGCTATTCCGATATCGCCGTCGGATCAGCTAAAGTTATGGGTTTTAATCTAATGGAAAATTTCAAAAATCCGTATTTTTCATTATCCATTCCGGAATTCTGGCGTCGATGGCATATATCCCTTTTCACCTGGTTTAAAGATTATATTTATATACCACTAGGCGGAAGCCGAGTTATTTTTTCTCGCTGGTGTTTTAATATTATTCTTGTTTTTTTATTAAGCGGTCTATGGCACGGAGCCAACTGGACATACATCATCTGGGGATTATTACACGGGTTCTTTTTGGTGGGCTACCGTCTTGCCGGGATATTTACCAAAAAAATCAGCAATTTCCTTCAACTTTTCCCCTCGGCATTTAAAATTTTTATCAATTGGCTAATTACTTTTTTACTGGTTCTAAACAGCTGGGCAATATTCCGCGCCAAAAATATTTCTGACGCGTACTATCTCCTGATAAATTTCTGGGTGGGATTATTTAATATTTTTAAAAGCATTTCAGCATCCATTATTCATTTCAATCTTTACCCCTTAAAAAATATCTTACAAAAAATATTCGCGCCTCTTCCGGGAAGTTCTTTCTATTTTTTCTTTTATCTTGGCTTGATTGCTATTTTAACTATTGTCGAAATTATAGATTATAAATTTAACTTGCTAAAAATAGTCAGCATCCAACGACGATGGATTAGATGGTTGATATATTTTGCCGCTGTTTTGGGCATAATGAATATCGGCGGGACAAGACAGTTGGAATTTATTTATTTTCAATTTTAATATGAAACGTTTTTTGTTGCTTCTGACAATATTCATAACCTGCGTCTTTTCCGCGCAAATAATGATTAACAAACTTGTTGCCCCTCGCCTGCCTTTTACACTGGGAATTCCGGGGATTTCTAATTTGGATAAATATCTATATTTAGATTACAAAATTTTATATTTTGGCGATAGTGTAATAAAGTATTCCGGTCCAAAAGATACTGATAAATCTTCAATCTCCGAACTTCTCGCAAAATCCAGTCCAACTACTTCAATTGCGGATATTTCCTCTCCCGCCTACCATCTAAAAGTGTTTGAAGCGATGCTTAATTATATTTCAAACTCCTCGCATAAGCCCGAAGCTATTATCATCCCCGTAAACTTAAGGTCTTTTTCCCCTTCATGGGATATGGCTCCGGGGGATCAATTTGAAAATGAAATTTTTTATCTTAATCATCATTTTTTATCTTATTTCAGTAAGCCATTAAATATATTACAAGCAATTAAAACCAAAGCCCTATCCGAAGAAACTTTTATGGCCACGCCCGTATATTACGGGCAAGAAAAAATAGGAATCGTAAAAAATTTTACTGATATAAAAAATCCCGATATGTCTGAGGAAGACATTTTAAAAAATAAATATATTTTTTATTATATGTATGACCTATCGGAAGATCACAGATTTATTAGGTCGCTGAAAAAAATAATTGAAATAGCAGACAAAACAAATATCAAACTATACGTATATATTACTCCAATAGATTTTGAGGGCGGAACAAAATATGTTGGTTCAGATTTTGCAGAACAAACAAAAAATAATACCAAAAAAATTTGTGCTATTCTTGAAATTAATAATTTGCCTTGTCTTAACTTGGCCTTCGATTTAGATTCCGGCTATTTTGATTTTGACGAATTTCCAAATGAACACCTCAACGAACAAGGAAGAAAATACGTCGCTGACAAACTTAAAGAGTCAATAGCGGACAAATAAACCAAAAAAACAAAATTAAAAATTGACTGAAACGACAATTTAACGTATAATAACCCTTATTTTAATAAACAAAAAAATGCAAGAATTAAACCAAAATGACAAGAATGAGGGCGTCCTGTCCAAATCAATTAAAGGCGGGAAATGGCTCACTATCGGATATACCATACAAAAATTGCTAAGTTTAGCCTCTTTTATAGTCTTGGCGCGTTTTTTGAGGCCGGCTGATTTTGGCGTTATGGCTATAATCTTAGCCATACCGAAATTTCTTGAATCCGCCACAGATACGGGATTCGGTTCAAGCATTATTCAAAAAGAGGGAGAAATTACCCGCTATTTAAACCCAATTTGGACCATAGGTGTAATCAAGTCAATCATAATAATGGCATTGGTCTTTATATCCGGGCCATATATCGCCAACTTTTTCCAGACTGAGGTAGCTGTTTTGGCAATTCAGTTGGGCGGCGTTTTTATCGTGATACAGAACTTATTTAATATAGGTGAAACCTTTTTGTTTAAAGAAATGGACTTTAAAAAAATCATAATCAGAAATGTCCTTAGAGATATAGTCTACATTTTAGTCGGAATTAGTATTGCTCTATTTTGGAAATCATACTGGGCGCTTTTCTTCGCCACCATAGCTTCATACGCGACCCAAACAATATCAACTTACTTTCTGCATCCTTACAGGCCAAGACTGTCTTTATCATTTGGTAAATTAAAGGATTTATTTAATTACAGCAAATGGATAATCGGACAAACCTGGATTACGCAATTATATGGATTGATGGAAACCAGTATTCTCGCCCGATTGACAAATATAACATCCTTGGGCCTTTACACCAAAGCAAAAAATATGGCCGCCATCGCGCCCGGATTTATCGGCCCCACCATACAGACAATCAGTTTCCCCGCCTATTCAAAAATACAAAAAGATACGGAAAAAATAAACGAAGGGTTGATAAAAAGCATGCAAATCGTTTCTTTCCTGCTTATTCCGGCCACTTCACTGATTTTGTTAGCCGGCGGAAAAATAATTCTTATTATCTTGGGGCAGGACTGGCTAGGAATGACAAATATTCTCCGGGTAATGCTGATATTCTTTTTTATCGCGGTCATAAACGATATACTTTATTCGCTTTTCAACGCCATCGGATATCCGGATAAACAAGTAAAGGTCAATCTTATCAAAATAATCATAACTCTCCCCCTTCTTATATATTTTACATCCAAATTCGGCGCCATCGGGGCATCTTTCGCGCTCTTGGTTGGAATTGTGCCAATCACGGCGCTTAATCTTTTGAATGTGGCGCGATTGACAAAAGCGCGCGTCCGCGATATTCTAGGAACCATTATCATACCCCTGGTAGCTTCCATTATCCTTGTAATCCCCGCTTTGATATATAAAGATTACATTTTACAATTGCCGGCAATAATTTTATTTTCTCTGGCTTTAATCGCGGCCATTTTATACTACTCAATGATATTTCTCACGGATAAAATGTGGAATAAAGGCCCATACAAAACAGTCCGGCTGATAATTAGACATAACTTAAAAATATGAAAGCATGCATTGTCTTACAAAATCAATACGCCAAACTCGGTCACGCCATCGCCTTGACTCTTAAAGAAAAATACGGAGTGGAAAAATTTTGCGCTTATGTTATTTCTACCGGAGCGGAAGATTTTATAAAATCACAGGATGATATTAAATATGATGACATATTAGTTGACCATAAAATACACGCCAACTATAAAAATGAGACTATTGATTTATCTTATATAAAAAACTTTGAAAAAGAACATGCCCCGCCTCATTTATGGAATTATTTTTATTCAGACAGAAAAATGATGATGTCCATCGGACCAAAAGAAGAGACTACCCCTGAAATCGACCCTCTTTATTCGCACGAAGATAACTTGCGTATATTCCAGGCAAGAGCAAAAGCAACTGAAAAAATGCTTAAAGAGCAGAGACCTGATTTTATATTTTTTTTCGCTTTTGGAACAATCGGCCACCAAATCCTATATCATACCGCAAAAAAAATGGGGATTCGCGTTTTCAATTTGGATTTTCCACGAATTGGCAATTTGATCTCAATTTCTGAAGATTATGATACTTTAACCGGCGTGGAGGAATACGCAAATTATTATCTGCAAAATAAAATACAAAATACGGAAGAACATAATCGGGCAAAAAGATTCATCAAACAATTCAGAGAAACCGGCTCTTTAGACTTAGAATATATTGAGCTGGATGTGTCAGCTAACTCAAAACAAGAAACCTTACTAAAACCAAAAAATATTTTCCGTTCAATAAACTACCTTATTACCCTTTACAAAAATTACGCCAAAAATAAAGGCATATTCTTATATGGAATAATCTATATAAACCCTCTCCGATTTATACTGTTCAAATTAAGACATCGCTACAGAAAATGGAGAGGACTATCCCACCTTTTTGATAAACCGGCGGAAGAAGATTATGCGTTTTATCCTTTACATTTTGACCCGGAACTTGCCACCTTACTGCTTTCTCCTTTTTATTTTGACCAAATTGCTTTGATAAGACAAATCGCGCGCGCCCTTCCTTTACACTTCAAACTTTATGTGAAAGAACATCCGGCTATGGTCTATCGTCGATCACTTTCTTTTTATAAAGAACTTAAAAAAATTCCAAATGTAAAATTTATAGACCATACCATAAAAAGTTCCGAATTAATCAAAAAATCCAGATTGATAACCACTATAACAGGCACAGTCGGCTGGGAAGCTTCCTTGCTAAGAAAACCGGTTATCACTTTTGGAAATGTATTTTACAATTCTTTGTCTTTCGTAAAAAGAATTCATGACATAGAAAAACTTCCGGAATTGGTTAATGAACAAATTGAACATTATGATTACAAAGAAAATGAAATGGAAAATTTTGTCGCGGCCGTGTTTAAAGACGCTGTGCCTTTTAATTTCTCCGGCATTTGGTATGAAGGCGACCTGCAAAAAATAAGACAAGATAAAGGGCTTCATCTGCTGTGTGATAAATTAATGGAAAAAATGCATGGAAAACACCAAGAATAAAGATAAAAACAAGCAAACAACTTGCCGGCTTTGCGGAGAAAACGGCGTGAATTTTTGGTTTGAAAAAAATAATAACGATGTCTACAAATGCCCAAAATGCAAACTTATTTTTGTCCACCCGATACCGAACAACATGGAAAATATTTATTCGGAAAATTATTTTTGCGGAGCTAACGAAGGCTTCGGCTACATAAATTACGACGAAGATAAAAACGATGAATCCGAAGAGTTTAAAAAATATTTGGATAAAATTGAAAAACAATATCCGGACAAAGGAAGCCTATTGGATGTAGGCGCGGCTACCGGGTCTTTTATGACAGCGGCGAAAAAACGCGGTTGGAATGTTTCCGGCGTGGAAATATCAGACTTCGCGGCCGAAACGGGAAGACAGAAAGGTCTGGATATTAAAACCGGGATATTGGAGAATTGCGGTTATGAAAAAGAATATTTTGATATTATTACTTTATGGGATGTTTTTGAGCATATTTCAAACCCTCAATCTACGCTCGCCCATATAAAAAAAATTCTCAAGCCCGGGGGGCTAATAGTGATGAACCTGCCGGATTCTGACAGCTTATTCGCGCGATTAATGGGTAAAAAATGGGCGCTCATTATTCCACCTGAACATTTACACCTTTTTAGCATACACAATCTGAAAATACTGCTAGAACGCAACCAATTCTCACTTATTTCAAAAGACACAATTGGCAAAAAATTCAAACTTGCCTATGTATTTCATGCCCTCTATACAATCCGCCATAAAAAAATCTGGAGAAAAATTTCTAACTTAATTAAAAAAACGCCACTTAATAATTTATCTGTCCTCATCAATCTTAGGGACAATATGTTTGTTATAGCAAAAAAACAATAGATAACACTGCTAGAAATTTTTCCTGGCAAACACTGTTATATTGCCATTTAAACCACACAGCACACGCCAATTTTTAGCAAAACGATTCCCAAATAATAAGTGCAGAGGATAATAAAAAATTGGATATTTCTTCATCCACCTAATAGCCGAACCCAGCGTCACGATTCTATAATGATGCTTAATACTTATCACTGTAAATCCTTCCTCCTCAAGAATACGCCGTATGGTACCGGGCGAAAAATAATATAAGTGCATACGAATAAGAT
This sequence comes from Candidatus Magasanikbacteria bacterium RIFOXYC2_FULL_40_16, assembly GCA_001783185.1. GTDB lineage: Bacteria > Patescibacteriota > Patescibacteriia > Magasanikbacterales > UBA922 > XYB1-40-15. The sequence continues at coordinate 4,033 of MFQY01000059.1, read as the reverse complement.
TCAACCAATAGCGGCCCATAAGTTTTGCCTCCCAGCCGGCTACATTAGGTGTAGTCATGGCCAGATAACCACCCGGTCGCAATACTTGTCGCAAATCTTTCAAAAATTCCCGGGGTGAAGATACATGCTCTAATATCTCGTAAGCGGTAATAGCATCAAAAAAATTAGAAGGAAAATTACATTCAGAAACAGCGTTATTACACACTCCCGGATGCCTCTCCGCCGCATAGGACGATTGTTTTTTTGACAATTCACTCCCCCACACTTTCCAACCCCGTTCTACCGCAACATCCAAAAGAAAACCATAACTACAACCAACATCCAGAAGCTGCTTGCTGTTGATTTTTCCAATTATTTTTTCAAATTGTTCTAAATCACGACGAAAACTAATTATGCGATCCTCGGCTGATGAAAAATAAAAATCATCCTCCTCTACTTTATTATACAAAGAGGCTACATCAGAATCACGCGGGTTCATATAAACCATACCGCAATTTTTACAACGAACTATGTGCCCGCGCGCATAATCACAATTCGCGTATGTAAAACTACGAAACCGTTCTGTGGAAAAATCATGCTCCGTATATGTTGCGGGGTACAAAATTTTATAATCATCAGATCCGCACAAATCACAAACAACCCACTCAAGATAGGGAGCAAACGAGGCGAGTGAAACATCATGTTTTGGAGGAAGAATCATTTTTTCTTTTTTATTTTCTAACTTTGACATAAATTATTGCCTTCTTTAATAACTTCACCTCTTTTAAATCAAAAAAATATAAAAGAAGTTACTGCTACAGAATAATTAATAAGATTGCCTCAAATCGTAAGCACTAATATTACCCCATGTCTGGAGTTTAATCAAATTCCAGCGTTCATCAACATTCCATTCCGGATTCTGTTTTTTATCCCACACCAAATAATCAAGCGGATAGCGTCTTACGTAGGTAAAAAAATTCTCATCCGTAAGTTGTTCATAATCAGCTACCATATTATCTATGGTGGCGGCATCCGGAAAACAAGTAGCGCATCCGCCAAAATTGTACCTATAGCCAACCACCGCCAAACTAATATCTTCACGATGAGCATCTAAATATTCACGAATATAATCCGGGTCAATTCCCTCTAAGTACTTATAAACTAAATAAGAATGTAGAAAACGTTCATCAGGAATAAGTGTATAGAGAACGCCACCACTGGCAGAATAAATATTATTATGTGTGAGAGCCGGGATAAGACGAGTCGATTCGCCCAAAGAAAGTACAACAGAATCACGCGCTGTTGATTTATTTAACCACTCAAAAAGAGGGGCATATTTTTGTTCATCTATAACTGCAGATAAATTGGCTTTGTAAGAAGCGTATTGTATCATAATTCCATTAAAAATCAAAAAACCTGCCATGAAAATAACGAGACCTGACATTATTTTCTGCCACTTAGAAAAAAATCTATTTTGCAGAGAAAACAGAAGAACAACTAAAAAAATAATCATCAAGGGCGTATTATAATACCAATGAAAATGTTCATTAAAAATATATTTTCCGGTAATCACTTGCTCGTTCACGACAAAAATAGCCGTAAGGAAAATAGCTGTAAAAAAAAGCTGTAATGAACGACTGAACACTTTTCGACTGAATATAAACAAGATTGCAGAACCAATCACTAATTTACTAAAATAAAACGCCCGCATTGAGATAAAGCCAAATCGCGTTGAGACCTCGGTATACCACGGATGTAGAGAAACCAAATAAATATGCCAAAAATACGGCAAACCCATTAGAAAAGCTCCTAAAGATATTATAATAATTTTTTTCACTTTTTCAAACTCTTTGTTCCAAATGTAAACTAAAACCAAAAAACCGTTCAGTGTAAACAAAAATGTCCAAGTAAATAAATAAACGTAAAAAGATAAGCCTAATATAAGGACGCTCAAAACGGCATAACTTTTCTTTGATAAATTTTGAAGCGATTTCCAAAAACAAAAAAGATAACTATAGAAAAACAGAGCGCTTATTTGCGGAGTCATCGGCCGTCCATAATCAATAAATGTCTGTTCCTGCGATGAATTTCCGCGCAGAAACAAATTTATTATATTGTCGGGGTCCACAAAACTATAGCCCAGGAGCACAAACGGCGCCGCCACGATGCCTACCGCGCGACGCCCTGTGAGCGCGAAACAAAAAAGGTAAATCATAAAGGCTAACGCTGAAACAATAAAAAAACGACTTACCATAACCGCCTGAACCCCGGAGGAGAGAAAAAATAGTTTTCCAAAACCGGCAATGATATTAGCGCTAAAGGGTGGAAAAAGATATAAATTATCCTTACTGTCAGCGAGGTATGGATTCCCCAAGCCCGGATGGCCATCATAGACCTCCTGCACGAATCCTACATATGGCGGTTCGGTGTTAGTTTTAAGCATATCAACACCTTGGTAGCCGGTGGAAAAATGCCAAATAACCGGTGGCGCTGCCACCACCATACCAATCAAGAGGGCAATAACCATTCCCAGCCAATGTTCTTTGAAATAATTTTTTATACTATTTATCATAAATTTATTATTTATGGCGATACTCACGGCGTATTATATACGGTGGACGCTGTTTCGCCTCTAAATACAATTTAGAAAGGTATTCGCCAATGACACCCAAAGACAAGTTTTGGATACCGCCTAAAAATAAAATGATTAATAATACCGAAGCCCAACCGGGAACAACCGCCTGAAGAAAAAAACGGACACACAATGTATAAACAAGACCTATGATTGAAAATAAAAACATCACTATTCCCAAAAGAGAAATTAATCTTATCGGCATAGCGCTAAATGAAGTAATACCATCAATTGCCAATGAAACCATTTTAGAAAAATTGAACTTACTGCGGCCCAATGCGCGCGCGCGGCACTCATAATATACGCAGGCATATTTTGACTCTACAGAAAATATTAATGAACGCAAATAACGAGCGCGTTCCGGAAAATTTTTCAATTCCGCCACAATATCCCTGCTTAATAGTCTAAAATCGGCGTGATTGTAAACTGAAGGTATGCCAAAAAAACTCACAAGTTTATAAAAAAGTTGAGCGGTTATCCTTTTAAAGAACTTATCCGCAGCGCGATCCTTTCGCACTCCCAATACCATCTCATATCCTTCATAATATTTTGCAACCATTTCAGCAATTTTTTCCGGATCGTTTTGGAGGTCGCTATCAATACTAACAATCATTTCATTTTTAGCCGCGTACAAACCTGCGGAAATAGCGGATTGAAAACCAAAATTTTTCCTAAAATCAACCACCACTACATTTTGATCAGACTCAAAAAAACCGCGCATAATATCAAAAGTTTTATCTGTAGAGCCGTCATTGACAAATACAATTTCATATTCAGTTATTTTCCCGGCATTAACCCAACCCAAACAAAGCTCTTTTAATCTGGCATACGTTGATGGTAAGACCTCTTCCTCATCATAACACGGAATAACAATAGATAGTGAAGCGGGACAATTCATATGATATTCAATTAGACTTTCTTTTTACAAATAATAGTTTGATTTAAACCCCCTCCAAAAATATTAGTTACAAAAAACATACATGCTATGGCACAATAATAAACCAACCCAAGGAAACGAGAACCCTGTGGCAAATCAAGAGCTGACAGTGGAAAATTATGACTGTATTGTTTAACAACAGTAAAATCATTCTTTTCCATTAAACGACGCAAAGAACTGCTATTAAAATGTTGCAGGTGATGATGGTGATAGAGACGATCATAAGGACCGCGCCAACCAAATCGGCGTAAAATTCTAGCTAAACCGTATATTACGCTATTACTGTTAATAGTCACCAGAAAGACCATTCCACCACCTGACAAAACTGTAGATATTTTTTTAACAAAAGAAACTAAGTCAGGAATATGTTCAATAACCATCAACCCTACAACGGCATTAAATTCCCGGTTAAAGTCATGACCCACAAAATCACCCCGCAGACATGTTATTCCATCTTCTTTATTTTCAGAAACATCAATCCCCCA
>MFQY01000058.1:3179-9170 GCA_001783185.1 Candidatus Magasanikbacteria bacterium RIFOXYC2_FULL_40_16 | reverse complement strand
TAATTTCTAATAAAATGCCAAATGATAAAGGTAAAAGAAAATATGATTTAGAAGAGAGAACGGCAGTGTTTGGAGAAAATGTGATTGAATTTTGCAAGAAAATACCTAATAATGATATTACAAAAAGAATTATTCCGCAATTAGTGGCTGCCGGCACAGCGGTGGGGTCAAATTATTGTGAAGCTGACTGCGCGGAAAGCAGTAAAGATTTTATACATAAAATGTCTATTGCCAATAAAGAAGCCAAAGAAGCAAAACACTTTATTAGAATGTTTTCAAAAGCTTGTCCGGAATATGTTGAAGAAGGCAGAAAACTTTGGCAAGAAGCGCATGAACTAAATTTAATATTTACTACTATAATAAATAAAGCCAAAAAAACACAGCAATTAAATATTTTAAATTAAAGAATTAAGAATTTTATTAGGTGAATTAGAAATTAGATGAATTAGGTGAATTTTTTAAATGTTTGTATCTTATAATTTGTATCCTTATATTTCTGCCTAAAGGTTTAATATGTCTATCAATATGCCCACAATTTTAGTCAAAAGAAGCGATGGCACCAGCGTCCGTATGTCTTTGGATGAATTTAAAAAAATGAAAATGAGTAACAGCACTCAGATTTTGGGTTCTTCTCCGGCTCCGGAACCGCCAAAAGCGGAAAAAGCCCCGGAAGCGTCAAAGCCGGAACCGGTAAGAGACGAGATAAAAGAAAAAGCGGATGAAATCAGGCGAAAAATAAGAGAGGATATAAAAAAGATGGAAGCTGAAGATATGACGGCCGAGGCTAAAAAATCGGTTCAGACAGCGCCCAAAGGAAATGCCTGGGGGAGCGATGACCATAAATCTTTGCTTGATGATGAATTTCATAAAGAAATGCCGGTTTTGGTGCGGGAAGGGGAGCATATTTTAGCGCGCACGGCGCCGGTAAAGGATGTATTTATGAATGAAGCCGAGTATGAAGCAAAGAAAAATGAGCCCAAGCCGGGAATGAGAATTGAAAAACCACGAAGCGTTTTTGATAATAGGTCGAAATTTGACAGGAATGCTACGGCAAAAAATATCAGACTGATGGAAGAACCATCGATATTGCAGAATAAAAAACCGCCGGCGCCGAGGTCAATAATGCCTTCACCGAGACCGTTGGCGCCAAAGCCGGTGATTCAGGATGTTAAACCGCCTAAGGTTGAAAAACAGACTATGGGGCCGGTTGATGAACTGTTGAAATTTACTTTAGATGATTTCAGGCGTCTAGGCAGGAATACTGAAGAATCGGCCGTAAAATTGAGAGAGAAATTTAAGTATTTGGAAAGTGATTCATTTTTGATGTTTATGGACGGGGTGGAAGCGTGGTATAATAGCCCTCTATACCGCCAGTATCAGGAAGTGATATCAAAATCATTGATGAACAGAATGTCTGTGGCGGATATTTTATCCGGAGTCTCGGCCAAGACTGATTTAAAATTGGAAGAGTTTAAAGCGATTCTAAAATTAAACCAATCATTCTATTGATTATGCAACAGTTTACCGTTCCGCAATTTATTGATGTAGAAGATAAAATCTTGGGTCCGATAACCATCAGACAGTTTTTGATATTATTGGTCGGCTGTATCGTGATTTTTATATCTTACCGCTATGGCGATTTGGGAACTTTTGTTTTGGTGTTGGCAGTGGTGGGGATTTTAAGTTTATTGTTTGCTTTTGTGAAAGTGAACGGACAGACTTTCCATTATTTTTTATTGAATATACTGCAGACAACGCGCAAGCCTAGCCTTAGAACTTGGCACAAAAGTTATATGAATAAAGAATTGGATATATTAAGAAAGCAGGATTCTGATATTAAAATCACGGAAGTTGTCGCCAGAAAACCGGTTCAACGCCAACACATCAGGGATTTGTCTTTGGTGGTGAATACCGGCGGTTATTATAAAGCTGAAGAATAATTATTGATAGAATATATAGATTAGTTAGATTATATAGATTATTTAGTGTGATTATGGCGTATATACAATCATACAAAGAACTGATCGTTTGACGATGTTCTATAATAGAAGCCTTATTGGAAATAAGTAAAAAAATGCTGATTGTGTTAATTAAAAAATTAAATTACGACAATCACTAAATAATCTAAATAATCTACTGCCTAAATAATCTGATATATATGAAAGTTAAAAAATCGAAATTACCCCCAACGCAGGCTCATCTTAGTATTTCAGAAATAAAAGACGGAGTGGTGATTTTAAAAGATGGCACTTTGCGGGTGGTCTTAATGACTTCCAGCATAAATTTCGCTTTGAAATCCGAAGAAGAGCAGACAGCTTTGATTTCAGCGTATGTTTCGTTTTTAAATTCAATTGATTTTCCTCTGCAAATAGTGGTGCAATCAAGAAAAATGCAAATCCAAACTTATATTGACCAGCTTACCGCTCAAGAAAATGAACAAATGAATGAATTGTTGAAGATGCAAACCGCGGATTATAAGGCGTTTATTCAGGAATATGTGCAGTTAAGCGATATAATGACGAAAAAGTTTTATATAATCGTGACGTATGATCCGATGTCAAACAGAAAAAAGTCATTTTTCTCTAGGCTTAAGGAGGTCTTTAAGCCGGTGCTTTCCGTCAGATTAAAAGAGGAGATATTTCAAAAAAGAAAAACCGATTTGGATTTGCGCGTAGCCAATGTCGCTTCCGGTTTGAAATCAATGGGGCTTAATGTTATCCAATTGGACACGCAGGCGCTGATTGAACTTTATTATTCCACTTATAATCCGGATATAGCATTTTCCGAGCCGGTCGGGGACATAAGTAAAATTAGAGTTGAAGACTGAGAATATAAAAACATGAAAACACTAGAACATAAAAACATTATTAAAAAATTATTATATTAATTTAAACTGTTTTAATGTTTTAATGCTTTAATGATTTAATGATTATTATGACAGCATTTAAACCGACATTTAGCAAAACAAAAGACACGGAGAAAGAGAAAGAAAAGCTGACGAAAGAAAAGAAAACCAAACAGGAGCTGATTACTCTTGAAGAAGAGAGGGTTTACCGTGAAGGAACCGTGACGATAAAGGATTTGATAGCGCCTTCGGCTTTTAAGGTTGAATCAAGTTTGATTCAACTGTCCGATGTTTTTTTAAGAACGATTTTTATCGTTTCTTATCCCAGGTATATTTCCGTCGGCTGGAGCGCGCCCATTTTGAATTTGAATATAAGCATGGATATTTCAATGTTTTTTTATCCTGTTCAGGCGGAAATTATTTTAAAACAATTAAAGAAAAAAGTTGGGACTCTTGAGGCGCAAATTACCGCTGACACGGAAAAGGGCGCTCCGCGCGATCCGATACGGGAAACCGCTTTGCGCGACATTGAAGAATTGCGCGACAGTTTGACTCAAGGAACCGAGCATTTTTTCCAGTTTGCGTTTTATGTGACGATTTATTCAAAAAGCAAAGAAGAATTGGATAGGGTCACCGATGAGGTACAAAATATTTTCGGTGGCAAGCTGATAAACAGCAAGAAAGTTTTGTTTCAGGCGGAACAAGGTTTTAATTCCACTTTGCCGTTGGGAGTAGATGAGATTTCCGTGGCGTTTAATATGAATTCTTCCCCGATTGCTTCTTCTTTTCCGTTTATTTCATCAGAACTTACTTCTGACAATGGCATTTTGTATGGAATAAACAGACATAATAACAGTTTGATTTTGTTTGACAGATTTTCTTTGCAAAACGCGAATATGGTGGTGTTCGCGACTTCCGGCGCGGGCAAGTCTTACGCCGTGAAGCTTGAAGTTTTGAGAAGTTTGATGATGGGTACTGATGTTATTATTATTGACCCGGAAATGGAGTATAGGCAGATGTCTGACGCGGTCGGCGGATCGTATGTCAATATTTCACTTGCTTCGGAAAGCAAAATCAATCCTTTTGATTTGCCTCGGCCGGTTGGTTATGAAGTTTCAACCGAGGATATTATCAGAAGCGCGGTTATAACCTTGAAAGGTTTGATAAGAATCATGTTTGGCAATATGACGACGGAAGAGGATTCCATAATGGATAGGGCGCTTTTGGAAACTTTCGCGAAAAAAGACATCACTTCCACCAGCGATTTGACAACGGTTGAACCGCCAATAATGCAGGATTTACTTGATGTATTGGAAGGTATGGACGGCGCGGCCAATTTGGCGATTTTGTTGCATAAATATACGGATGGCACTTTTGCCGGCTTGTTTAACTCGCCTACAAATGTGCAAATGAATAATCAGTTGGTGATATTCAGCGTGCGCGATCTTGAAGATGAACTCCGCCCGATGGCGATTTACACGTTGATTAATTATATTTGGAATGTCGTCCGATCGGAAAGGAAGAAAAGAATATTGGTGATTGATGAGGCCTGGTGGTTGATGATACATGAGGACAGCGCGAAGTTTATTTATGCTTTGGTAAAAAGATGCCGAAAATATTATCTTGGCGTGACGACTATAACACAGGATGTGAACGACTTTTTGCGTTCGCCTTACGGTCAGTCCATTGTGACCAATTCGGCTTTGCAATTACTGCTCAGGCAGTCGCCGGCGTCCATTGATATGATTCAGAAAGTATTTATGCTGACTGACGGGGAGAAGTATTTGTTGTTGGAAAGCGCGCTCGGCGAAGGGATATTTTTTGCCGGCTTGAAGCACGCCGCGATTAGAGTCGTCGCTTCTTATACTGAAGACCAGTTGATTACTTCCGATCCTAAACAGCTTTTGGAAATTGAAAAGGCCAAAAAGAAGTTTAAAGAAGAATCAATGCAACAGAAATAATTAATTATTATATTATGATGACAACAAGAAAAAAAATATTTATCTTTTCCGGGCTGATTGCCGGTATAATAATCGCGATTATTTTGTTGTTTATATTTTTGAGAGTCAAACCACAGCCGACCACCCCTGATGGATTGGTGACCGGAGGAACTCAAACGGGAAATAATATTCCGGCGGTTAACGGGGACGCGTTTCAAGATAAAGAAACCGGATTATTATATAACACGAATGTTAATTTGCTGGCGGATGGCGCGCCTAAACAAGATGTGACGGAGCAGTATTTGAGGCAGTTGGCCGGAATTTTTGTGGAGCGTTTTAACAGTTATTCCAATCAAAATGATAATACGCATATTGAAGACGCGCTGGAAATGTCCACGGAAAAAATGGCGCAATGGATAAATACGCAAAGAGTAGTTCAATCTCGGGTTTATGAGGGCGTCATCACTGAAGTTTTATCCACTAAAATGGAAAGACTGTATGATACCAGAGCGGTAATAAAAGTGCAGGCTAAAATTACCAATAAAAAAATCGGCAGCGAGGAAGTGGAATATAAAACCGGTTTTGTTGATTTGCTGGAAGTGGAAGAAAACGAATGGCTGGTTGATAAATTTGTCTGGGAACAATAGAAAGCATTAAAATATTAAAACATAAAAACACAACCTAACCTCCTCTGAAAGGGGAGGGATTTTATTAAGTTAACTTAAATACTTTTGAGTATAATTCTTGTTATGTAGTATGATATGTAACAATTTTGTTTTAATGTTTTGATGTTCTAGTGTTTTAATGTTGTAGTTTTTATGTTTAATTTGGCTAATTTAAGGGAAAAATTGAAGGATTATTTATTTCCGGTTTTTTGTTTGGGTTGTAAAAAAGAAGGACAGTGGATTTGCGCGGATTGCGTGAAACGGATTGAAGAAACGGAGACAACGGAGTTTTTTGATGCCAAAAAATTCGGTATAAAAATATTATTTTCCGCCTTGCCATATAATGAGGGTTCTTTATCCGGCCGGGCGTTGAAAGTTTTTAAATATGATTTTAGCGAAGAAATTTTTGATTTTTTCGCGCCTATAATCAGAAATTATTTTTTGAAGCGGAGAGAATATTTTGAAAATATTGATGTGATAATTCCCGTGCCGTTGCACCCGCGCCGGCGGGCGGAGAGGGGATTTAATCAGGCGGAAAAAA
>MFQY01000058.1:2707-2849 GCA_001783185.1 Candidatus Magasanikbacteria bacterium RIFOXYC2_FULL_40_16 | reverse complement strand
CACTCGAAGAAATGATTTTGGACTGGAAAATACTCAATAAAAAGACCATTAACAAAAACCACGAAAAATCTTCTTTCTTATCTGGTGAAAAAGATAAAAAGAAAGACAACCCCATGGATATGGCTGGCGATATGGGCTTGGA
>MFQY01000058.1:0-2608 GCA_001783185.1 Candidatus Magasanikbacteria bacterium RIFOXYC2_FULL_40_16 | reverse complement strand
AGCTAAATTTAATTTATTAAGCTTGGAAACCGAGGCTTTTGCTTTATCCAGATCGCTGATTGGTAATGACAATTCTACTGTTATGATTGTAGACATCGGAGCCACCACAGCTGATATTTGTATTATTGAACAAGGCGTCCCGATACTTAATCGTGGCATAGATAGTGGTGGTGAGTTTATTACCAAAACTATCATGAATAGTCTAAATGTCAATTCGGAAAGAGCCGAACAGTTTAAAAGAGATTTTGGTTTGGCCGGTGGCGGATTTAAAAATGTACCAGATGTTATTCAAAAATCTTTAAATTCTATCATCAATGAAATCAAATATGTTTTTGAGATTTATCAGAGACAGCGTAATAGCCATATAGAAAAAATAGTTTTGACTGGCGGTAGTGCTTTTTTACCCAGTTTGCCCCAATATTTATCTGAACTTTTGAATATGGAAGTAATTATTGGTGATCCTTGGGACAGAATAATCTATCCTTTGGATTTAAAGCCGATTTTACAAGAAATTGGGCCTAGAATGGCTACTTCTGTCGGTTTAGCTATGCGCGATATATAAGTTATGGAACAAGAAAAGGACAAAAAGGAAATAAATTTGATGCCCGAGGATCTCAGGTCAAAAGAGGCTGGGCTTTTGTCAAAAAACAAAAGTAAAAGTGGTTTTGATTTTGATTTTGTCTCGCCCAAAGCATCCGCTATTAAAAAAGCGTCTTTTCAACCCAGTGTGTCTTGGTGGGATAAACTAAAAAGTATTTTCAGCCAGCCAGCCGGATTTGGTCCAGCTGAGCATCATTTGGCCAAGCCAAAAGAAGCGGCTCAGGAAATAAAACCAAAGACGGATATTAAAAAAGAGAAACCGACTGACGATTTTGTTTTACACATGCCAGCTCCAGAAGAAAAAAATGATGCAGTGCATTTTCATGTTAATTATACCAAAGACTCTTTGGCTGGTGTTAAGGAAGGAAATCCCAAAGATAATATATCTCATGAACCAGCCGAAAAAAGTGGGCTATCTTGGTGGGATAAAATAAAAAAAATATTTGCCTCCAGAAATCATCAAACAAAATTGCCAAAAATTGAACGAGTGCCTGAGCGACCGATTAGGCCCAGGGATTTAGAAGATGTAGCACAGACCATCCCTAGCCAGCCCAAAGGGGCTATTGATATTTGGGATGAGCAAAATATCAAAAATATTTTACCGATAAAAAATAATGTTAGTGCATCGGTAGTATCTCCCACGCCCGCTGTTTTAGAGGCTAATATAGCTATCAAACCCGTCGATGAGAAGAATACTTCAGATTTTTATATTCCGGCGGTAGAGGAGCGTCATAAGAGTAAGTTTGAGAAAAAAGTTGAAAAACAAGCAGAAGTCAAAGATATTGAAGAGTCCAAATTCCATCAGCCTAGTTCTAGGGCTAGAGCCAAATTTTTAGATGAGAGTGGTGGAGTTGATTTGATTCCCGATGCGGCCAAAATCAGAAGTTGGAAGCAGATAAGTAAATTATTATTAATTACAGTTTTTAGCTTTTTGTTGGTCATAGTTATTTTTTATGGTTTTCTATTTTATCAGGGGAAAAATTTAGAAGGACAAAAAGCCGAGGAGGATGCTCAGATCACCAATTTGGAAAGACAAATTGTTGATTATCAAGACCTAAATAATCAGATTAGCCAGCTGGGTGATGAAATAAAAAATCTTCATCAACTGCTTAGTTTACATTTTTATTGGACGAATTTTTTTCAACTGCTAGAAAAATATACTATTGATGGAGTCTATTACTCTGGTATGACAGCTGGCAACGGAGGGGCCATGACTTTGGAAGCCAAGGCTACCAGTTTTGAAACTTTGGCTCAGCAAATAAAAATTTTACAGCAGGAGGAAACTCAAGAATTTGTGACCAGTATCAAAGTATCTTCGGCTGATTATGATCAGGAAGAAGATGAAGTGAGTTTTAATATAAACATTGTTCTTAATCCATCATTATTTTTATATAACCAAAAGTATCTTTATGAAAGAGATAATGATTATGGCGTCGTGAGTGGAGAATAAAAATTTATGGCCGCTAAAAATAAAGACAAAAAAGAAATACAATTTGAACAGCCGTCAGATATTTTGCTATTAGTCAATCGTTATCTGATGGTTATTATTGGTTTGATCATTTTAATTATTTTGGTATCTGGTTATTTCTTTTTACTCAAACCAAAAATAGACAGCATCAATGTCAGTGAGACCAGAACCACCGTGACGGAAGAGAGAAGGTTAGGTAATGAACATTTATTGACTAGGATCAAAGAATTAGAAGCGGAATATTATGACATTATCAACAATCGTCAGGAAGATTTAGATATGTTGAGAAAAATGGTGCCGGCCGATTCACAAATAGCCGAAATATTTTTGATGTCTGATTTATTGGCTAAAAAATACGGTTTTCAATTGACTACTATTGATATTAGCGATAATGAACCAGTCAGAGAAAAACCCAAACCGGTGGTAACTGAAGATTTTTCAGAAGATAATATCCCAGCAGATTCGGCTAGTGGGACCGCTCCACCAGAAACAAATACCATTGAAAGTCTATTGGCAATTAGCGGTATTAAAACGGCTACT
>MFQY01000057.1:3268-5939 GCA_001783185.1 Candidatus Magasanikbacteria bacterium RIFOXYC2_FULL_40_16 | reverse complement strand
GCAAGTTTTGCAAATTCTACTTATCTTTTGGTATTTACTGGGATTATTACTTTTATTATAGCTTATTCTTTTGGTATAATTAAGTAAATATTAAAATAATAATGCATTGATATATTCACCTAACTAATATTAAAAGTATTTTATGAAAAAATTAGTTTTTTTGTTGATTCTACCGCTTTTCTTAGGAGTTGGTTGCGTTGAGCAGACAAAAAATCAACCTTCTCGTTTTTCAACGACTTCCACACCATATATTAACCAAGAATTATATACCACATCAACGAATGTAGATCTTATTGAGGATTTTCGGGCTTTGATTGATAGGGAGTGTATTGCAGATACTAGTAATGTCTATCAAACAGAGTGTACAATAATGTTATCAGATCGAAAGGCTGCTGAACGAGAATGGAAACAAAAAAAGATAGAATTATTAAAACATCCAGAAATCAATGTATATGATTTTTTCGGAATTTTATCAAACGAGCAGACAAAGATAAAAAAATGGAGGGAAAATTTTGAAAAATTTAGGGATATTTGGTGTGACGCAGTGACTTCTTTTAGAAGTGGCTCTTTTGAACCATATGATGTAGCTGCTTGCAAACTAGAGATTGATATGCGTGCTATAAAAGAATTAAATAATATATATTATGAGATAATTATGAAAAATGTTTATGATAGTGATGGCATTAAAGATTTTGAGCCTACTCAAGCTGATATTGATAAGTTGATAAAAGTTAATACCACAAAGCGTGGCTGCATATGGGCAGGTGAAGAAGATCCTAATTGTGTTTCCCCAATTGATATTAAATAATCGCCTCAATAAAATTTGTCATTGACTGGTGAATAAAAAAATAATTTTTAACTTATAATACTATAGAACCTTTAAATAAGCCCACATGACAAATACTTAGCGATGCTGCCGATAAAATAAAAGATCCTGTTATAAAAGCAGAGGCGAAATTAAATGCTGAAGAAATGCGTAAGGAACACGAACAAGCGATGAATGAACTTATTGGGCGTCATTTTCTGTCAAAAATTTTAGATATATTTGCTATTTTGCTTTTACTTGTTGTAATTGTGATAATTATTAAACTTTTTACTAGATCGCTTTTTGAAGGTTTTGTTTCTGCTATTGTCGGTTTTTGGCTTATCAAGTATGTCTCCAAAAAAAGAAATGATGATTTGTTTTCTAAATTTCAAGGTTGGTTTTAAAATATGGATAAATAGCTATATAAAGATAGGTTTAATGGAAAAAAAATCATTAACATACAGAATTATGGCAAAGTATAAGGAAATTATAATTTTAAAAGAACATACAAAAAGTGCGATGAAAAGTTAGGTGAATTTGTTAAAGAACCGTATGCTGGTCAATACTGTAGAAAATGTGGTAAATGGGTCATAAAAGATAATAAATCAAAAACTGAACAATAAAATACATAATGTCACAACAAAAAACTGAAAATCGCCATCCACCGGAGCCCTTAAATTAAATAGCGCGGGCGGAAGGAAGGGGTCTGGGGAAGGAATTCCGCCCGCGTCCGCTTAAAAATCCGTTAAATCCGTTCGTATTTTATCGTAAAGACCGAGCAAATTAAACATATCCAAAACCGGGCGGATTTTTAGTTTGTGGTATATTGGGGTATAATTGTTATATTATAATTGTTATATGAAGATAATAACTATTGTTACCTTTTTTGTAGTAGTAGGATTGGCAGGGTTTATATTAACGAAAAATATTATCACAACTCCGACCATGACTCTAACATCAACACCTACACCTGTTCCACTACAAGTGCCTATTCGGGGCGTACCTATGACAAGCGCCTCTGCGATAACTTCGCCGCCACCAAGTATGGATGGTATTAATACTCATACGGAGTTATACGGTACAGGCGCTGACCCTGATATCATTACACTCGGCCCAAAGGTTGGCGGACATCCAGGATGGAAGCCCTATCAATATAAGCCCGGCATGAGCTTTGAAGCTTATAAAGACGGCTCACCGGTACTCGCACCATTCGATATGGTACTAGTTGGTTTTCGAGATACCAGTACTCAGATTGTGTCGGAAGGAACATCTTCCCATTCCGATGATGTGAAATTATTTTTCGAGTCTGCAAGCCCTGATTGGCCGGGAGTATATTTGACTGTGTATCATTTATTAACCTCGCCCCTACTGACCGGACACACTCAAAGAGCAAATAACGACCTTATGGCGCCGCCAGCCCAGGGATATCAAATATTTTGGGATGGAAATTATACGGTTTCACCCACGGACAGCGCAACTTCATACGGCGCTCTAATCGGATATAAGGTAAAACGCGGGGAACTGATTGGATTTGCCGGCACCGTACCGGCACCGGGTAGTGTTGGCACCCACTCCTTTGCTGATTTCTACTTCAATGTGCCAGATGCATCAATAAATCCGAACATTCAAAAAGGGAACCTATATCTTCACCTTGTTCAACCTGGTTCGTTCTTTTATTGGAAAAGTTACAGCCCCAATACTTCTTTCCCCAACGGGGTGCTTGCTTATCCTTTCGAAACTGACGGATATAAGCTTCCTGCCGAACAACGTGATATAAATTATAAATATAACTCAAAAAAATAAACAGTAGCACGCCAACGAAATTGGTAAGAAATTCGGCGGTGGTAGAACCCCAGAAACAACCCT
>MFQY01000057.1:270-3261 GCA_001783185.1 Candidatus Magasanikbacteria bacterium RIFOXYC2_FULL_40_16 | reverse complement strand
CCCCTCGGCTTGACAAAACTCTTAAAGTATGCTATACTTTTAAAATCAAATCGAGGTGTAGAGAAATACAATTTCTTCAAATCTTGTTTGAGTTTAATTCATTATTGTTACAAACATGACAGAAGGAACAATAGCCAGACTTACCGATAAGGGGTTTGGTTTCATTTCTCGCGAAGGTGAGGAAAAAGATCTCTTTTTCCACTCCAACAACCTTGTTGACGTTGCATACAACGATCTCCGCGAAGGTGACAAAGTAACATTTGACGTCGAAGAGAGCCCAAAAGGCCTTAACGCCGTAAATGTGAAACGTGTCTAACTTATAGACCGATAAAACACCCCCGACTTAGTCGGGGGTGTTTTTTTGTTGGCCTATTGTGTTTGTGGTCAAAAAAAAATCTATATGATATAATTATGTCATATAACAAATTTCATATGAAACTAAATGTAAAACTATTTCTTGGTTTTTTATTTGGATCGCTTGTTTTGGTCTATATTTTATCAATGGTCTCATATAAAGATTTTTCCAATATTTTAAAAAAACAACTCCTGACGGAAAAGAAACAAGAAGCGCTGGTCCAAAAAGACACCACCGAACAATTTTTAAAAAATCTTGAATCAGAAGTCGTGAATTTGAGCAATATAGACAAAAAGAGAGACTACTTGGGCGTGGCTGATCCGACGGCAAAAGAAAATGAGCGAGAAGAAATGACGACACTCATTACTACCTATCTTAAAGAACGAGGTATCTACAAATCGGTGGCGATTATGGACAATTACGGACAAGAGTTTGTAAATATAAATTGGGATGAAAATGATTTGCCGATAGATACGCCGGTAAGCAGGCTAAAAAGCAAACAAAATACATATATTTTTCAAAATACAAAAGATTTGAACGAAGGGGAAATTTTTGTCGCGCTGACAATTGACAAGCCGGAAGAAGGCGCGAGCGGACAACGCGCTATATTGACTAATTCCACTCCTATTTTTAATGTTAACGGCGAGAGAAAAGGTGTGCTGATTCTAAGTGTATTTGCCGATTCAATGTTGAAAGGAACCAGCTATAATCAAGCCCAACAAACCGACGAGACTGAAAACAACGAAGAAGAAACCGACAATATAATGCTGGCCAACAAAGACGGCTATTATCTTCACAATCCTGACCAAAACAAAGAATGGAATTTATTTTCCAAAGACAGCCGGACACTATATGATGATTATCCCGAAGTAAAACCTTTTGTAGGAGAAAGCGCTTCCGGAGAAATATATAATAAAAATACGGAATCTTATTTGATTTTTTATCCCATTAAGCCATACAGCGAGAGAGTTAAAAAAATATACAATGGCCCATCCGAACAAACAGCGGATGAAGCCTACCCGTTTATTTTCAACAACGGCGAAGATGTTTTCTGGATTCAAGCTTCTTTGATTGAGGGCTCGGAAATATCAAATAAAGTAAATATACTATTTTTCAAAACCCTAACTTTGATATTACTGACGCTGATGTTTTTTATTATCGGAATGATGATGTTTTTACAGCGCGCGGTGATAGAACCGATCGGGAAAATTATAAACGGCGCCGACAGAATTAAAAAAGGAAATCTTGATTATAGATTGAGCTTGGGCAACAGAAAAGACGAGTTCGGCGATTTGGCCAATGAGTTCAACAGTATGTCCGCCGTACTGAAACGATACAAGGAAACAATGGAACAAAAAATTGAGGAACGCACATCCGATCTTGATAAATTTAGAAAATCCGTGGAAAAAAACCGCGAATGTATGATCATATCCGATGTTAAAGGCGTAGTGTTATACACCAATGAAGCATTGGAACGAGTCACCGGATACGGCCGAAGTGAAGTGATAAACAGAGAAGCCAGCATAAAAGAATTGTGGGGCGGAACCATAGAACCGGGCAAATACGACAATATCTGGAAAACGGTAAGGGACGGAAAACAGCCATTCCTCGGAAAAATCAAGAATAAAAATAGTAACGGAGAGCAATATACGGCTTTATTGAGTATTACTCCGATGGTGGATAAAGAAGGCAATATCTTGTATTTTTTCAGTATTTTAAGCGATTTAAAGGGTATTGAGGGTTAAAAAAACGATAAAATAACCTTTAAATAGCCCTATTCACAGGGCTATTTATAAATAAGGCTTTACAAAATTAAAAAGATTTGATAAACTATTGCCAAATTAGAAACGCTGTTAAGTCCAATTTGTTTATGAAAATCATTTCGTAAACAAATTACAACTTAATATCTTGTCGCGTGGTCTGCGATAGCAGACTTTACGCGATTCGGTGGTCCACGTAAAATTCGCTTCGCTCATCACGTGGCAAGAGCTCCCCGATGTCGCTGAAGCTCATCGGGATAAGGTGCCCTTACAGCGGACCGCTTCACTACTAAATACTGTTAAGTCCAATTTGTTTATGAAAATCATTTCGTAAACAAATTACAACTTAATATTCGGTGGTAGCTCAGCGGTAGAGCAGTTGGCTGTGACTAATGCTATCTCCAACTTGTTGGAAATAGAATTGCAGCTCTTGGTGGAAACACCAAGATGAAAACGGAGTGAATTGTTTTCATCGCAAGATGAAAATCCTCTTCGGTGTACATCGAGGGGGAACAGGAATCCTAACGTCAGTAATGTGACTACGGGAACCTGCAGCCAAGCGTAATGGTTATTTATTTGCACGACTTACCATGCTAATAATTCCTTTATAACGAAGGTTTAGAGGATGATGATCGTGATAAATATCTATTATGAAGGTTCAGAGACTATCCCTGCCTGAAGCTCTTTTTAAAAGAGGAAATGGCCTTGTACGGGAGTACTGTCCTAATTAATTCCAAATTAATAGGGATAGGAAGCGCTCCGCACCCTAACGTCTTGTCACATATAATGGACAGGTTTTCCCAATTATTCGGGAATATAGTCGAGGGTGATGATATAGTCCACGCGCTAGTGAAAACTAGGGATTACGTGTAACCA
>MFQY01000057.1:0-238 GCA_001783185.1 Candidatus Magasanikbacteria bacterium RIFOXYC2_FULL_40_16 | reverse complement strand
CCAGGTTGAATTGCGGGCGCGTTGCGCCGCAATTTCAAATAAGTTTTTGGGGGAAATTAGCAATTTTTTCCCTTTCAAAATAAAGTTCGAGCCGATTTTTTTCAGAAATGTCGGATACTCCAAGAAATCGCCGTTCGTGGCGATTTTTTTGGCTTTAATTGCGTCAAAAATAAAATCTCTCATCGGTTCGAGCCAATCATTCCCTTTTGCCTGGATTTGTTTGATTTTTTCTTCAATA
>MFQY01000056.1:5453-7284 GCA_001783185.1 Candidatus Magasanikbacteria bacterium RIFOXYC2_FULL_40_16 | reverse complement strand
TCATTAATCGCCACGACTTCCACCTTCTTGTTATCCATCGCTATTTTAAAAGCTTGCCGTCCAATCCTCCCAAAACCGTTGATTGCCAATTTAATTTGCGCCATAAAAAAAATTTAATATGTAAATTAACTATCTAAACCGATAGTTTTTGGTATTATAATCATTTTACCATATTCAACGAAAAGAAAAAAGATCTGTTCAATGAACAGACCCCCGGATGCTTCAACTTTCCAGATGCTTCAATTTATCCCTGACTTGTTTCATTGTTATGGCGACGACTGTCAGCAAAGACAAAAGCACCATTCCCAACGGTACCAGCAGGCAAACCGCCATTTTTTCGGAAAAAGCGCCAAAAAAAGACAAATCAAAAAAATCCTTTCTGGGCGGAGGCGGGGTTTTATCGACCGCCAGCGTTGTCTTGGCCATAAAGACATCCTTATTCCCCATAGCCAAAGCGAACTTTTGGTCATTATCCTTGCTGTATACATTTATAATATACACCCCGGCCGGCATCTTTGCTCCCATGGCGATTTCTTCGGTTGAGGTCGGTCCTGTGAACTCCGGTCCCCACAAATAATCTCCCCCGACAAATCTTTCCCTGTGCCTTTCCCACAAAAAATTCTCCCCATCCAAAAAAGCCACCTCGTCTTTTCCGCCGTCCTGATTCTGAATATATATTTTGGCAAAAATATCCGTATCTACCCCTTCAACATCCGGCAATAATAAACTGACATAAATACCAAATTCATGGTCAACCGTAAAACGAAAAGTGCTGGTGGCGCCGTTTAAATCGCCATAATACGCCTGAGAAACAAGCGGTTCTTCAATAACGGTAAAGTTTCCCTCAACCGAAGACGGCTGACGCGCGAAAACGGCCAGCGGAAAAAATAAAAAAGAGAATATTATAATGATTTTCAGTTTTGAAAGCATACTACCATAGTATACCACAAAAACCATTCCTATTTATAATATCTCCTGCACACGGCCGATTTGCCCATCTTCCAGACGGACTTTAATTCCCCGCGGATGAAATCGGCTGTTTGTCAAAATATCCTCAACTATTCCTTTAGTCAATTTGTCTGTTCCTTGGTCTTCTTTTAACACAATCATCACTTCCATTCCCGGCTCTATATCGTCTCGATTTTGTCCGTTCATATATCATTAATTTAAACAGATTTAATTATTAATTTATACAGATTAGTTATTTAATCAAAATAATAACACTAAGTTTACCCTGTCGCTGGATTAATAATTAACAAACCGCTTCCGCCACAGCTTTGGCCACTTCTTTATTCAACGGGTCGGGCAAAATCATATCAACAGACGGCTCCGACACCAGACCGGCCAATCTCTCGCCAATCCTGATAAAAACAGCTTCGTCAATTTGCCGAACATTATTGTCCAGCGCCCCGCGGAACAAACCGGGAAAGACCAAAATATTGTTAACCTGATTCGGATAATCGCTCCTGCCGGACGCGACAATAAACGCCCCCGCTTCTTTCGCGTCTTCCGGAGATATTTCCGGAACCGGATTGGCCATGGCAAAAATAATCGGCCTCTCATTCATACTGCGAACCATTTCTTTGTTCAAAACATTGGCGGCGCTGACTCCGATAAATATGTCCGCGCCTTTAACTATATCCGCCAATTTTCCTTGAACTTGTTTTTTGTTGGTAATTTTTGCCAATTCCAATTTTACCGAATTCAATCCTTCGCGCCCCTCATAAATAGCGCCTCGGCTGTCGCAAATAATAATATCGCTAAAACCATATTTAACTAACAATTCAGCCGTACCAGTACCGGCGGCGCCGGCGCCGTTTATAACCACCCG
>MFQY01000056.1:0-5386 GCA_001783185.1 Candidatus Magasanikbacteria bacterium RIFOXYC2_FULL_40_16 | reverse complement strand
TCAATCGTTTTTCAATTTCAAAACATTTTGGCGCGGAAATATCTTCCAAATTAATTCCGCCGAATACCGGCGCCAAATATTTTATGGTTTTGATTATTTCTTCCTGGTCTTGCGTATCCAAACAAATCGGAAAAGCGTCCACTCCGGCAAATTCCTTAAACAAAATACATTTCCCTTCCATCACCGGCAAAGCCGCTTCCGGCCCGAGATTTCCCAAGCCCAATATCGCGCTGCCGTCGGTAATTACCGCTACTGTATTGCCTTTTAAAGTCAATTTGCCGGTCCGCGTTTTATCTTTGGCGATTATCCGGCTTATTTCCGCCACGCCCGGAGTATAAGCCAAAGAGAGGTCATGTTTGGTTTCTATTTTTACTTTGCTTTTTATTTCCAACTTGCCATTTTTCTCCGTGTGCAATTTTACCGACTCCTCATAAATATCCATCATATAATAGTTTTAAAAAAATACTGGTATATGATGCCACATTCCCAAACTTTTTACAATCATCCTATTCCTTCTTCAAATTGCTTATCCACTTTTTATTAATCGCCTCTTCCAAATCTATATTATGCAGTTTGGCGCTGACAATCAACATTCCAAGCACATCGGCCATTTCCATAGCCAATTGTTCTTTTGATTCTTCAAACGGCAAAAACTTTTCCGGACGGCTCTTTTTTCTGTAAATCAGCAAAGACTGCGACAATTCCCCCACTTCTTCATAAAGTTTAAGGATCGCGAAATCCTCATCAATCTTAATATTACAAGCTTTGCCATAACGCTCGGCATTTTGCATCACTTTGTCTTGTATCTCTGAAAATTCCATATATAAATTACTTAAATAAATTTAGTTAAAAGATAAACCTTATTTATGTCCGTCATTACGAGTCCCGATTAGGTTGGCGTGTAGTCCCGATTTCGCCTCAGCGAAATCGAGGATCCTCGATTTTGTCGATACAAAATCGGGATAATCTCGTGGTTTGATATTAATTTACGGGATTGCGACGGCCTAAAGGCCTCGCAATGACAGTGGAAAAGACGGGATTGTAAGGGAACATTCACCCCGCCTTGGTGGGGCTCTACCCCCCTGACTCAGTCGGGGCTCCTCGGTTGACAGAGTAAAAACTCGCTATGAGCTCATTATTAAAAATGAATCAAATATACTATATCATAAACCGGTTAAAAGTGAACCCCTCTTTTCTTGACAATTCCGGCTACCTGCGATAACTTAGATTAAACCGTTATGCGGAGGAGAAAAAATTATGCCGAGCGTGATTGTCACTAAATCAACCACATGCGAAAACTGCAATACGCCCGACGAATTGGAACAGGGCTTTGAGTGTTCCGTTTGCGGAACGCAATTCTGCGCCCTATGTTTCAAACTCGTTGAAAGGCACCCCGGAAGACATATTGGCTGTCCGAATCCCAATTGCAAAGCGGAGCTTCTGCTCCCCGACCCGGCCTTCCTGTAATCCGGCCTCCCAAACGAAAACCCACCCTACTGTACAGCAGGGTGGGTTTCTTAATTTATTATCCCAATTGTTCTTCAACTTCTTCAGCAAAGCTTTGTTTTTTCTTTTCAATCCCTTCGCCCAGTTCATATCGGGCGAATCTTCTGATAGTGATTTTTTCTCCGATTTCGCCGATTTTTTCCGCCAAGAATTTTTCAATTGTTTTATCTTCATCTTTGATGAACGGCTGTTCCAGCAAACAAACTTCACTGTAATACTTGTTCATCTTGCCTTCAATGATTTTTTCAATCATTTCCGCCGGCTTGCCTTCCGCTTCCAATTGCGCGCGATGCACGCTTTTTTCATTGGCCAATTCTTCCGCAGGCACTTCCTCGCGGGAAATATATTTTGGCGCCGCCGCCGCGATGTGCATGGCAATTTCCGCCGTCAAATTTTTAAAAATATCATTTTTGGCGACGAAATCGGTTTCCGAGTTTATCTCCACCAACACGCCGATTTTGCCGGCGCCGTGGATATAACTGACAACCGCGCCTTCAGCCGCGATTTTGCCGGCGCGTTTTGCCGCTTTAGCAATTCCTTTTTCGCGAAGATAATTTATCGCTTTATCAAAACTGCCATCGGTTTCTTCAAGCGCTTTTTTACAATCAAGCATGCCCGCTCCGGTTTGAGCGCGGAGTTTGGCAACATCTGAAGCGTTTATTATCATAAAAACATTAAAACATTAAAACATTAAAACAAATTTTTATTCCACCAGACCTACAGACAGCAAAAGTAAATTTAAAAATTTAACTTACCCTGTCCCGACTAAAGTCGAGAATCCTCGATGGCTCCGCCATCGGGACTTAATCTGCTTATAAGCTGGTCTAATTCCAATCCAATCCTCTTCTATCGCTCTTTTCCGGTCTGACGGTTTTCTTCATCATTACCGGGGCTTTTTTGACCGGTTCTTTTTTCTTGAATTCTTCTTTCCCTTCTTTAATCGCTTCCGCCACCAAACCGACCATCAATTTAATCGCGTTAACGGCGTCGTCATTTGCCGGAATAACATATTCAGCTTTTTCCGGATTGGCGTTGGTGTCGCAAATTCCGATTATCGGCACGCCGGTTTTATTCGCTTCATCAACAGCGGTTTTTTCTCTCTGAACCGAAGGAACGAACAAGGCTTCCGGCATTTTTTCCAAATAAGAAAGACCGGCCAAAGTTTTTTCCATCTTTTCCAAATCTTTGGTGATTTTTGACTGTTCTTGTTTGGTGTACTTTTCCAATTCTCCATTGGCTTGCTGTTCTTTCAAGCC
Source organism: Candidatus Magasanikbacteria bacterium RIFOXYC2_FULL_40_16 (assembly GCA_001783185.1). GTDB lineage: Bacteria > Patescibacteriota > Patescibacteriia > Magasanikbacterales > UBA922 > XYB1-40-15. The sequence continues at coordinate 2,624 of MFQY01000056.1, read as the reverse complement.
ATTATATTTCTTGAAAAGCTTTTTCAGCTCATCAAAATTTGTCAGCAAACCGCCCATCCATCTTTCCACAAGATATGGCGATTCACAACTAATCGCGGCTTCTCTCACGATTTCACGCGCTTGCGGTTTTGTGGTTATGAAGAGAATTTCTTTGCCTTCGGCCGCCATCGCGCGTACCGCTTCCAAGGTCTCTTCCAACTTAACTTTTGTTTTTTCCAAATCAATTACATGAACGCCGTTGCGTTCAGTAAAGATATACTCCTCCATTTTTGGATGCCAACGTGAAACTTGGTGTCCAAAATGAACACCAGCTTGAAGCATCTCTACGATACTTGGTATCTTCATATAAATTGCTTTTTCCTTTAGCCTCTTTACCGCGTACCCCGGGTGGGCCGGGGAGGAAAAATATGCGGAAAATGAGGGATTAATAATTCTTGATTGAGGATAAAAGTCCTTAATCAAGATTGGCAATACTATACTATATATATATTTGTTTGTCAAATGGTTGTTGAGTTTAGTATTGAGTATTTGGTATCAAGTATTTGATAATTGGTGTTTGATAATTGATAATTAATTCACCCTGTTAAATAATTCCGCTTTGCAGAATTGCCCGAAGGGCATTTAACAGGGTAAATAGAAAATAGGATTTGGAATTTATTGAAATTAAAAACCCCTCTATTGAATTCGATGGTCATAATCCGATCCTTTGTTAAGCTATGAAAATAAGCTATCCTAAAAGTGCCCAATTTAAGAGAAGGATATACCCTTGTCAGTTTTATTATCAACCCCCCTTGAAAATAAATCCTTAGGAACCTCCTGACCAGGTTTCCGGTAATAACTGTCCTTTTTAGCCTTGCCAATTTTTTCAAGCAAACCCTTATCAACCCAGCCACGCAATAACCGTGACATTTTCAAAACATCACTGACTCCAGTTATCTCCCGTGCCTTTTTATTAATAATACGGTAGTTCTCATCAAGATATTTACTGACAGTATCCCAATATTCAATTTTGTGCATATTCAGAAGCAAAAGCAAGACTGTATTCGGTCTTAGTGTCGGAGGAAAAAATAATGGCTCATATAAATTTTGTTCTTTCATAACCTTAAACATACGATCCACTCCTTCGCCAATATCAAGGTTAGGTGCTGTTTGGAAACGATTAAGTGTTCTTAAAATTAAAGGATTGCGAGCAAAACGCTCGGCTCTAATATTTTCAGTGGTAATATGGCCAGGGTAAGTTCCAGGGCTCTCAACTTCGACACGATCATCAAAAAACCGCACCTGAATGTCATCTTGCACAAAATAGTTCCTGTGTATGACTGCATTGGTTATTGCTTCTTGAAATGCCCATTCCGGTATCAAAAAAGTGGGGTTAAAAGAAGCTCCGCTTAATTTGGGAGGTGAACTTTTTACGATTCCTCGAAAATACTCAATAGCTTTTTCAATCTGCTTCATCAGGGGTCCCTCAATAGTAAATGGCCGCATGACGAAGTTTGGCTTGCCGGTATAAGTCGGTTTTGTCCCGTAATAATGAGAAACCTTTATTCCACATTTACTTGTTAAGGCAACAGAAGGGTTCTTCCCAAAAAGTAACAGACCGGCTTTAGTCAGTTCGTATTTGCCGTTACCACCGACGGCCAGACCGTTGTCTTTCAAAAACTGCCAATCATTCAAGCTGGTGCTTGAATTTTCCCTTTTGTATTGGGCGAGGAGATCATAATCTAAATTTTCAAGGGAAGTAGTGCCGGACTTTTCATTTTCGAACTTAATCGCACCTTTTTCGTATTTAAGGCGCATTATTTCTGTCGAGCCAATTTTTACGTTTTGTCTTCCTTTTCTAACGAAAGTATCACCACGTTTAAGTGAATGGACATCATTACTCTTTTTAATATTGAACACCAAGAGCTTATCCACTTGCCCTTGAACATTCATAATATCAAGCTCAAATTTTCCCCACAGTATAAGTGGAGGATCAATCTCCTTATCAATCAGCTTAAGAAAATCAGAAACATTTTCGGCATTTTCGCTAATTCCTAAAAGCCGTTCTTTTCCTTGAGCTTTAACAGGATCTTCCAATCCAACTACAATTAAACCTCCATCAGCGTTAGCGAAGCCGACTACTGTCTCCAAAAGATCGGCTGGTCTTATGGCGGCCCGTTTACATTCAAAAGTTTGCCACTCTTGAGTATCCAGAAATATTTTTACTATGTCTTTGTCTTCCATATAATTACTTTTTATGTTTCTTTTTTGCATTATTCGTCTCCTCAAAAAGTGTCAAGGCCGGACTGCTTAATTACCCTAATCTACAACTTGAATGCTTTTAGTCTCCCCGATTCAATGTAACAGGTTACAGTGCGAATATACACTCACAAAATCTCGGAGATCTCTTCAATGGTCGAAAACTTTTCGATTTCGTCCATAAAATAAACCTGACTTTCTAGTCTTGACACCATTTTATCGCTTCCAAAGCTTATTGTCAAAATCGTGTGTTTAGTATCAAGTATAAAATTTGGTGATTTTTAAAAAACAGGCCCCTAGATTTTTCCGAGGAAAATTTCTAAGGGCCAAAGTAACAAAGAGCCAAAGGGTCAAGGGCAAAATGCCCAAGAACCTAAGTTATGAAT
>MFQY01000055.1 GCA_001783185.1 Candidatus Magasanikbacteria bacterium RIFOXYC2_FULL_40_16 | reverse complement strand
TACAATCGTGCCCAAAGAACCGCTGGCGGTAAAAGTCGGCACGCCCGGAGGACCGCCCGCGCCCGGCGTTGCCTGATATCCGGTCGCTTCGCCCAGTTTGACCAAAATAAATTGAGTAATCGCGAAAGCTGATAAAATTATTGCTAAACCAATGGTGGCATTTATTAAAATCTTTTTCCCTGTTTCCACTTTTTGCGCTTCGCCGGCGGAAGTCATTATCATAAAACCGGCATAAAGCATAAGCACCAACGCGATAATGCCTAAAAATCCGAGCGCGACGCGGATTATTTTCGCGATTGTGATTCTGATATCTTGCGCGCCCAAGGATAAAGTGCTCTCAATCGGCTCCAAGCCAAAATCTTCAGAAAATTGTTCCGTGCCGGCATAAGCTACATTGCCGGACGGCAAAAACAAAAAGACCGCCACCAAAAAAATTACCTGTATTATGACAGTCTTCTTAATTAGTTTATGTTTTGTAATCCAACCAAGCATGGGAAGCTGGACTTATCCCAAAACACAAAGGGTTTGGGCTATCCCGACTCAGTCGGGATAAATTTCACTAGTTTAATTTCTTTGAAACTATTTCTCTGACTTTATTTCCGTCGGCCTGCCCTTTCACTTCTTTCATTACCGCCCCCATGACTTTGCCGACATCTTGGGGCCCGGCTGACATCTGTTCAATTATTTTGCCGACTATCTCTTCCAATTTTTCATCCGACATTTGTTCCGGCAGATACTCTTCCAAAATCTCAATTTCTTTTTGGGTTTTGTCCATCAGGTCTTTGCGTCCTCCGGCTTCAAAGTCTTTCAGCGCGTCTTTCAGCTGTTTTACTTGCCGGCCGACCACCGCTTGCGCTTCTTCGTCGTTCAAGTCCCTTCTTAATTCAATTTCCTCATTTTTGATGGCACTATTAAGAAGACGCATGATTGACAATCGTTCTGCGTCTCCTTTTTTCATGGCGTCATACTGCTTTTCTTGAATTTCACTGCGTAATGTCATAGTGATATTCTTAAGAAATCATTAAAATCTCTTAAACTTATCTTCTTCCGGCGGCAGTTTGCCGATTTTCCGCAAGTAATTTGTTTTTGAAATTAACTTAGATTTCTTTACAGCATATTTACGCTGTAAATTTTTACTTTTCTTGGGTGAAAAAAATTGAATTTTTTTCGCTTGTATCAATTTTCCGGATCGTAGCCACTGTCTCTTAACACGGCGGATAAACCCTTCAAATGATTCCCCTTTCCTACGTTTTAATTCTGACACATTCTCACCTCCCCGTGAGTTTAAAAATTAATATATTACCTTTTTTATTGTATATCAAAAATCAGGAATTGTCAATTTATTTTCTTGATAACTTGTCACTTGCTTATTTTCTGGGTTTGGCGGTCTTTATCGTCTTTTTTATCTCCGCGATCAGTTTGTTTTGGTCAACAATTTCTTGATTACCGGAATCCATATCGCGAATTATTATCGTGCCGTCATGCACTTCTTTCTGCCCCAAAATCAAAGTGTGAGTTGCGCCCAATTTATCAGCCGTCTCCATCTGGCCTTTCAATGATGCTTTCGCCAAATTATGTCTGACAATCACACCCTGCAATCTCATTTCTTCAATCAGCTTCAGCGCCTTATAATTCGCCTGATCGCCAAGCTGAGCAAAAAACACCTTTGACCATGGTTTTTCCAACAAATTTTTGTTATCCTCTTTGGCTCGCAAAATGGAAATCACTCTTTCTAAACCGAGCGCGAAACCGGCCGCCGGCGTGGGCTGTCCGCCTAATTGTTCAACCAGCATATCATATCTCCCTCCGCCACCCAGCGCGTTCTGCGATTTTTCTTCATTGCCATCCTCAAAAAATTCAAACACGGTATCGCAGTAATAATCCAAGCCTCTGACTAAAGTTGATTTCAAAATATATGGAATACCCAGTTCGTCCAAACACTCCAAAACTTTCATAAAATAAGTTTTTGATTCCTCGCCCAACCACTCAATTATTTGCGGGCTTTCCTGAATCACTTCAGCGCAACTTTCTTCTTTACAATCAAGAACGCGGAGAGGATTTTTATTAATTCTCTTTTTGCAATTCTCGCACAAATAACTTCTTTTGCTGCGTAAATATCCAACCAATTCTATAGTATAATTCTGTCTGTCTTCAAGATTGCCAATGCTGTTTATGTTCACATTGGCGTGAATGCCCAAATCTTTCAAAAAATTATACGCGACCAAAATCAATTCCGCATCAAGGCAAGGATGCCTTTGCCCGATGGTCTCACAGCCAAACTGATGGAATTGGCGGAATCTGCCGGCTTGTGGCCTGTCATGGCGGAAAATCGCCCCATAATTCCAAACTTTTACCGGCTGAGGCAAACTCTGCATTCCATGGTTGATATATGCCCGAACCGCGCCGGCTGTCCATTCCGGACGCAAAGCGACTCGCGTGCCGTCGCGATCTTCAAAAACATACATTTCTTTATCAACCACATCCGTATCTTTGCCTAATGACCGGGTAAATAATACCGCCTCTTCCAACGCCGGAGTTTCCATAAATTCAAAACCGTAAGCATTGGCCATTTCTTCCGCTTTATGATAAGCGGTTCGCCAATACAGTTCGTCTTTCGGCGTGATATCTTTCATCCCGCGCAAAAGACTGATAGTCCGAAGATTTTTCTGAATTTTTGACTCGCTCGGTTCCGCCGGTTTTTTTACCGGTTTCTTTTTCTCAACTGTTTTTTTCTTGGTGCTTGCAGGCTTTTTCTTTTGCGCTATTTTTGTTTTCATATCATTAATTTACTCGTTAATTTATGTAGATTACATTCAGTTTAAATTCTTTTTTAATCTGTTTAAATTTATGTTAAAAATTATACACTGGCGCTTCAAATAAAGTGATTCGATCAATCGGCCAGCCTCTCAACCACGCCCGACCAATGATATCTGTTTTTTTTATCGGGCCAAAACGCCTTGAATCAAAGCTGGCTTTTCTATTGTCTCCCATCACAAAATATTCATCCGGCCCCAAAGTAATTGTCGTCTGTCCGGGCGTCGGCACATTTTCCAAATATATTTCTTCAAGCAAAACACCGGTTGAATTGTCATTATTGTAAACAATCACTTTATCATCTTCCACTTTTACCCGCTCGCCGGGCAGGCCGATTACTCTTTTTAGATAATAATCCTTTTCAACGGTCGGCGCGCGGAAGACAATCACCTCGCCTCTTTTCGGCTCATTAAACCGATAGGTTATCTCATCAATGATTAAATATTCTTTTTCATGAAAAGTCGGGTCCATAGATTGCCCCTCAACATAAAACGGCTTGAAAATAAAATAACGCACCACTCCAATGGTTATTCCGGCCAAGACCGCGATTTTAACCAATTCCAAAAAAAATAGAGCGGCATTTGCCAGCCAGCTTCTTTCGGCGGAATCGGCGTCATCAGTTTTCTCTTCGTTTCTTTCCTTAAGAGGCCCGCTATTTTTTTCTTCTTCTTTAAGCATAATTTCTTTAGTATTTAAATCTTATTATATTACAGAAAATGACAAAAAGCAAGCTTAAATTTTGACCTTATTTTAACCGGATATTTTACTTGGTGCTTGCCACGCCTGCCCGCCTCTGGAGGGAGGCGGAGCTTTTCGTGTGGGTTTAAGAGGACTCGAACCTCTGGCCTCGTCGATGTCAACGACGCGCTCTAACCATCTGAGCTATAAACCCATTGCATAGATACTAATGAAACAGGTGGCGAAGCAAGGTCAAAAGGCAACCAATTAAACTAATTATCTTCATCTAATAAACTTTCCAATGAAACTCTTCCTAAACTTAAAATTTCTTTTTGAATTTTGGCATCATAATAATAAATCGCGCAAACACCCCGATAATGCTCCCAACTTGCTGTTCCGACCGTCCTTTTGTCAATTTGAGTTTTATGAAATTGTTTTGGTTTTATCTTTAATGTCGTTGACCAATATTTAATCAATGTTTCAATATTCTGATCTGCTCTTACGTGCAAATGACAACGAAATTTACTTTCATCAATCTGATACGATTTTCTCAATAAAATAACAAATGCTCTGCAAATTTGCGGGTCGGAATTAGCCAGACAGACAAAACTCTTATCTTTTGCCCCATCACCCAAATAAAGACCTGCTAAAAATAACTTCATCAACGATTTTTTATTTATCAGACCACCTAAGTCTTTAACTATTTTTTTCGCATTTGACGTAGCAACTAAAAATTTCTTTCTAGTCAGTTCACGATTGGCTTTCGCCGCGTGTACTCTTGCTAATTCTAGACCCTTTTTGTGTTTATTTTTTAAGATCTCTTTCTGTTCTTGCGAAAGCTCAACATCCTTCAACCAGCCACTAAGGGTTGATTTAGCCACACCAGTACGACGATTAATTTCATTATAACTCTGCCCTGATTTGCGTAATTTTTGAGCTAAATAAAATTTTTCATTGTTCCTATTCATAAAATGATGAACTACACATTATACTATACATATAGTATATACTAAAGTTCTTAATTTGTAAATGAACACCAATACAATCTCTTTTAATTGTATAAAGGATTTAATACTAGTGGGCGTGCCAGGAATCGAACCTGGGACCTCCCCGCTGGACAGCGGGGCGCTCTAGCCGTTATTTTGCGAATATTCCCTGATAAAATACGAAATATATTCTTCCGAAAGTTTATGCTTCATTCTTTTTATTTTATATTCTATTTGTTTGACTTCTTTTATTGAATCAAATTTCCATGTCTTCAAAATTTTCCAAGGACCTTTATTTCTTGTCGCCTTAGTCACCCCACGATTATGTTCATCTAAACGCACATTAAAATCAAGAGCGGATCCAAGATAATGGTGTCTACCATTCTCATTTTCAATTAAATATAAATATGCCATGTGGGCGACTCAGGAATCGAACCTGAGACCTCAACATTATCAGTGTTGCGCTCTAACCAACTGAGCTAGTCGCCCTTTTATTTTTTATTGAACCTGAGACCTCCCCGCTGGACAGCGGGGCGCTCTAACCAACTGAGCTAGTCGCCCTTTTATTTTTTATTGAACCTGAGACCTCCCCGCTGGACAGCGGGGCGCTCTAGCCCCAGCCAGAGGCTGGTCCGCCTTTGGCGGAAACTGTGAGGGCACCTCATCCCGACTTAGTCGGGAAGCTACACGCCCTTATTATTAAGCTAATTATAGCCATCATTATACCCAAAACAAAATCTTTTGTCAACTACCCCGAATCTAGCCAAAAAAACAAACCTTTGCCTGATTTTATATAAAAAAATTATTTTTCTGTTACCAAAAGTTTTTTGTAAAAATAAGAAAAGCCCCACATGGTAGTGTTATTACCATGGGGGCTTTAAGTTGAAGGCTAAGCGAACTTTGTAATTTTAGAAAGCGATGCTTCGTGCTTTCATTGTCGCTTTACCACCAGCCAATGAGCGAGACCAGTGTATAGAGTTGTCACTCCGGACACTTGATGTCAAGAACCTTAACATAGGGGTTCTTCCCTATCGGGAGAAGATTGTAGCGATCATAGATTTTCTGAGCCTGTTTCTCATCGATAACCTCACCACTGACGACCACGGCATAGGAGTCACCCCCAGTGTCAAGAATTTGGGTGACACACGGGGCATTCTTGCTATTGAACACTTCCTGAAGCGCCTTGTTGAGAAACTCCAGTTCAATCTGTTCCTTCCAGTCCCAACTTATGAATCGTATCTTCATTATTGATTATCCTTTCCCCTTTTGAGGATGGTTGTTGACCACAGAAATTACGGCTCAAAAGGCGCCAGCATAGTGCCCTTTTTCACCGCAACTTCATACATTTTTTAGAGTCTAAAAAGGATAAAACTGAAATTAATCAGATTCACCAGTATAGAGCATTTTTACTTTTT
>MFQY01000054.1:3320-7575 GCA_001783185.1 Candidatus Magasanikbacteria bacterium RIFOXYC2_FULL_40_16 | reverse complement strand
TTTCGTCAAATACGAAAAAGTCTTGATCTCCAAATGCGGAAGTGGTGGCTAAGTTGTAGGCGTCAATTACTCCGTTGGATATAGTTAAAGTAATGGCCGTAGTTCCTGAACCGGTGGCGTCTCCGGAAATAGTAATGGTTTCATTATTGTTGGTTAAACATACTCCTCCGGCATTGAAACATCCGCCGGTCAAGACTATGCCGTTGGCGAAAGTGGATGAGACTGATGCGGAAGTGATGTTAAGCGCGGTAGTTTGAATTCCGGCGCCAAATGTTGATGTGGTATTGCCATAAATGGTGGTAGTCGCTCCGGTTGAACCGACATCAAGCGCCAAGAATGAACGAATGGTTCCTGATGCTGAAACATTGCCGGCGGAATTAACATAAAATAATCCGGAATAATTTGAGGTTGATGTGGCGATGTATAATTCGTTTTGCGATAATCGTGAAACTGTTCCAGTAATAGATACGGTAATCGGCGAAGTGAAAGCGGATGCGTCTGATGAAGTTGACTCATCGGTTCCGCAAACGATATTTCCGAACGCGTCGGTTTCCAATAAACTATCGCCGGAACAATTGATAAGATTATTTAATTGCATACTGCCACCAAACAAACTTAATCCGTTGGCAAAAGTTGAAGTGGCGGAAGTGGACGAAACAGTCAACGCGCCTTGAATATGCAGTGAAGAATTGAAAGTGGATGAAGCGGAGACAATAAAACCGGCGTCAAAATATGACAGCCCATCAACTTCCAAAGAACCGGAAAGCAGTAAATCATTTACCGCGCCCATCACATCACTATGTCCGGTTGTACCCGTGCCAAATCTTGAATAAGTGGTAGTTGTATTTTCTGATGACCCAACACCGGCCTGAAAAACTCCGCCAACACTCATTTCGCCGGTAGTGGAAACTGTATCATTTTGAAATAACCAATTGCCGGAAAGCGGTGTATATCCCGCCACAGTATTCGCATTTATAGAATAACCGGAAGAAAAAATCCGCTGACGGGGCGACATAGTTTCAAAACTGACTCCGGAACAAGAACTTGAAACTTGCGCCGATACTTCCACGCTCAAATATATTTCATCACTATCTTGAAAATCATAATCCAAAAGATCCCCACCATTATCAGTATCGCCAATTCCCACATTAAATACTCCGTTGGTAACCGTAACCGTCATTGTGGAAGGTGTGCCGGTCGGCCATAACTTTGTGCCTGACCCGACAGTGGCGTCATCATATATCGCAAATCTGAAACAATAACTTGTGCCCGATGACCCGCCCAGCAAGTTTCCGCTCGCATCCAATAGCCTGCCTTGATGGTTTAATACCTCCGGAACGCCCGCTACAGCTCTTAAAATGCTTACCCTGGCAAAAAATAAAACAGCCAACACTGAAATTGAGAAAGCGTAAATACAGATTATTTTCACTGTTCCCTTCTTAAGTTTTAGATACCTTTTTACAAACACATTTTGTGTATTATAAATACACTTTTTGAATTAACGATATCCAATCTGTATGTTTATAATTATAGCACATTTTTAGCTCCAAAAACAGTTTTTTAATTAAAAAAAAAGTTCACCTGTGGACAACTTTTAAAAATTCGCAAAAAACAAAAAATGAGACGCGATTATCTCATTTTTTTGTTTTAAATTCGTGGCAAGTTTTGTATTAATTCACGAGATTGCGACGCCCGCCGACTCGGCGGGCTCGCAATGACAGCGGGATCCTTCGACTACGCTTCCCGCCGTGGGCGGGACAAGCAGGATGACGAAACGAGATTGCGACGGCCTAAAGGCCTCGCAATGACAGTGGGAAGACCTTGACTAAACCTGTCATTACGAGTCCCGACCCAAGTCGGGGCGTAGTCCCGATTTCGCCTCAGCGAAATCGAGGATCCTCGATTTTGTTAATACAAAATCGGGATAATCTCGTTGTTCCAGGGATTGCGACGGCCTAAAGGCCTCGCAATGACAGGCGCTTGTTGAGACCCCCTCTGACTCCCTCCCGATGTGAAATCGGGATAAGTGTTCCCTTACCTGATAGGGGGAGGGATATACATCATCGCAATGACAGCGACAAAACTCGCTATAATTTTTTTTCCCAATCTTCGGCTTCCGCCAGAAATTTCGGCTTGATTTTCTCAAAATATTTTTTGGCTTTTTCATAATCATTCGGAATCTCGCCGTCCAAAATCGCCCGCTCAATTTCTTCTTTAATTTTCCCGACTGTCGGTCCAGGTTTCAATCCGCACAATTCCATAATTTCTTCACCCCGAACCGGCGACTGAAAAGCGCGCAATTTGTCCTTTTCCAGCACTTCCGCGATTCTTTTCTCCAATTTATCATAATTTTTTAGTCTTTTGACCTTTTTATCCTGATTACCCGTGGTTATATCCCCACGGCACAAGATAAGCAAATCATCCAAATCTTCCTGTAAATTAACCACCAGCCGGCGAACCGGGCTGTCCGTAATCCCCTCATCCATCAAGGCAATCGGCTGAAGATGCCATCTGACCAGTTTTCCGACATATTTACCCTCATCTTTGCTTAATTTAAGCCTTTTTGAGATGTCATAGACCATTTTTTTGCCTAAATGCTCATGCATATCAAAAGTCCATCCCCGCCCTCGGACAAACTTTTTCGTCTGGGTTTTGGCAATATCGTGGAGCAAACCGGCAAAACGGAGCAGGGTCTTATCCGACCACTGGGCGATATTGTCAACCACGGCAAAACTATGCGACAAATTATCCTTGTGACTATACCCTTTTACCTCCTCTACACCGGATAAATCGCTAACCTCAGGCAAAAATTGGTCAAGCAGTCTGGTGCCATACAAAATCCACAACCCGACTGACGGCTTCTCGGTTGCTAGTAATTTGAACAATTCTTCTTTTATTCTCTCGGCGGAAATGATTTTTAACCTTTTGCCGTTCCTGACAATCGCTTCCAAAACCCCCTTATCAATAGAAAAACCGAGCTGACTGGCAAAACGCGCCGCTCTCATCATACGGAGCGGGTCATCAAAAAATGTTATATCCGGGTCAAGTGGGGTTTTTAAAACTTTTTTCTTAATATCTTTTTGCCCGCCATACGGGTCCACAATCTTTCCCAAACCACGCGCTTCCACCTTTCTCGCCATAGCGTTTATGGTAAAATCGCGTCGGCTCAAATCCTGTTCAAGCGTTGCCGGCTTTACCGCCGGTTTTCTGGATTTCTCGTCGTATTTCTCGCTTCTGGCGCCGGCGAATTCTATCTCATAACCTTCAAGCACATATCTGGCCGTATCAAAATCGGGAAATTCCACCAAACTTCCGCCACTGTCCGACATTTCTTTATCAAACAATTTCGCGAATTCCAAACCGCTCCCCAGAACCACAAAGTCCATATCCCCCGCCGTGTACCCTTTGCCATGTACCCTTGTGGTATATGGTTGTGGTGCGCGGTTCACTCCCTTTTTATTCAAAATCTGATCACGAACATAACCGCCAACAATATAGACATCAATTTTTGACGCTTTGGAAACTTTGTAAATTAATTGTAAAATCTTTTTTTCGGTCATACCAAGCATTAAAACATAAAAGCATTAAAACATTAAAACATGAACATTTCTAAATTAAAAATAAAATAATCGCGCCTAAGGCTATTCTGTAAACCACAAACGGTGTGAAACTCCAGCGCTTAATCAATTTCATCAAAAACCAAATCGCGAAAAATCCACTCGCCATTGATGCTAAAAATCCGGCCAAATAAATTTCAATCCCCAACAGTCCGGACCCGATTGAATATAATTTCAATAAATTTGAAAATCCGGCGGCCGCGATAATCGGTATGCTGATTAAAAAAGAAAATTCCGCCGCGTCTTCTTTGCTGAATTTTGAAAATAGTCCGGCCGTCATGGTAATTCCGGACCGGCTTGTTCCCGGAATCAACGCCACCGCTTGCGCGCAACCGATTACCAAAGCATTTTTCCAATTTATTTTACCAAGCGGTTTTTTAACTTCCACTCTCTTGCCAAAATAATCGGCCACCGCCAATATGATTCCCCAAAAAATCAAACTGATTGCCACAATATATGCCGAACGAGTATGAGCTTCAATGTAATCGCCAAAATACAGTCCGATAATTCCCGCCGGCACCATAGATAACACAATCATCAAAAAAAGCCCGCGATTCTGAATCGTCTCCGTATCCAAGCACTCATTCGGCCAGCATTTTCTACGCAAGGACTTAAACAAAATCCAAATTTTTTTTCTG
>MFQY01000054.1:0-3296 GCA_001783185.1 Candidatus Magasanikbacteria bacterium RIFOXYC2_FULL_40_16 | reverse complement strand
GTCCCTAAATGCAAGACCGTATCAAAAATCAGACCTTGATAATCCCAGCCGAACAATTGTGGAAATAACACAAGATGGCCGGACGATGAAATCGGCAAAAATTCGGTCAAACCCTGAACCGCGCCTAAAATTGTCGCTTGTATTAGATTCATGCTCGCATTTTGACCCGTAGCAAATTTATGTAAATTCTTAACTAAATCTAGCTAAAAAATAAACTTCATTTATACCTGTCATTACGAGCCCAGACTTAGTCGGAGTGTAGTCCCAATCCCGACCAAGTCGGGATCGAGGATCCTCGATTTTGTTAATACAAAATCGGGATAATCTCGTGGTTTCTGGGATTGCGACAGTCGCTTGAGCTCCTTCGCAATGACAGTGAGCAAGACGGGATTATAAGGGCACACTTATCCCCCGACTCAGTCGGGGGGCGACGTCGTCTTGAGACTCCTCGCAATGACAGCTTAAAAACTCGCTATAAACACTATTTATGCCCCCATTATACCAATTCTCGGCTAAAAATCAAATCAATGTTTTTTGAATTTAAAACAATTTAATCACACTGTAAATCGCTCCTGCGGTCAAGGCCAACAAAAGAAGCGTCAACAATAATGTCGTGTGATGAAGTTTAAACCTTCCGACCGACAAGTCGCCCGCCTGTTTGGCGCGCCAATAAATCAATAAAATCACCAGCATTTCAAAGCTCATAAACACACCGCCGACGATATCAATCGTTTCCACAAATCCTCTGAAACCCAAAACAAAAAAAGTGAAAGGCACAATGCCCGTCAGCAAAGTTGAAACTTTTTTTGACAGTTTAAAATCCCACTCCATAGAGTCGCGCAAAGCCAGCCCCGCCATCAGACAACTGGTGCCCATCGCCAAAACCGCGAATAAATTTCCCAATAAAAATATTTTTTCGCCCAATTTGTTGCCCAAAGCAATCGTAGCAATCTCGGAAGTACCCGCGCCGGTCACACCGACGACAACGGACACAAACAACGCGTAGACAGTTATAATTATCACCCCCGCGATTATGATGGCTTTTTTAAAAGTCCGTTCTCTGTTTATAAGGACGCTGTAGGCTTCAGGAACAGAGGTCGTGCCGTGAAAAGCGAAAAGCAACACCCCGTAAGGCAGTAATAAATTGACAAAATTAATCTCCGCCAAGTTCACCGGCTCTATGCTCAAAACGCTTGATAAAACCAAAACCAAAACCACCGCCAGCACTCCCAAAGTTAAAAATAATTCAATTACTTTTACCGTCCGCAATCCGATATAAATCAAAAAAGTCACAACGGCAAAAAATATCATGCTCCAAAAAAATTCGCTCCCGCCGAATAAAGCCGACAAAACTTCGCCCTCGCCGATGATGTAAACGGTTAAAACTCCCCACAACATAAAATACAACAACACGGTCATAAACCATTTGCCGACACGCCCCAGATATTTTTCCGCGAAGCCGACCAACTGCATTTCTTTCTGCGAAGCCGACGCGATTTTGCCCAAAAGCAAATTAAGTCCCATCATCAAAATTCCGACCGCCACGATATACAAAATACCCAAAAAAACACCAACTTTGGCGATGGCGAACGGCAAGCTCAAAACTCCCGCTCCGATTGTTCCGCTGACTATCAAAGCCACTCCTTCAAATAAAGAAATTTGTCTGCGGAAAATTCCTTGCTTTTTTATTACCGCAACTTCTTGGCGAATAGGTTCGTAGTAATAATTCATGAAGTATAATTAGAAACTATTTATTTCTTTATTATACCATATTTCCGCGCTTTATCCTTATCTATATCTGCAATTGCGAAACAATAAATCAGCCCTGGGTAGTAATCCCGTGGCGTCTACTGTCATTACGAGTTCCGACTTGTCGGAACGTAGTAATCTCGTTGTTTCTGGGATTGCGACGTCGTCTTGGGACTCCTCGCAATGACAGAATGAAAGCGAGGGATGACGATACGGGATTGCGACGGCCTAAAGGCCTCGCAATGACAGGTGCTTGTTTAAGACCCCTTCTAGCTCCCCCTAGAGTAGGGGGAGGACGATTTCCCCTCCTTAACAAGGAGGGGTTAGGGGTGGTTGGAATAATCAAAAAAAGCCCTCCCCGCTGTACAGCGGGGAGGGCTATAGGATTGAGTTTGCCTCCTCAAAATAAGCGCGCAAATCGCGCAAACAAGTCTCGCAAAACGGCTTATTTTCAATATCCGTATGTTCAGAATTCACACTCGGATACATCGTGCATTTGATATCCTTACAGTGTTTTGGCGGGGCTTCAAAAACATGCTTCAACTCATGGAGAGTCACGGCAATGACATTTTTCTTGAAAGCTTCATCATAAATATCGGCAGTATTCCCGACAAAAACCAAACCCCCGCCTTCCGATTGTCCCCAGCCGATGGCCGGAAGGTATTTTTTGTCTTCTCTGAAGAAAAACGAATCTCTGGTCGCGACTAAAATATAATAATTATCGCTGATTTCTTTATTTATCTTCAATAAATCATTCAAGCACGCCAAGGAGCTTATTTTTCCAAACCTGTTTTTGCCCAGAGCTTTATATTTATATTCTTCCAAGTCAAGGCTTTTTCCGTAGACTATTTTTATTCGGTCGCCGGCGCCGGCGATTTTCAAAAAATATTCCACGGACGAAATGATTAATTCTATCTGTTTTCTGCTGACGCCATCTTGCCAAAAAATACGAATCGGTTTAAAACTTCTCACTTCCCTACTCCTTCGTCTTCACGATAACAGCCGGATTTAAAACATAAATTATAAAGAACTCAATCCCTATAAATCCAGTATACCACACACCGCGGACAAAATTAAAAAAGCCTCCGTTCACGACGGAGGCTTTTTCCGGTTTTTTACTCCTTGAAAAATTTTTGCAAATCAGCTAAACACTGATCGCAAAATGGTTTTTCAAATAAATCAGCTTTTTCAAACATTTCATTGCCCATAGACATTACACAGGCATTCGGACAGTGTTTGCCTGCAGTAGTGGCAGTTTCGACAAGGTTATCCCTATCTTTTCCCGGAAGGCCATAGATATGCCCAAGTTCATGAAAAATCGTTATTATCTCTATAAGATTATTTATCTTATCATTTTTCACACCCACAACTACTATCCCAAAAGTTTCGCTTAATACGAAGCCTTGAATAGGCCTCCCGACCCCGTCACGATTAACCCAAAGATAATTTTGCGTTAAAAGAAAATTTATGTATTCATGTTTACTTCTGTAGTCTTCAATATACATATACCCCTGAATCGCGCCACCGTGTAAAAAACGATGGCCATC
>MFQY01000053.1 GCA_001783185.1 Candidatus Magasanikbacteria bacterium RIFOXYC2_FULL_40_16 | reverse complement strand
CCCGTCAAGGTTAAGTCAAGGACAAAATACGACGGTGAGCCGCAACTGGCTCTGAGCGAACTAACGGCTCGATTTTTTGCTCCACTTTTTATAAAAAAAGTGGAGGAGAGAAAATTATTCTTCTGGATTTTCGTTTTCGCGAGAATGATAGGGGGATCCCTCCCCGCCAGCTGGCGGGTCGGGATGACGGGATGGCTACGCTGGGGGTTTTTGATTAATTAGTAAGAGCCCCGTTATTAGCGGGGCTCCGTGGAGGAGTGGGTTATTTCAGGATTGCGTCAAACTGTTGCCAGATGTGGCTGACTGTTTCTTTTTCGTTTACCATCTTTTTAAGATGGTTGAAATCATCCGGCGTTAGCCTTTCATAAATTTTCTTGCAGGCACAAGCATTTAGTTTCTTGTCTTCGCAATATCTGTAAATAAGCCCCACCACCTCCTGGGTAACCGGGTCCTCTGACGCGAGAGCGCAGTCAATACTTGTCAGTTCTTCCGCGGTCATACCCACCTCCTTTGTCCATTGTTAATTTTTACGGACATTATATTTTAACTCCAAAAAGGGTGTTTTGTCAACTCTTTAAAAACTAAAAAAAGCCGCTGGGCGAACCATACGGCTTGGATGGCGCGTTAGCGCCGGGTGTAAGGAGGAACTACTTTTCCTCCACTGGGTTCTTGGAGAACTTCAGGGTGTTCTTGATGAACTCCATTGCCCCCTCTTTCCTGTCTAGAATCTTCTTCTCCGAGATGAACTCGGAGATCTTGATCCAGAGCTCCACCTTGCGGGCTCCGGTGAGGCGGAAGAAGTCCTGGATCTGCTCGTCGCTAAGCGACATTTCTTTGATCATAGGAATCAAGTAGAACTTGAGTCCCACCACTTCCCCACAACAACGAGAAATCAATTCCTTTGTGTATTTGTCCATAACTCCCCCTTGTGAAAGTTGTGAAAGGTTTTATTTACCTCAAGACACTCTATCATATTTTGACAAAAATGTAAAGACCCCCGTTGAGCATAAGTCATGAGGCATGAAACATGAAACAACAGAAGCTGTCTTGGTCTAAAATTTGAGTAGTCGTCGGTTTTTAAGCGTTTTTTACAATTTTTTCTTTAAGCCATTTTACCACTTTCTTGTTCTGAATGGCGGTGGCGATACTTTCTCTCACGCCGGCATCATTTAATCTTTCCAGCGTTTCTTTTTCATTTTTGTAAATTTCGCGCATATTTTCAATTTCCTGATTCAATTCTTCTTCGCTGACTTTAAGATTTTGTTCTATTGCCACCTGGCGCGACACTAGCGCTGCTTTGGCTCTTTTTTCCGCCTGGGTTTTGAATTCTTCATATAATTCTTTTTCCGTTTTTTTGATGTCAGCCAAGTATTGGTCAATTTCTACGCCATGTCTTTCCAAATTGCTTTTTAATTCGTAGAACATCTTCTGTCTTTCACTATCAATAATTACTGTCGGGATCGGTTCAAACTTGCTGTCCGCAACTATTTTTTCCAACATTTCTATTTCGGTTTTTTGCTCCGCCTTTTGTTCGGCTTCGGCTTCCAAATTTTTTATTATGGTCTCTTTTAATTTTTCTACAGTGTCTTGCCCGAGTTTTTTTGCCATCTCATCCGTCAATTCCGGCAAGTGTCTTTCCAACACTTCTTTTACTTTAATTTTAAACTGAACTTTTTTCCCGGCCAGCATTTTTTGGTAATGAGTGTCCGGAAAATCCAGCGTAAATTCTTTTTCTTCGCCTTTTTTAAGACCTTCAACCTCTTTATTAAATCCGCGGACATAATGGTCCTCGCTTAAATAAACCTGGTAGTCTTTGGCTTGTCCGCCCTCAATCGGCACATTATCAAGTTTCATATCCATATCAATCACCAGTTTGTCTGTCCCAACAGCTGGGCCGTCTTTTGGTGTTTCCGTAGCATTAATCCCACGAATAGCGTCAAGCGTTTCCGTGATTTTAGCATCGTCCACTTTTTTGATTTCTTTTTTTACTTCAATTTTGGATAAGTTCGCGAGCTCAACTTTCGGCATCAGCCCAACGGTTGCTTTGTAGATAATATCATTGCCCGGGGCGATTTTTTCTATATCAATTTTTGGCATACCGATGGTCTCCAGTTTTTCATCCGTTACCGCGTTATAAAAAGTCTCGCGGATTACATCTTCCAACGCTTCTTGCAGGATGGCCATTTCGCCGACTTCTTTTTTAACAACATCAAAAGGAACTTTGCCTTTGCGGAAGCCTTTGATGGTAGTGCGTTCGGACAGTCTTTGCGCGGCTTTTTGCAGATGTTTTTCATAATCGGCCGGGGCGACTGTTAATGTCAGTTCAATTTCCGATTTTTCCAGTTTTTTTAATGAGTGGGACATATTGTTAATTGTTAGATTATAGATTATAGATTAGAGATTTTAGATTTTAGATTTTAGTTGCTTAGTTTTGAGTTGCTTTAATATAGCGGATTTTTTTTATTTTGTCAATCACGGTTGAGTTGAGGGAAAACAAAGCCCCCGACTTAGTCGGGGGCGGGAGACTTTCTTGTTTGGGTTTTGGCTACGTTTCGCTCAAGGCAATCATCTGCCTCATTGCCAAATAACGCAATTCCGGATTTGAATGAGCGTATCGGTTCATGCGCCAGATCCAGCTCCATTGTTCAAGTGTGAACAGGGGCGTTTCCTCGGGTGGGGAGCGTAGCTCTTTGTGGCTTGGATGGCCATAGATGGTGATCCATGGGTGGTATGCCTGATATTTTCTGAGGTCTTCGTCTGAACTTATGAATTCTCCCATTTTTTTATGAGCTGTTATTTCCAGCTGGCTATGTGGTAGAGATTCAAGAAACACCTCTTCCCACTTTTGGAAGTTATCAAGACGGGCGAGGACTTCTTCGGTCAGCCCGCTTCTCTCGCTTTGGATTACGGTTGCCAACCCAATTCCCACTTTTTGGACCAATTCTTCGAAAGTCATTTTTTCCTCCTTTTGTTTAAAAATGTTATACCAAAAAGTCATTTTTGTCAACCCCGTCACCTTTCTGAAAAGATATTAACTCAGTCTTTAAAAATTATATGCTCAAAAAAATTGCGACGGGTGATGATGCCGGTGTAGCTGGCAAGACACAAACCGCCCACACAGATTCTTGAGCGGGTGGTTTTGATTTGTTTGTTTAAAACCGCGTGTGATATAATTGTTATCAATATGATGTCGCGCCTTGACTTTTTGTGAAATTTTTAGTATTATGTTGAGGCATATCAACGGGCCCTTAGTTTCCCGATGTCGCCTTTGGCTCATCGGGACTAAAAGCATTTGGTAGAACGTCCCGATGCCACATCGGGAAGGTGGCTGGTAAATAATATTATGGTAGGTTATCTGTATATTATATATAGCGAATTAGCGGGCAAGTATTATATAGGGTCAACGATTGATTTAGATCGAAGAATGGCTGAACATAATTCCGGTAAAAATATCGCGACAAAAAATAAGGGTAAATGGGAATTAAAATTTTTTCAAATTTATAATGATATAAAACAGGCTAGATGCATTGAATATAAGATTAAAAAATTAAAAAGACGAGATATTATAGAAGATATTATTGAAAATAAAATTATTAAATTAAAATAAGACGGGCCCTTAGTTCATTTGGTAGAATGCTTCCATGGCATGGAAGAGGTGACCGGTTCAAATCCGGTAGGGTCCACCACTCACTTTATTGTGAGTCTGTCTATCACGAAAAAGCCGAGGTAGCTCAGTGGTAGAGCAGTGGACTGAATTTCGGTCCCTCTTAATGTAAATTAAGATGAGAAAATTGGGTGAATTCGGGGAAGTCCGTCGACTAGCGGATAATCCCGAGCCAAGCCCCGATGGGTAAAAGTATCGGGGAAGGTGTAGAGACTAGCGAGTGAGCCCCAACAATAATCTCGCATTAGCGCCCAACCCCCGACTGAGTCGGGGTGATGATATAGTCCGATCCTTGTGGAAACACAAGATAATAAATTGGAAAATCCACGTGTCGCGAGTTCAATCCTCGCCCTCGGCACTTGTATATATTTTGAACTTACGGTATAATTTGTATGTCTAATTACCGTAAGTTCAATTTATATGAAGGTAGAAAAAATAAATGCGATAAAACTTCGCAAGTTGGGGAAAAGTTATAATGAAATAAGTAAATCGTTAAAAATCCCCAAAAGCACACTTTCTTATTGGTTGAGAGATATAGTTTTGTCAAAAAAAGCGAAAACTAGAATAGAAAATAGGGTATATGAGAAAAGTGTGAAAGCATTAATTCGTAGAAACAAAGAACAAACAGTTTTTGCCAAGGAGAGGGCAAAAGAAATACGTGAAAAGGCCGCTAAAGAGGTAAAAAAAATAAGAGAAAATGACCTTTTTCTTGTGGGGATTTCATTATATTGGGGAGAGGGATATAAAAAAGGCGCGGAAGGAAGTATTTGGAAGTGTGTAGATTTTACAAATTCTGATTCAACTATGGTTATGATGATGATGCGTTTTTTTAGAGAGATTTGTAAGGTTGAAGAAGATAAAATGAGAGTACAAGTTATTTTACATAGAAATTTATCTGGTAATAAAGCTGTAGAGTATTGGTCAAGAGTGACAGGAATAAAAAAAGATCAATTTATGAAAGTGTCGAGATCTTTAAGTTCAGCGAGCAAGGGGAAAAGTAAAAATATATTAAAATACGGGACTATCCATTTAAGAGTATATAACACCAAACTTTTTTATAAATTAATTGGATGGATTGACGGATTGAAAAAACAGATTTAACAAAAATTTTATATCGGAGTGTAGCTCCCCGACGCAAGGTCGGGGTAAGTGTTCCCTTACAGTTGGGACAACTTCGCTTTAATATACAATCAAAGTAAGCGCAACTAAAAAATTTGTATTATAAAATTCAATAAAATATCGGAGTGTAGCTCAGTTGGCTAGAGCATCTGGTTTGGGACCAGAGGGTCGAAGGTTCAAGTCCTTTCACTCCGACGTGTGGTTATAAATCCACTTAGAAAAGGAAAAAGACGATGGCAAAAACATTTTGTGATCTATTGAGGGAACTTTTTTTAAACCCGGATGATAAAGGTATCCAGGATGAAGTAACATTGCAGATACAGTCGTTCTCTATTCATGTAGCGACTTGCGAAGCCTGTAAAAAAATAATTGATGAAGCACTTGTGCAGGAAGAAAATAGAAAAAACTTCATTGAAGTTCAGGCAATTATTGAGGATGCAATTGACCCTGCTTGCGAACTGGACCAAGAGGGCATAGAAGATCTTCGTTTGTCGCAAGTATTAGTCGCGAATCAACAAAGACAAGTTCTGACCGCCGCGCAAAGTGTGTTGGCCGGGCTTGCCCCCGCGGTACAACATGGCCTATCAATTGGTAGTTTGAATTCGTATGAAAGGATAGCCCCAAGTCCGTTGCTTGGAGAAATTGCTCCGGCGTTACTTCGTACATATCTTGCCATAACCAAATTGGTTTTGACATTTGGTTGTATCTTTTCTGATGAAGAAGATGTGGCTTGTCTTACCGCGGATGGTCTTCAAATGAAGGGTCAATACATACCCAAGGACTATTTCATTAAAGAAATTGTTGAGCGCTTGGAGGTTGGTCAAGCCAATGCTGAAGCATTGTGGATAGAAATTGTAGCCCTGTTTACAGGTAATGGTTCGGATGTATCCTTGAAAAGGATTGATGCCGTTCTTTGGGGGGAAAAGGCATAATAGTATCTATTTTGGGCACCTTGACAGATCAAGGTGCCTTATTAATTTAGGAGAGGTGTAAAATTGGGGTTATTAATTATTATTCTACAATAAGGGTATAAAAGGAAACCCATAATGTTGCAGTCGTGGATTGTGATTGTGGTTACTTGCCTAAAATTTAGGAATAGCAAATTGTGGCGCTAAAGTTCTTGGATTAGTCCTGCTTCAAAATGGTACAGGATAAAAACAAACCCGCAAGGGTATTTTTTGATGAGAAAAGGACTTGAACTTTTACTTTTTTTGCTGTAAGATTGTTTTACTAAAATGCTCGCATGGCTCAGTTGGTTAGAGCGTTGCATTCACATTGCAAAGGTCACTGGTTCGAATCCAGTTGCGAGCACTATTTTATATCAAGAGACACCTTGACTTTGCTTCCCGCCAGTGACGGGACAAGCGGGATGATGGAAAAAGACCCCCTCTGACTCCCTCCCGATGTAAAATCGGGATAAATGTTCCCTTACCTGATAGGGGGAGAAAAGTGGACACTCGCAATGATAGGGGACAAGACGGAACCTTTCTATTAAGTTTAGGATGACGAAATAATATCAACAAAAAAACCCCGATTTTGTCGGGATTCTTTTGTTTTTGCCATACAGTATATAAGTGGGCTGGCCCTGCGCAAGGCAGAGCAATACTTATATACATGATTATTATAACACAGTTTTTACACTATGTCATGAGTCTGTCAATAACAGACTGGGGATATTATAATATAAGGGGTTTATTCTGTCAATATTGGGCGTAAAACCAGGGGTAAATTTACATAAAGGGGGCGTTTTGCTATAATTAATTCATAAATTAACTAATATATTATGTATGCGGTCAGTTAGACTTTTGCGAAATTTTTGTGTACCTTTTATTGTTATAGTGTTGGGGGTTGCTTGTTTGTTCAGCCCGACGGAAAAAGCCTTGGCTTGCGCCAGCGGACAAATAACCGAATTAAATATCGTCGCCAGAGACTCCGGCGGGGAACTTGTCGGCGATATTAAATGGGGATTATATTTGCAGGACAAAAATGTGGATGGCGATAAATTGTTGGGGAAGTCTTTAAAAACCGGCACGATTGATTCTACCGGAATCGGTACCACCACTTTTCATCCTGACGCGTACAATAATCCGGAAACGGGCGCGGCCGCAAAATTTGTGATTAAACTTTATGAAACAAACGCGAGTGTCGGTGAATATATTGTTTGGGACAGAACCTACGCCTGTGGAAATCAATACACGGAAACTTCCACTTTGAGCAGTGTAAAAGTCATATTAAGGAATTTGGATGGGACTTCTTTGAAAAATAAAAAGTTTGAATTGTATGAACAAGATTCTGATAGAGAAGGGAATATTATAATTGGCGACGCGGTCAGCAAGACTTTTACCACCGGAGATTATGGCGAGAAAGAAATTTTTGTCGCGCCGGGACGTTATTTGATTAAGGTTCCGTCTGATGTCGGTTTGAGTTATCAAAGAGAGGATATCGTGGTTAATTCGGGCAGGGAAACCGTGGTTGATTATATTCTCAGCAATGTATCTATTGTTGTCCGCGATGGAGCTGGTAATTTATTACCCAACAACAGTTTTAGTGTCTATCAGCAAGTTACCAATACTGATGGTGTCAGGGTATTAGGAACAAAAATGGGGACTTACACGACCGGCCTGACCGGACAGAAAAGCCTTTATTTGCCCAATGGCACTTATGTAATGACTTTTGCCGGCACCGGAACTAATCTGATTTATTTGTGGGATCAGACAATCAATGAAACGCAAAGTTATAATTTGAATTATAGGCTGGCGACGATTTCCGTCACCGCCCGCGGTTTTGATAATCAACTGCAAAGCAATATCGCCGTTAAAATTTATAAACAGACTGAAAATATTGATGGCAAGATTTTATTGGGGGATGTGGTCGCGTCCGGAAATACCGGCGACAATGGCGTGGTGAAGTTTTTTATTCCGCCAGGCACATACACGGTTGAATTGACCGGCCCTGACGGGCAAAAAAATCTTTATCAAAGTAATGTTTTGGCGGAAAGAGGAATCTTGAATTTGGAAAAAGTTTTGAGCGCTTTAAAAATTATTTTGAAAGATGCTGATGGCAATCTACTTCGCGATATTCCGATTTCTTTGGTGGAACAATTGAAAGACGCGGAAGGGAATTACGCGGTCGGAAAAGTTTTAAAGACGAAAAATACCAGAGAGTTCGGTTTGACCGAGTTTTATTTCCCGCCGGCGGTTTATGCTTTCAAAGTCAAGGGCACGACTGCCGAGTATTATTATTTTTGGGATAAAGAAATTGTGAATGAACAAGCGCCTACAATTAATTTGACGTTGAGCGTGGTTCGCGTGGTGGCGCGTGATGGCGAAGGCAAACTGGTGAAAAATGTCGCCGCGTCTTTATACAAACAAAATTATGATTTGGCTAAGACTGAAATTTTAGGAACAAAGCTTATTTCTGTAAACACCGGCGACAAAGGCTACGCGGATATACGAGTGCCGGGAGGAACTTACGCGGTCGGCGCCGGCAGTACGACTAAGTTTAATTTGGTTGTAAAAGATGGTTTCTTGACTACGGTCAATTTGGTAAAGAATTTGGAGACGGTCGCGATTGAATCCATTTCCGACCCTCGTCCGGCAGTCACAAGACCAAATAATTCTTTGCTTAGATCCATCACTACCGGGAAAACTTATGTATTGTTGGACGGCCAGTTGAGATATATTTCCAGTTTGGATGTTTTCGCCAAATACGGATATAAGTGGGAAAATGTCATCAATGTTTCACAAGAAGAATTGGATGGCTATGAAATTGGCGACGATTTGGGCGTATCCGCCGGAGCGATAGTTGAGGGCAGTGTGGTCAAGAGCAGTGATAATCCCACCGTGTATTTAATTGAGGAGGGAAAGAAAAGACCGTTCGCGACCGGTCAGGCATTTTTGGGGGCAGGACATGAGTGGAGCGATATTGTTATTGTCAGTATTGCGTCTTTGTCCGCTTTGGAAGAAGGGGAAGCGGTGGTTTTTGTGGCGACAGCTCAAGATGTGCGGGAAGGAAGCGTGGTAAAATCAAGCGACAGTCCGGCAGTATATTTGATTGAGAGCGCGAAAAAGAGGCCGTTCACTACGGGGCAGGCGTTTGAATCAAGAGGATACAGATGGAGCGATATTTTAGTTTTGAGTCCGGAGATAATTGAAGATTATGAAGAAGGGTTGCCGCTGGTGTATATGTCAAACGATGAAGCGGTCAAAGAGGGGAGTCTTATAAAAAGCGAAAACAGTCCGATAGTTTATTTGATTTCAAATAACCGAAGGAGAATCATTACCAGTGAGAGAATATTTTTGGCGCTTGGTTTTGAGTGGGAATCCGTGTTAACGGTCAGCGGAGCCAAAGTGAATGAATACCAGACGGATTTGGCGATTGATTTTACGGAACAGGATTTTGACAGAGACGGTTTGAGCAATTTGCAGGAAGGGTTTTATGGAACTGATCCGGATGATGATGATTCTGATGATGATGGGTTTTTAGATGGCAGGGAAGTGAATAATGGCTTTAATCCTCTTAGTGGCGGGGCGTTATAGAAAATAATAAAATCCCCCTTGCTTACGCAAGGGGGATTTTTGTTTTACCGCCTTCTTCTGAAAAACCGGAAGATTTTCCAAATTATAACCAAGATTATAAATATCAAAACATAGGCCGCCCATCGGTTATTAAATATCCGGATGAAGACAGGAAGTATTACTGAATAAAAGTTTTTAAAGAAACTTTTTTTGTTGTCCGGATTTTTTTCATCTTGCAATTCCGCTTCCAGACTGCTGGATTTTTTTTCCAAAGTTAAAATGATTTTTTTCAGCGCGGTTTCCACACCGTTATCAATTGAGTTTAAAATATTTTTTAAAGTATTGACGATTTTTGTCTGCTCGTCTTCATTTGTTTTCGCGCTGTCGGTTTTTTCTTCTGGTTTTATTTCCACGGCTTTATTCTCGTCGGTTTTTTCCGGTTCAAATTCTTGTTTGTCGCCGGTGCCGTCATTATCCGTGTCGGCTATCAATGGGTTTGTTCCTAAATCAGCCTCTTCTTCATCAGTCAATCCGTCATTATCATCGTCAGGGTCTTTTTTATTGCCGATTCTGTCTTTGTCCGTATCAATATCCGCGTAGCGCGCGTCTATTGGTGATGAGCTTGATAATAATGTAATCGGTTCCGAATCAGAGCCGGGGGAAGATTTCACAGGGTTGACTATTTCCACTTTGATTCGGTGTTCGCCTTCGGTCACATGCCAATCAGCCCATTCTTCTATTAGATGTCCGCTGATTGAGGAAAATTCCGATTCGCCGATTATTTCTTCGCCGTCGTAAAACCGGATTGTTCCTGTGATATCAAAGCCGGATTCGTTTTGTATGGCAGTGTAGATTCTGATGTCATCTTCCGCGAAAAACGGAGTTTGCGAATACCAAATACCGCTGACAAAACCGGAGTTGACGGTAACGGCGGACGCATGTTTGGCTGAAAATAATGAGAAAAACAAAAAAAATACAAACAAGATGTATTTATTATTTATAGTAGCAAAAAGCCTTGTCATATATATGTAAAATACCATTTTTTGGTGAATTTTAAAAGCCCGCGCGTTTTGGACGCTTGGGCTTTAGCCTTTTTGAGGCGGTTATCTTTTCTAATTTTGTTTGCGTCATTATTTTATGACAGAGCTTTGATTATTTTTTGATACAGTTCTCGCCCGGGGACGATGTTGTCGGCTCCGCCGTATCCTATGATATCAGCGCCGATAATCTTTTTGCTTTTTTTGATTATGGCGATTGCCCTAAGCAAATCTTTTGTCGTCATAAAACCCGGACTCCACGCGGTTGTTATGGCTTTTCCCTCCATAACATCCAGGTCAAACGACAGATATACTTCGAAAGGAAGCCAGGCTAGTTTTTTTTGAAGTTTCTCAAACCAGTTTCCGGAGGCGATTTCTTTGTCTTTGATATGTAGATGCCTTTTGCCGGGCACAAGAATTGGCTTTGGCGGGACTGAACCGATGAATAGCGCGGCGGACGCGTTTGTGTCTTC
This sequence comes from Candidatus Magasanikbacteria bacterium RIFOXYC2_FULL_40_16, assembly GCA_001783185.1. GTDB lineage: Bacteria > Patescibacteriota > Patescibacteriia > Magasanikbacterales > UBA922 > XYB1-40-15. The sequence continues at coordinate 33,216 of MFQY01000053.1, read as the reverse complement.
AAGAATATCTTTAACGAATGAGCCACAGCCTAGCCGTTGTTTGTCTCGGTATCCCAATTCTTCTTCGTACTGGTAATCGTCGTGTTGGTCAAAATGGATATAGCCGTAGTTTTGGCTGATTTTGTCGGCGTGTTTGCATAAACCGTAAGTGTAGTGGTGGAAAGACCCGCTTCCCATCACGACCATTTTTCTGTTTTTGCTCGCGCCGACCGCTTCGCTTATAATGCGGATTATTCTTTGTTTTAATTTAACAATGTATTCTTTTCTTTTGTGTTGCATCCGCCTTTTAATCGGCAGACCGGCTTCTTTTTCCAAGAACTCGGCGACCGTTTCGCCACTATAATCGGTTTCTAAAGAAATAAGTTCCCATTTTTCCATTTTTTACTCCCGGCGTATTTATAATTGTAAAGGACAAAATTGTGAAAAGATACCTTTACTTTAACACGGTTTCGTTTTTTGATAAACAAGCGCCCTTTAAGAGTTGCTTGTCAATTACTTTACAATTATCAAAATACCACTTGACAATTACTTTACAATGTGGTATAATTGTTTTAATTACTTTTGACTGTATATTTATGAATATTGAGCAAACAATTTTAAAGATAGCTTCGGAAAAAGACAGTTTTACTACCGCTGATATACTTCGCGCGCTTAAGAACAAGATAACTCGCCAGGCCGTAGTTTTGGTTTTGCAAAGACTTGTAAAACAGGGGAAAATCATTAAAGGCGGTTCAACTCGCTCCTCTTTTTATTTTTTGCCAAAATATACCGATAAGTTTGTTCAGAGAGTTAAAGCGTCGCTTGTAAACAAAAATCTGGAAGAGCACAGAGTTTTTAGCGATTTAAAGGAAAAATCTTATTTTATAAAAAACTTGAGTGAAAATGTTTACAGTATTTTGGAATACAGTTTTGATGAAATGCTTAATAATGCCATAGACCACTCAGAAACAAAAAATATAGAAGTGGATATCCAAAGTAATGGAAAAGATTTAAAGTTTATAGTTGAGGATTTTGGGGTTGGCGTCTTTAATAATGTTATAGATAAAAAGAAATTGGAATCGGAGATGGAAGCGATGCAGGATTTATTGAAAGGCAAAACCACCACCGCTCCGAAGGCTCATTCTGGGGAGGGTATATTTTTTACTTCCAAAGCCGTGGATGAATTTATTTTGGATAGTTTTGGTTGGAGATTGCGTATAGACAATATAATTAAGGATGTCTTTATGGAAGAAATTAAGCCGGTAAAAAAAGGAACAAAAGTCACCTGTGTAATATCGGAAAAATCGGAGCGCCATTTGGGAGATGTTTTTAAAAAATATGAATCAGATGATGGGGAGATGGATTTTGATAAGACCGAGGTTTTGGTTCGTCTTTTTACAATCGGGACGGTGCATGTTTCCAGATCGCAGGCGCGGAGGGTATTGGTCGGTCTTGAAAAGTTTAAAGTGATAATTATGGATTTTGATAAAGTCCCGACAGTTGGGCAGGCATTTGCCGATGAGATATTTAGGGTTTTTAAGATGAAATATCCCGATGTTAAGGTTATCCCTAAAAATATGAATAAGGCGGTTGAATTTATGGTAAATAGGGTGGAGAAAGAGTAAAATTTAATTAAAATAAAAGCAACCCGTATTTGAGTTGCTTCTGTGTTTACCCAAGATATTTTATTTAGCTTGGGTAGCCCCCCTTTTGTTTTGGTCTAGGTCATGATTTTTGTCTGTATATTACTCTTTGAATAAACAGCAAAAACCATAAAACTCCGGAAATTGCCGCGATAGTGCTTGATAAAAACAACGACAATGTCCACATGGCCAAAGAGATCGCGAATAGGCCGGCGAAAGTTGGCACGGAGGTCAAGTATTTTATCGGGCCGGATTTTTCTTTAAAGCCGGAGTAAACTTGAGGGATAAGAGAAATACAAGAAATAGCGCTGGCTATGCTTATTAGGATGTCTTGCCAAATCACAACAGCCTCCTTTGAACTAGAAAGAGCGGATGAAAATACCCACCCAAGTTAATCAAAGAAATTCGGGGTTGTCAATACACACTCTTGCAATATTTATTTTTTTGTGTTATATTAATGCACATATAGCGAGGTGGAGCAGTCTGGCAGCTCGTCTGGCTCATAACCAGAAGGTCCCCGGTTCAAATCCGGGCCTCGCAACTAATGCGGTAGTAGTTCCCCGCCGTCCGGCGGGGTAAGGTGCCCTTACAGTTTCCGCCAAAGGCGGACCAGCCTCTGGCTGGGGCTAGAATATCAATAAAGTATCCGTTATAATAATTACAATAAAATCAAACATGCGGTAGTAGTTCAGTTGGCTAGAACGTCTCCTTGCCAAGGAGAAGGTCGCCGGTTCGAATCCGGTCTGCCGCTCCACGAATCCTGACTTGGTCGGGGTGAGGGAGTATTTAAAAAGTCATGCGCGTAGCATGGTTTTTTGTTTTGCCCATTAAATCATCAAAATACTTGATACTAAATACAAGATACCAAATACATCACACAGGGTTGACCCTGTCACCTTTCTAAAAATGTCTATTCTTTTCTAAAATACAAAGACGGAGTCGCCTCGCGGCTTAGTTTTTATTTTACCTCAAATTAATGTCAGAATGGTGACAGGGTTGAAATAAATTACAATTTATGTTATGGTGTCATAAACCCAATTAAAGGAGAACGCGATGCGGAATTTGAAAGTTATTTTCATAGTTGCCATCTGTGTCTGTTCGTTCAACCAAACGAGTGAGGCGAAGCCTCACCGAAAAAAGCCGAAGGTGCTTTTTATTTCAATTGACGGCTGGCACGCGTCTCTGGCGGAAGAAATGCCTGCGGTCAAGGAATTGATGGAAAACGGTTCGTGGACGCTGGAAGCCGAAGCGCCGATCCCGCCGATTACGGTCGTGTCTCACGCCGTAATTTTTACCGGCGCGGTGCCGGAGAAAAACGGTGTCGTCCGTTATGAACCGAAGCGAGTCAAAGACTGGTGGCCACTCAAGGTCAGAACAGTTTTTCAAGCGGTTCATATCAGGAACAAAAAGACGGCCGCTTTTGTGCAAAAACTGAAAGTGGCGGCGGTCTTGCCGAGCAAGTCAGTGGACGAGTTCGGTCTTTTCCGTAACAAGAAGAAAATCGTTGATAACGCTTGCGCGGCGATTAACAGCGATGAGCCGGTGTATTCTCTGGTCTTCGCGCATATTGAAGACCTTGATGCTACCGGGCATGAATATGGTTGGCTTTCGCCGGAACAAAAGATTGCCGCTTTGTCGGTGGACAAAGCCATTGCGGATTTGGCGTATTGCGCGCGCTGGTCTGAAAAAAAATCCGGAATTCCGGTGGTGATGATTATCTTCGGTGACCATGGTGGACACAGAAAAACCCATGGCGCCGCTATCAAATCGGATTTACAAGTTCCTTGGATTGCGGTTGGCGCCGGCATCAAAGCCGGTTATAAAATAAAAGGCAAAGTTCGTCTGCTGGATATAACGCCCACGATTTTGAAAATCTTGGGGCAGAATCCGGCCATACTTTTGCCTGAAGCGGAGGGAAAAATAATAAAGGAAATTTTTACGCGTTAGTTTGACCGAGAACTGAACGTGCGAAAAAAAATGCCGGTCGTCTGTTTTCAGACGGCCGGTCTTTGTTTTTTATTCTAAGGTTTTATTGTTAAAGTCCAGTCTTTATAAATGAATACATTGCGTTCATTTTTCGGATTGCAGGTTTTGCCTTCCGGCAACAGGCACAATCGGCGGCGATCGACCTTGGCGGTGAAATCGCTTTTTTTGCCCGACGGCACACGGTTGATTATTTGCCCGTCAATCGTAAGGATGTAATCCTTTTGACCGAGGGTGTTGTCAACCGTACATTGAACTATTCCGGCAGTAACCGGCGGAATTTGAGGCGTTATTGCCATCATATGCCGCGGCGGTTCAACTTCCGGCAGTTCAACAAATTGATTCTGGTTTCTGAAAGCAACCTCTTCATAATGGTTAGTTATGAATTCAATTTGGCTGCCGCATTCATTTTTATTAAGAAGCGGAACCAACGCCACGCGATTTTGGGCGGCAATTTCGTCCAAATCACGGTGGTGGAGCTTTTGGTTTTCCAGGTTTTTGTTGGCAGTCAGTGTTTCGTCAGGAGTCAGGTAAGCCCAGCCCCCTATCTCAAAAGCCAGAATAGTCGCGTTAATTCTCTTGTCAAGCGATTTATTTAGGTTGGCATATTGTCTGCCAAATTCTTGCGCTAACAAGTAGGAAGAAATCCTGAAAACACCGCAACCCTTATTTTTTGTTGTGGTGAAATTGATTACAACATCATTCGCGGTCTCTTGGTACTTTGACCTAAGATTTTCCGCCAGAATGAAATCCGCGGAAATGCCGTGAATAACCTTAATCAATTTTTCTCCGCCAAGATAGTTTTTTGTTTCCTCTATTTTGGCAGAACCCAGACCCAGCGAAAGAAGCTGTTCGTCTCGCGGGTTGATTTCCAGCGCTTGCAGGTAAGAGTCAGTCGCTTGGTTAAGGTCTCCGGTTTTCAAAAATACATCGCCCCTGAACTTCAAGAAGCGGTTGTCATCCGGGAAACGCTCGGTGGCTTTGGAATAAGCCACGACGGCTTTTTCAAAGTTTTTGTCCGCTCTGAGGCAGGCTCCCAGAAGAAAGGCCGCGCTCTTGTCGTTAGGCAGGTTTATGGTGATGATTTCAAACTCAATGGCGGCGGCGCGATAGTTTTTTTCTCCGGCATACAGCTCGGCGAGCTGGCGTCGGATAATCATATCGGCCGGATCCAAATCGCGAGCGGTTTCCAACGAAGAAGTGGCGTCTTTGATTTTGTTCAGCGCCAGTTGCGCTAAACCAAGATTGAAGAAAACCAAAGCGTCATTTGGAGACAGCCTAGCCGCTTCGCGGAAATCCGCTTCAGCGGGAACAAAGTTCTTTTCCGTCATTTCAATTACGCCCAGCCGGAGAAATGAACGCGCGTCAGTCGGGTCAAGCTTGATGGCCGCCTCGTAATGCGGGCGCGCCTTTTTCAGTTTGTCGACTTCTTCAAGCAGGAAAGCGTAGAAACGCTGAGCTTGATTTGAAGACGGGTCAACCCTGACGGCATGTTCAGCTATTCCCAGCGGGGTTTTTTCGGACTTGCTCTCCTCTTTTTTCTTTCCCTTGCTTTCGGGTTTTTCTTCGCCCAAGTTCAGATACTTTATGAAAGCTCTGTTCAACAAGATGTTGGCGTATGAGTCCAACGACGGCGGTGTTGCCAGCGCGATTTTTTCTTCGGCTGACAACGGCAGTTTGGCAGAATCACAGGCTTTGAAAAAAGCTTCAGCAAAGATGCTGTAAAGTTTTTCCGCGCCAACAATTCTCGCTTTACGTCCGCTTTTAGTGATGAACTCTATGGTTTGGTCGCCATGAGCCGAGCCGGAGCCAATCAATGTGTATTGATTGTCAGAGACGGTGTAGATTTCAACCGTTACTGTCCAGTCCCATTCCAATCCGGAGAAATATCCGGTGATGAAGCGGGTCGCTCCTTTTTCACGGGCGAGAGTCGCCACGCCCTCAAGATCAACAGTCCCGTCTGCGCGCATTAGTTGCGCCTGTTCCGGCGTTAGCGTCGGAATACGGCTGTTTACCATCCTGAAAGAAACGGAGTTTTCCAACTTTTCAGCGATAGCGACCGGGAAAGCAATCGTGAGATAATGTTGCGCTTTTTGATGCGATTTTCTTTGCGTACTGCGATTTTCAAAAGGCGCGACGATTGTGTTTGCAGAGGGGTTTGCCCAAGTATAACTGGTATTGAAGTTGATTATAAAGAACACTGTTAAAAACAATAAAGGTTTCCACATCTGGTTTTACTCCATCCCGCGAGTGCGGGCCTGTTAAATCAAACCTGGTACCAGCATTAAATATAGGACTTATTCGGGCAAAAGTCAACCTGATGAAGTTGACAAAAGACAAAAAAAGGAGCTTTATTATTAGAGGTAAACTGAATCACACTCACCTAAAAGGAAGGTGTTAAATGTCAGACAGACGTTCTTTACTTAAGATAGGTTCGTGGTTGATTGCTATCGGAGTTATCGCTTACTGGATTTGGGCGACCGTCTATTGGATAACTGCAAATGACGGATTGGCAATTCCATCGGCATTAATTTTTGGTGTGTCGGCAATCGTGTCCGGTCCGCCAAGATTGAGAAGGAAAACAAAGAAGTCCCAGCCGAGTTGGCCAGAAAGAAAATCTCTTTGGACCGTTTTGGTCTTTTTTCTGAAGACCATAATGTTTTTTCTCTGGCGGGTTATTTGTTTCTGTTTCCGTATTGTTTGTCTTTCCTCCACTGTCTTGATTGTTACAGGGACATTATTCGCTCCGAAAGTGGAAAATATTCTTTTGGCGGATCTCCCCCCCAACATCATGGATAGGGTGTTGAAGTATAAGCCGCAGGTTTCCTCTATTGCCTATTCCAACGACAGTCAGGAAATATGCCGGTATTCGCTTCAGGATAGAATCTTTGTCCCCAGCGAAAAGATACCGCTGTTTGTTAAGCGGGCATTCATTGCTTCCGAAGACAAAACATTCTACGAACATAATGGTATTGATCTCAAGGCGATTGTTCGCGCCGCTTACGCAAACTACAGTAGCGGTGAAATTCTTCAGGGCGGGTCAACTATTTCCCAGCAGGTGATTAAGTCGGTGGTCCTCAAAAGTAACGAGGAGAGCTACCTCCGGAAGGCCCGAGAAGCTCTACTCGTGGTAAAGATGGAACGCCAGCTTTCCAAAGAAAAAATCTTGGAAATCTATCTGAATGAAATTTTCTTGGGGCATGGCGCTTACGGAATAGAAGCGGCTTCTCGAACTTATTTCGGTAAACATGTCGGCAATCTCAGTTTGGCTGAGGCATCTATGCTGGCCGGTCTTCCTAAAGCGCCCTCTGATTTTTCCCCTTTCAATCGTTATGAAAGGGCCAAAGAACGCCAGCACTATGTTCTTGGCAGAATGCGCGAACTGAATTACATCAGCGACGCCGACAAAAAAGAAGCGGAGTCGGAAGAGATTATTCTCGTTGACTACAACGAGCCGTCCAACCGCATGGCCGCGCCATATTTCTGTGAGCATCTAAAACAAGAACTCAAACGAATGTTTGGTTTTGATGCTGTCTACAAAACAGGCCTCTTGGTCAAGACAACCTTGGATCCGGGAATGCAGAAGATTGGGGAGGAAGCGGTCAAAAAAGGTCTGGTTGAACTGGAACGCAGGCTCGGCTTCACCGGTCCGGACGGAAATGACCCGGAATATGACGGCAGTTGCCAGGCGGACGGATTGCCTGTGCCGGATGAGCTCATCACTGTGGGTAAAGTGATTTTCACCAGCCCAAAAAGCGGTGTGTCCGTTTGTGTCAGAGGCGAAAAATTCCCGATGCATGACGAAGATGTCACCCGCATCAATTCTTGGGAAAGACGCGTGGGCAAGAAACTTCTTGTCGGCGATTATTTCCCGGTGATGATTCGGACTTTCAGTGAGGAAGTTTCTCGCAAAGAAACTCGCGAGGTTCGCTACGCGATTTCCGCGAGGCGGACTGCGGGTGAAGATCATCCGGAATCATTGGAAGCGGGGCTGGTCGCGGTAGAGCCATACACCGGATTTCTGCGGGCGTTGGTCGGCGGTTTTGACCGGAAAGAAAACCAGTTCAATAACGCCACTCAAGCGCGCCGGCAAACCGGATCATCGGTTAAGCCCCTTGTCTATTTGTCTGCTTTGACAAACGGAACCGTGGTCACTGATATCATCAATGACCATCAGGTCTGCTATTCCACAGCTTCGGGGCAGTGGTGTCCGCAGAACTACCTGGGACCCAATACGCGCCATCAGTATATGGGGTCGGTTGACCTCCGCACTGCTTTGGCTAAGTCGCTCAACTCGGTTTCAGTGCAATTACTGGCCAAAGTTGGAGTGGACGAAGTCATTCGCACGATGCGGGCTGTTGGCATCAAGTCGCCGATTGAGCGAGTCATGCCGATTGCGGTTGGCGCTCTTGAGGTGACTCTTTGGGAGCACACTTACGCCTACAATACGATTGCCTCAAACGGTATGGAAATGCCAAAGCATCCCGGGGCGGAAATTCCCGGGATCTATATCCTTGAGGTGGCGACGGTTGATGGCGAGATTCTTTACAAGTATGTTCCCGAGCCGGCAAAGCAAGCGGTTTCGTCAGGTTCGGCCTACGCGCTCATCTATTTGATGAAAGGCGTGGTTGAATTCGGCACCGGCAGGCGAGTCCAAGAACTCCGTCGTCCGGCCGCCGGCAAGACGGGCACGACCAATGATTTCTTTGACGCTTGGTTCATGGGTTTTACCACGGACCTTGTGGTCGGAGTCTGGGTTGGCCGGAAAACACCATCGCCGATTGCCAAAGAGGCGACCGGCGGCAGTGTGGCTTTGCCAATTTGGTTGGCTTTCATGAAGGCGGCTCATCCTGATACTCCGCCTCGTGATTTCCCTGTGCCGTCGGATGTCGTGTTGATACCGATTGGCGAAGATGTTGTTCCTTTCCAGCGCGGATATGTTCCGAAGAAGTTTCTGAAATAATTGATTCTTTTTCAGAATAACGCGCATATGCCCCCGTTTCGGCGGGGGCATTTTTTTATTTAAAACAAAAAACCGTATTTTACACACGGTCTTTTTTAATTAAAATTTTTCTATGAGCGAGCGACCGGAATCGAACCGGCGTCATCGGTTTGGAAAACCGAGATAATAACCATTATACGACGCTCGCGTTTGGGCTATATCTTATAGCAATTATTTTTGATTGTCAACCCTGTACCGTTCTGGTACGGGGTTATTTATAATCCGGTTTAAGCGCTAAAATAGCAAACATCAAAACCATAGCGATAATCGCTTGAATATACCAACCAAATCCTACCGCCATACCAATCGCGGCTGATGCCCAAAGTCCGGCCGCGGTTGTCAGCCCCTCAACACTTTCTTTTTTATGAATAATCGTGCCCGCGCCGATAAAACCGATGCCGGTCAAAATTTGCGCCGCGATTCTGGATGGCTCGTTGGCGACGCTTAAAGAAAGAAGGGTGAATAAAGTGGAACCGAAAGCCACCATGGCGAAAGTTCTGGCGCCGGCGGATTTGCCGATTTTATGTCTTTGCCAGCCCAAAATTGAACCAAGACCGGATGAGAGAATTAATTGTCCGGAGAAAATTAGAAATTCCATACTATTGATTTTTAAATATAATGTGTGTATTATAGCACATTATTGCAGTTTGTGTGAGATTTTTTACTGTCATTCCCGTGGAAACGGGAATCCAGAATTGTCTAGTACAGTCTTTTATTAACTAGATTCCCGCTTTCTCGGGAATGACAAATTGACTCTAAATAATTAAGATGAATCAGCTTCAGCACATAAAAAACAACAAAGATAATTTAATTTCGCGCGCGCAAATTGTAAAATCAATGCGCGAGTTTTTTTGGTCCAAGAATTTTACAGAAGTGGAAACGCCGAACATTGTCGCCTTACCCGGACAGGAGCCGTATTTGTCGCCGATGAGTTTAAAAATCAGCGATGAAAATAAAAAGCAGTATCAGGCGTATTTGCATACTTCACCGGAATACGCGATGAAAAAAATGCTGGCCGGCGGGTTTGATAATATTTTTTCCATTTGTAAATGCTTTCGCGATAATGAAAGTTTTGGCGGATTGCACAATCCGGAATTTACCATGATAGAGTGGTACCGAACCGAAGTTGATTTTTATAAGATAATGGATGATGTAGAGGATTTAATTCAAAATTTAAAATTAAAAATACAAAATAAAAATTCCAAATTCCAAATTCCAAATTCCAAATTCTTTGAAAAAATTCACATGCGTGATTTGTGGAAGAAATACGCGGGTATTGATTTGGATGAATATTTGGAAAAAGAAAAAATGTTCACGCTTTGCGTGGAAAGGGGTTTTAATCCGGACAAGGATGAAAAATATGAAGATTTATTTTACCGCATATTTTTAAACGAGATTGAACCGAAATTGAAAGATCCGGTAATTATTCATCATTATCCGGCGCAGATGGCCGCCTTGGCGAAACTGTCCGATGAAGACAATCGCTACGCGGAAAGATTTGAAGTATATGTGAATGGTATGGAAATCGCCAACGCGTTTTCCGAGTTGACCGATGAGGAAGAGCAGAGAAAACGGCTGGTAGAGGAGAAAGAATTAAGAAAAGAATTGGGAAAACCACGAAAAACTTCGTCTCGTGGCGTGGATGTGTTTGAGATTGATGAGGATTTTATAGAAGCGGTGGGGGAATTGCCGAAATGCGCGGGAATCGCGCTGGGTGTAGACCGTTTGGTTCAGGTATTTTTATCTTGCCAAAATATAGATGATGTGTTAGTATTACCAGCATCAATCATTTTATCACCTGACCATCTGACAACCTAAACATAAGTTTAATTATTCCAACTGGCCTAATTCACCGTATTAGAAATTCGAATATCGAATATCGAAACTCGAAACAATAACGAAATTCAAATTACCTAAATTCAAAACGTTTTGAACATTAGGATTTTGAACATTTGAATTTGTTTCGGATTTCGGGCTTCGGATTTAGAATTTAAAATATGATTATTGATTGGAATTTGGGATTTATTTAGAATAGTTAGATTAATTATTTTTATTAATATAATTTTACCGCCACCACAGTGATTAAGTGATTAGGTGGTAAAGTGACTAAGTGAATATGGGATCAACTACTGATATAAGAAAAGGAGCAATTATCCGCCACCAAAATGATTTGTGGGTGGTGACTTTTTGCCAATTTGTAAATCCGGGCAAGGGCGCGGCTTTTACAAAAACAAAGTTAAGAAGCATTTCCAGCGGAAAAGGAACGGAAATTACTTACAAAAGCGGTGAAACCGTGGATGTGGTAAGCGTGGAGCATGTGAATATGCAATATTTGTATAAAACCGGGGATTCTTATTCTTTTATGAATCAAAAAACTTATGAAACGGTTGATGTCAGGGCTGATGTGCTTGGAGAAGACGCTAAATATCTGAAGGATGGTTTAGATGTGATTGCTATAACCCACGAAGGAAGCGTTGTAGCCATAGAATTACCCAAAAAAGTGGTTTATAAAGTGAAGCAAGCCCCGCCGGCGGTCAAAGGCGACACGGCCAGCGGAAATGTGACCAAAGAGATTGTGTTGGACAATGATTTAAAAATTTACGCGCCGATATTTATCAAAGAAGGCGAAGAAGTCATCGTGAATACGGAAACGGGAGATTATGGCGGAAGATCACAAGAATAAAAAAAACCCTGTACCAGAACGGTACAGGGTTTTTTGTTTCCTTTTTTAATTTTATTATGTTATTATTATAGCCATTATGAGTATCCCTAAAGTAAAATTTACAAACATATCTTTAAAAGCTGAAATAGATGGGCTTTATGGTTTTTTGTTTGAAAATGACATGGGCTGGGGCAAGTATATTATAAGAAAACATCCAAAGATTAAATATGTTTTGTCACTAAAGACAAAGAAAGAGCGTATTTTATTTTTTAAAAAATATATTATTGATTTTAGAAAAGAAAATGCTGATAGAATAGAGGCAAATAAAATAAAATATAATAAAAAGTGGCAAATGATTGAAAATAAATATTTCAAACTTTTATCCGGAATAATGGATATTGACTGGCCCAAAAACAGAAAAATAATTACAGCGGAAATATCTATAAATACAATTTGCCCCAGATTTTTGGATGAGTGGAGTTTTTCTATTTTTTATAATTATAAAAAATTATCTCATGCTATGGAGACAATTATGCATGAAACTTGTCATTTTTTATATTTTGAAAAATGGAAAAAAATATATCCAAATATGGACATAAAAAAGTTTGAATCGCCTTATATTGAGTGGCATCTCAGTGAGATATTCGCCCCCGTTATTCTGAATGATTTTCGGGTGCAAAAATTACTCAAACAAAAAGCATTTTTTTATCCGGAACATGAAAAAATAAAAATTGATAATAAAAAAGCAACGGCATATTTTACGGATTTATATATTAAAAATATGAAAAAGGGTGGAAATTTTGAAGAATTTTTGAAACAAGCATACAAGGTTATTAAGGAAAATAAGAAATTATTTGATATTTAAAAGTAGTAGTATTGTTATTTGTTGATTAACCTTCGGAGAGAGGGTTTTTTGTTTCCTTTTTTAATTTTATTATGTTATTATTATGTCCATAATTAATTTATTTTTTTATATGAAAAAACTATTTTTATTGCTAATGATCTTAGGCGGTATTTTTTTATTTATGCAAAATGTTTTGGCTGACGATTCCCTTAAAATAAACATTAACACAGCTGATGTGGGAACGCTGGATTTATTACTGCCCGGGATTGGAGCGGTAAAAGCCCAAGCGATTATTGATTACCGCGAGCTGAATGGTCCGTTTGAAACAATAGAAGAAATTATGGATGTATCCGGCATCGGACAGGTTACTTTTGATGGATTAAAAGATTTGATTACAGTAGGCGACAATGAACAATCTCCGCCAGAGGCGGACCAGCCTTCGGCTGGAACAATTAACAATGAACAAGAATCTGAACCACCGCCAGTTCAAAACAATATCGAAATTATTCAAAGCGAGCCGGAATTATTGGGTTATGATATTGGTTCAGTGGTAATAAATGAATTCGTCAGCGACCCGGCTGACGGCGAAGTGGAGTTTTTAGAATTGTATAATACCACTATATATAGTATTGATTTGTCCGGTTGGTGGATTGAAGACGGCTCCGTGCGTAAAAGCATTTTGGGCGGAACAACTTTGGCGAACGGTTTTTTTGTTTTGGAAAAACCAAAAGGGAATTTGAATAACACGGGCGATATAATTAAGTTGTTTGACCCGGCGGGCGGGCTGATAGACCAAATGTCTTACGGCAATTGGGACGACGGCAATAAAAATGACAACGCGCCAAAAGCGGACGATCCGCTCGCGACGGCGAGAGTTTACGACGGACAGGATACTGATAAAGATGATGTTGATTTTGCTCTCACGCAGGAAATTACCAAAGGCAAGCCGAACGTTATTTATGTTGAGGGTGAAATTGGCGTGTCGGAAAGTAAAACTCAAAATAATCAAACGACGACAACCGCTTTTTTAATTTCAACCAGCACGAAAAAAGTTGTCGTGGAAAGCGAAGTGAAAGAGTTGGTTAAAATTGGGGATGTAAAAATTATTATCACAGAAATTTTGCCCAATCCGGCCGGTTCGGACACCACGGAGATGATAGAATTATATAATCCGACGGAAGAAGATTTTAATTTGTATGGCTTAAAGCTGGATGACGAGGATGGTGGTTCCAGTCCGTATAAATTTCCGAAGGATACAATTATAAAAGCGGGGGAGTATTTGGTTTTTGGAAAATGGGAAACAAAAATTGCCCTTAATAATGATATGGATTCGGCCAGATTGTTAGCCGGTGATAACGCCATAATAGATGAAATAGATTATTCAAGCGTGACGGAGGGGGCAGGTTTTGCCAGAAATGATTCCAATCAATGGACGTGGACGACGAAAATTACTCCGGGGGCAAAAAACAGTTTTTCCGCTCCGGCGTTGACCGCGGTTGCCGGCGTAAAATACAGCGCGACAGTTGAAACCGGATTGGCTGAACTTCGCGACCGCGCCGTTGGTTCCAGAGTAAAAACAAAAGGAGTGGTGACGGTGTTGCCGGGGGTTTTTGGCACGCAGTATTTTTATATTTCCAACCAAGACGGCGGAGCGCAGATATATATGTATAGCAAAGATTTTCCGGAGTTGGCAATCGGCGATGAAGTTGAAGTCGCCGGGGAAATATCCGAGGCCTATGGCGAGACCAGAATAAAGATAAAGAACAAAGAAGATATTAAAGTCGTCGGCAAAAGCGAGCCGGAAGTTATTGCATTGAAAATAAGCGAGATAGATGAAAAATATGAGGGGAGTTTTTTGCGGATTGAGGGCGAAGTGACGGAAAAGAAAAGTTCATATATTTATTTGGATGACGGCGCCGAGGAAATCAAAGTTTCTTTCAAGGAAAACGCAAATATAGACAGCAGTTCTTTTGAAACAGGGGACAGGATCGCTGTTAAAGGGATTTTAATTGAGAGGTCGGCTGGTTATCAGTTGCTTCCTCGTTCCAGCGAGGATATTGAATTGTTAAATACGGCCGGCGAGGGCGAGGCTGTGGCAGAAGCCAGTCAAACAGACACGGCGGAAAAATACTTGATCGCCACCGCCGGTGGGCTAACTTCAATTTTAATCGGTTTGTCTGTTAAAGCGCGCGGATTTTTTGTGGTGAGATTTATAAAAAAACTCGGCGCAGTGGTTTTAGCATTCGTAAAACGCGGATAAATTTGGTATAATAGTTAAAGTTCATAGCCAATAGTTCATAGCCAATAGTTTTAAAAAACTTGGTCAATGTACTAACAAATTTTTTATTGGCTCCGAACTATGGACTCCGAACTATTTTTATGGTTGATAATATTTTTATCCAAATCAGCACTCTGCTGGCAATCACGGTGGCGATTGCTCTTGTTTTGCGTTTGTTCCGCCAGCCTCTTGTAGTCGCGTATATAATCGCCGGTATAATTGGCGGGCCGTTATTTTTTAATTTGCTTCATGGTGGGGAGGATTTTTTTGAGACTTTCGCCCATTTCGGAATCGTGCTTTTGTTGTTTATTGTCGGTTTGAGTTTGAATTTTGATTATATCAGAAAAGTCGGCAAGTCGGTTTTAATCGGCGGAATCGCGCAGTTTTTTGTTACCGCGTCTTTGGGTTTTTTAATAATGAATTGGCTTGGTTTTTCTTTTATTCCTTCGCTGTTTATCGCCATCGCGATTACATTTTCAAGCACGATTATTGTCGTTAAGTTTTTGACGGACAAGAAAGACGCGGAAACAATGTACGGCCGGTATGTAATCGGTTTGCTTTTGGTGCAGGATATTATCGCGGTCACGATAATGATTTTTTTGAATACGGTGGGACTGGACGGAACTTTGAGCGAGACGCTGATAATAACCGCCAGCAAAGGAATTGTCTTAATTGGCATCGTGTTTTTGGCGGCGAGGTATGTTTTGCCGATTTTGATGGAAAAAGTTGCGCATTCGGGAGAATTATTATTTATTTTTACGATTACTTGGTGTTTTGGTGTTGCTAGCCTTGTTTATTGGGCGGGTTTTAATATTGAAATCGGCGCGGTTATCGCCGGCATTTCACTTGGAGCTTCGCCTTACCAATCGCAAATTGCCAGCCGTATCCGCCCTTTGCGTGATTTCTTTTTAGTTTTGTTTTTTATTGTTTTAGGCAGCCAAATGCAGATTGGCGATTTAAATTCTTCTTTTCGCCCGGCAATAATTTTATCAGTTTTCATTTTGGTTATTGACCCGTTGATTCTCTATGCTGTGATGAGAAGGTTAAAATATACGCGAAGGAACGCTTTTCTTGCCGGTATTACCTCGGCTCAAGTCAGCGAGTTTGGCTTCATTTTGGTTTTTAAGGGTAAAGACTTGGGTTATTTGCAGGGTAACGAGGTGACGGTGTTGACGATGGTGGCGCTTATCACGATAATAATTTCCTCATATTTTATTACCTATAATGAACAAATATACCAAAAAATTTCTCCGTTATTGAAAAAATTCGGCAAAGATAATTTTAAAAACAGAGTTGAGGAAGCTAAAGCGTATAAAGTTTGGGTATTTGGTTATCATAGAATCGGCTGGAAAGTCTGCGAGGAGCTTGAACAAATGAAAATAAAATTTGCCGTGGTTGATTTTAATCCGGAAGCGATTGAAAAGTTGCGAGGGAGAAATATTCCCGCGTATTTTGGCGATGCGGCCGATGTGGAGTTTTTACAGAGTTTGTCGTTGGAAAAAACAAAGATGATTATTTCCACCATTCCCGATATTGAAGACCAGAACACTTTGATAAGAACAGTCAGGAACGACGGCGGTAAGGCGGTAATAATAGCGAATTTATATCACCCGACATATTTGGACGAAGTATATAAGGCCGGGGCGAATTATGTGATGATGCCTCATTTGTTGGGGGGAAATTGGATTTCTCATATTTTGAAAGAGAAGCCCTGGACAAGAAAAACTTTTGATAAACTTAAGAAGGAGCAGTCGTCTGAAATGAAGCAGAGGTTTGATGCGAATATGCATGTTGATTGAGAGTAATTAGTAAATAGAAAATAGTAAATAGTAAGTGTTAGGTGAGAGGTGGAAGAAGTAGGGTGGAAGAAGTAAGAGATAGAAGATTAAAGATTTTAGATTATAGACAGTGATTGTTGAATTGAAAAATTGATATATTGTTGAATTGTTTTATTGACAAATTACGGATTTTGTGTTTAACTTTGAATAGATAAAAGATTTTTCGCTGTGGCGAAACCATACCGGCCAAGCCCAACAGCAAGGAGTATCTGTAAAAACGGTCAAAAAGGAGAAAACAATGACCGAACAACAGGTCCCGAAGCTTGTAGCGTCTCTTGTGGAACACCAGTCGGAGTTTAAGTTATTAACAACCGGTAACGCTCAATGGGTGATTCAAAATCCCAAATCGGCCATCGCCCTGTTTGTTCAGGCGGTAGAAAACCGTCAGCAGGAAGAACAGTCCAAGCCAGAACCGCAACCCTTTCTGACTTTCACCGGAACCGTCAAGGTTCAACTGATGAAGAAGCTCGTGGCAAGCGAGTTTTTCAACGAGAATAACTCGTTGGTGAAGATCTCCTATGTTGGAGACAACTTCAAAACGTGGTTCTACGGAAAGGTGGAGGTACAGCCGAACGCGGACGAAACCGAGCCTGGCGAGGGTCCTTACCGTACGCTCGGCGAGAACGGCGCCGACAAAAGCGTCTTGTGCTACTACACGCTCAACCGGAGTTCGGTGGACGGCCCCATCATCAAGGAACTGGGCGGTGAAGATAAGGTCAAGACCACCCTCTTCCATATCGCCGCCCTAATGTGGAAGCAACCCGATGGCAAACAGGGCGCGCTCTTAACCAATGGCTACGCGAACATCTTCTATTTTCACTACATCAACGGCGTGTTGCGCGCGGTGTGCGTGTACTGGTACGGCAACGGCTGGTGCGTGTACGCCTACTCGGTCGAGGATCCGTTTGAGTGGGACGCTGGCCGCCGGGTGTTCTCCTGCGATTCATAACTTAGGTTCTTGGGCATTTTGCCCTTGACCCTTTGGCTCTTTGTTACTTTGGCCCCCAGAATTTTTTTTCGGAAAAATCTGGGGGTCTGTTTTTTATATTTTGTTTTCTAGTTACCCTATTAAATGTCCTTTGGGCAATCCTGCAAAGCGGAATTATTTAACATGGTGAACTATTATCAATTATCAAATACTTAATACTTAATACTAAATACTTGATACGGTATACTTTAATTGACATTTTATTAAAAAACTGGTATAGTTTTTTTGTTTTTGAGGGCCACTAGCTTCCCGATGTGAGATCGGGACTTCGCTTTCGGCTCAGCATTTGGGAGCATCCCGACTAAGTCGGGAGGGTGATAAGTTTAAGTTATTAAAATGTATTAAGGGCTGTTAGCTCAGCTGGTAGAGCATCGCATTTGCAATGCGGAGGTCGCGAGTTCGAATCTCGCACAGTCCACTGTTTTAGCCCCATTAAAGGGGCTTAAAAAATATTCTATATTCTAAATTCTATATTCTATATTCTAATCTATGTCACTATCACTCGGAATTGTTGGTCTGCCGAATGTGGGAAAATCCACTTTGTTTAACGCGCTGACTCGCAGTAAGCTGGCGGACGCGCAAAATTATCCGTTCTGCACAATTGAACCGAATGTCGGAATAGTAAGCGTGCCGGATGAGAGGTTGCAAAAATTATCCGATGTCTCCAAATCAAAGAAAATCATCCCGACGGCGATTGAATTTGTTGATATTGCCGGATTGGTAAAAGGCGCTTCTGAAGGCGAGGGTTTGGGAAATAAATTTTTATCACATATCCGCGAGGTGGACGCGATTGTTCAGGTTGTTAGAGCTTTTGCCGATGGTAATGTTACTCATGTTTACAATAAAATTGATCCGGACAGCGATGCGGATATTATTAATTTGGAATTGGTTATGGCCGATTTGCAGACGGTTAAAAAAAGATTGGATAATACCAGAAAAAAAGCGAAAGGTATAGCAATAAAAGAATGCGTGCCGGAAATAAATCTGTTGGAAAAATTAGAAAAACATTTGGAAGAAGGCCAGCCGGCTCGTCAGCTTGAATATAACGAGGACGAGATGAGTATTTTAAAAGAATTGTGTTTATTGACGATGAAGCCGATGATGTATGTCGTTAATGTTGATGAGATTGGCAGTTCAAAGACAATAGCCAAAAGTAAATTTGAATTTGGGAGTGAAGTGGTTGAGGTTTGCGCGAAACTGGAAGCGGAATTGTCGGAATTATCCGAGGATGACGCGAAGGAATATATGAAAGAATTGGGTATGGAACAATCCGGACTTGATAAAATTATTTTAGCGGGCTATAAATTATTGAACTTGGTTACTTTTTTGACATCGGGCGAACCGGAAACGCGCGCTTGGACAGTCAAAGCCGGTACGGCTGGTCCGCAAGCGGCGGCAGTGATTCATACTGATTTTGAAAAAGGATATATAAAAGCAGAAATTACCCGATGGCAGGATTTTGTGGAATGTGGCGGTTGGGCTGGGGTGAAAGAGAAAGGCAAAATGCAATTGGTCGGAAAAGATTATTTGATTAAAGACGGAGACGTGTGTTATTTCCACATCTCCACTTAAATAATTTTATCTCCTATCTCTTATCTCCTTTTGTCATCCGTCTAGGCGGATGATTTTAGATTTGGTATAATAAATCCAGCACCTTCCTGTGGAGTATTAAATTCTGCAGGAAAAATAATTTTTATACCCATTTATCTTCACAACAAGCCGCGGGGGATTCTGGGAAGGTGCTGGATAAATTAGGCGCAAGAAAGGTATTTTTATGCAAGACGGCGGGGGACCGTATAGAGGACAGGAAAGAATTAAAATTTATACCAAAATTTATTGGTGCGATACTCCTTGGGAATACGCGGAAAATTACATAGAGTTGGTAAACTTTGTAAACTGCCTCTTGGATCTCGGCATCAAACGTGAAGACATTAAGTTTTTTGAAAACTCAATGATTTATTACGTAAGTGATAAACAATACACAAAAACTTTTCTGACAATTCTCTATTATGCCAGAGAGAGAATCATATAATGCGCCAGCCCGGAGATATTAGTATCAAAGGGCTTTTTTATCATAAATTTAGACAGAAATCAGAAGCTAATCGGATTTGTCTATATGTTGATATTGAGATATAATATTATTGTTTTTATGCTTTAATGCTTTTATGTTTTAATGTGTTTATGTCTATAGAATTTAATCCAAATTATATCCATCACCAAAATCACGGATCATCATCCTCTTTCAGGGAATTGGTTTTTGGCATGGAAGATGGTATGGTTTCCACTTTGGGCGCGATTACCGGTATTGCTGCCGCGACCGGCAATCATTTTACGGTTATTTTGTCCGGTCTGGTTATTATTTCCGTTGAGTCAATCTCAATGGCGGTCGGAACATATTTATCCACTAAATCAGTCAAAGGGATAGACCAAAGAAAATTAGAAGAAGAAAAAACCGAGCTGAACAAATTCCCTGGAGAAGAAAAGGAAGAATTAAAAGAGATGTATATTATAGACGGCTGGCCAAAAGAGCTGGCGGAAGAAATGGCAGGTGTCGCTTCCAAGGATAAAAAACTATTTTTACAGGAAATGGCTTATCGGGAATTGGGGATTGTGCCGGAAAATATGGAAAATCCTTTTAAAAACGCGATAGTTATGCTGTTTTCGTATGTTTTGGGCGGGGCGATACCGGTGGCATCTTATTTTTTCATGGGTTTGCCGGTAGCGGTGTTTGTTTCAATCGGTTCAACTTTGTTAGCTCTGTTTTCATTGGGAGTATATACTTCCAAGTTTTCCAAAAGGAATTGGTTTAAAGCCGGTTTTGAGATGTTTGTTTTAGCTTCTATCGCGTCTGTGGTGGGGTATATAGTGGGGCAGATTGTAGAAAAAATGTTTATCTAAAAGTTATCCACAGGGATTGTTTGACGGTATTTAAATGGAGGAGTATTATAAAAACATAAGAGATGGTAAAGCAGTGATTTGATTCGAGTCTTACTTCCTTACAAGGCTAGGAAAGTGAGACTCGAATCTGATTCGCTCCACCTCCATACAGGCTTAACTTCGGTTAAGCTCTCTTTTTTTTCTAAGGACATTTTCATTTTAAAAAGCCCTCCGCTGTTCAGCGGGGGGCTTTTATTTATTATTTTATTTTTTAACAAATTTCCACACATCTCTGGCCAGATGCTGGCCTTCGCGCCCATATCTTAGGAAAGGAGATTCTTCTGACAATGGTTCAACATTAAAGCCGATTTTTTTTATTTCATCAATACAATCAATTTTCACTAATTCATTTTTAATTTTAAAAGTTGGGATTATAAAAATAATTGAACCGTCTTGGCGCAGTATTTTATGTAATGTTTTAAATGAATTAATATATAATTGCGCCAGTTCCTCCGTTTGTTTTAATATATATATTTTGCCCTCGTTTCCGTGAAGAGGCTTGCCCATATATGGTTCGGAGATAATCGCTTGAATAGAATTTTTTTCAATGACATTATCCAGATTGGCGGCGTCTGACAAAAATAATTTATACTTTATATCGTTAAGATTTTTTTCTTGGAGATACCATTGGATATTTGTTTCCGTATCTTCAATCGCCCGTTCAGACAGATCGCTTCCAAAAATATTTTTGTAGCCCATGGCAATGGCTTCTGTCAGGATTGTTCCGGATCCGCAAAAAGCATCAAGTATTTTGGAAGCGAAAGGCGCATCGGCCAGATTTATCATTATTCGGGCTAACTTGGGCGGGAGCATTCCGCTGAGGCTGTCAGAACCGGGCCGGCCAAAATCGCGTCGGCTTAATTCTTCAATCGGTTGAACCGCTTCGGTCACAAAAATCAAACCGTCAATCATGGATAAATCGCCCTGTTTTTCCACTAAATTATTATGGATAATGCTGGCGGTATTTTTTATTTCCACATAGCGCACGTTTCGGCCGGTTTCTTTTAGAATTTTTTTTATTTTAAGCGCGTCTTTTTGGTCTGCCCCGCTCAGTGAAAATTGTATTTTCCCCTCAGACTGTGTGTTTTGCAGAAAATCAACTATATCAGAGACGGTATCTTTCTTTTTATCTACAGCTCTGGCGATTTTTATGGTTCCGCCCAACTTGTCCATTATTTTTAAGGAGTTTATTTTTTTATCGGTTGAAACAAACAGATTTTTTCCTTTTTTGCCTGTAATTTCGTAATTAACGTCTTCAGCAGAAAAAACCGCTTTTATTTCAGCGGTAGATAGTGCAGGGTGATTTCCAAGAAAAAAATTATATTGAGGCATATTTATTATGGGGCGGGTGTTTGAGGAGTGCTGGTGACGATAACAGCTGATTGTGGCTCCAGGAAAGGATTTCTGGTTATAACCGGCAACTCCGTCTGGATTTTTTCCTGCCAGTATTTTTCTATTTTATCCAGTTTGCTGAATTCTATCAAATAGACTTGTGTCTCTTTTTTGTAGTTGACTATGGTCTGGATATAGCCGATTGAATTGGTGACGCTATTATACACAAATATAAAAGTAAACATCAAGGCCAGTATTAAAAGAAAAATTATCAAAAAACTCAATAGCCTTAAAATAACTATTGGCCGGTTTCTTTTGTCTTTTGTTTTGATATCAGAATCAGCCTTCCTGGAGGATTGCTTTTTTTGGATTTCTTCCTTTTTAACTTTAATTTTTGCTATCAGGTCGCCTAATCTCATAAAATTTTTTATTTGTCAAAGATAAACAACGTGGCGTCAAATCGTAAAGATATGGTTCCTATGTCGTTTTTTCTGGAAAGCTGAATAGAGTTTATGCTGAAATAGTAGGGGAGCTGTTCAATTGCTCTAAGGTATTTTATTATGTCTTCATATTTTCCTTCGCTACTAAATGAAAATACATAGTAATTTTTGTCTTTTAAAAGCGGAGGCAGGTTGTCGCCAGCGGAAGAACCGGTTTTAGCTTCGTAAAGAATGGCTTTTAAGGATTGGTTGATATTGTGTTCGTTGGCGATTTGTTCCAGCTTGGTGATTATCTCCAATTCATGATTGCCGACGGTTGAAGTCTCTCTAAATTTCTCAATTTGTTTTTCTATGTCGCCGAGGCTGTGTATTGATCGACGCATTTTTTGTATTTTTTCGCTTTGTTCTTCCAAAAACAACCGCGTGTCATTGATGTCTTTTTGCAAACCTCTAATGCTTTGAATTGTCGGCAAAATAACGGAAAAAGCGATAACAAAACTGATAGCGATTATCAACAGCATCATTGTGAACATCTGTTTTTTAATATCAATTTTTTTCATAAACTTATTCCGTTCATTTCATTTTTATAACAATGGAAAAATCTATATTTTCTTTTTCCGTTAATTGGGAAAGCGGTATTTCTATTTTCTCTATAAAATCCAGTTTTTCTATGTTGGTTTTCAATTCCAACAACGAGTCGCGGTCTTTGGCTATCCCGGAAAGACTGATTTCATTTTTTTGTTTATTCAACGCCATACTGTTTAAAGAAACATTTTTGGGGGTGGCGTTGCCTAACTCCAGGATTTTTTGCGACCATAAATTATGGATATCTTGGATAACTTCGGTTTTTTTAATTATATCGTTGACCTCGGATATTTTTTTGTTTTGTCCCGAATACATATCGCCGGAAAAAGCCAGGCTGTTGTTGACCTCGCTGAAGTATTCTTCCAGCACCAATTGGGCGCCGAGCAGAGTAATACCGGATATACAAAATACAATCACAATACTGACAAAAGTATTTTTGACAAACTGAACATATATCATCCGGTTAAGATTTTTCCTTTTTTCAGTTGAAAGTAAATTGATTTTTATGGAGTACATGTTTTTATATATAGTTATTATCAAAAAACGGATTGCCGGCCGCGCGCAAGGCTAAACCGATTGCTTTGGCGAAACGCAGTGATTTTTCCGTATCCATATTAATCGGTTTGGATGGAGAAAGATTTTTCCAGACATCGCCGGTTTTTGTTTCTATTTTTAATTTTGCCGTCAGCGCCTTATCCAGATTTTTCAGAGTTGAACCGCCCCCACACATCACTATCTTGGTGATTTTATTGGTAAAAGGAAAATGGGTGTAGTAAAAATCCAAAATTTGTTCTATTTCAACGATTAACTTGTCGGTTTGCTCCGCCAATATCGGCCAGACTTTATTTTTTGTGTATTCCAGACCGTAGGCCTTCTTTTTCATCTCCGCTTCTTCGTAGGTGATATGCAGATTTTGGGCGATGGCGGCTGTTAAAACTTCTCCGGAATAATTCAGCGATTTACTGAACTGCACATGGTCGTGGTCATACACGGTCAGGGTTGATTCGGTTGAGCCAAGACGCAGGATGCCACGACCTTCGCTATCATAATGTTTATTGGCCGTTATCATGGTTCTGACGGTTGAGAGAGCGCCAAGTTCCAGCGCCACCACGATTAAGCCTACGCTTTCCAGCAGGTAGGTGTACATATTGGCAATATTTTTTGGAATGCTCGCCAGTAAAACATTGGTATATTCGGTTCCATGATTGTGGCTGGGCACGATTTGCCAATCAAGGTAGTAATCATTTTCCTGAAAAGGCACATGCTTTTGCGAAGCGATGATAATATCCTCGTCTATGATGTCTTCGGGTTCTTTTTCCAGTTGGATTAGTTTTATAAAACCATATCTGTCGGGAATGGATGCAACCACCCATGGGGATTTGTAGTATTTATCTTTTCGGTCGCCCCTTTTTTCAAGTAAATGGAGAAGATATTTTCTGACCGCTTCCGGTTTTTCCAATTCACCATTAACAATCAATCCGTGCGGAAGTTGGGTACTGCGCGCGTTTACCAACCTAAATGACGGATGATTTTTTCTCCGGGAGATATTATCAAGCTGGACCATTTTTATTGTCAGGTCGCCTATGTCCAGTCCGATTGCGTGTGGAAAAGGGTTGAAAAACATATTTAAGTGTTTTGAATGGTCTAATTGTTCTATCGTTAGCGTTTGTTTAAATTGATATACCGCCGTTGCTTGTTCAAAATGTTATATCGCTTGGCTTGTTCAAAATGTTCAAAATGTTATATCGCTTGGCTTGTTCAAAATGTTCATTAGAACACTTAGAACACTTAGAACAATTAGAACAACTAGAACATCTTAAGCATCTACAACACCTAGAACATCAATTACACCGCCTGTACTAATGTGTACATTGGCATTATTATCGCCACGGCCACGCCACCCACGGCCAAACCCAGCACTATAATTATAATTGGCTCTATGATTTGCGCGAAATTTTTCATGGTTTTATCTACTTCCGACCCGTAAAAATCCGATAATTCGTTTAACAGTCTGTCCACCTCGCCGGATCTCTCGCCCACCATAATCATCTCCGTCACCATCGGTGGATATAGTTTATCATATTCCGCTAAAAGTTCGGAGAGCGGCCGACCGGATTTTATTTCTACGGCGATTTTGTGCAGAGAAGTTTGGTATTGCAGATTGGTGCAAGTGTCAGCGGTGATGTCCATAGCTTCAATAATTGGGATGGTGCTTTTTAAAAGTGAGGAGAGCGTTAGAGAGAAGCGCGCCAAATTAATTTGTTTGATAACCGGCCCGATAATCGGCAAGTTTAAATTTATAATATGAATGGCTTTGCGAAAACCATAGACTTTTTTTAGCGTGAAAATAAACAACGTTATTAATCCGACAACTCCCACGATAATCATTATAACATTGAGAGGGTGGCTAAAAAAGTTGGTTGTTTTTATAAGAATTCTGGTGGCTAATGGCAGTTCAGCGTTAAATTCGGAAAACAAAGACATCATTTTTGGCAGAACCGATGTCATCATAAATATGGCGACGCCGACGATGGCGATAATGATGACCGCCGGATAAATCATCGCGCCCCTGATGCTGGAACGGAGTTCCTGGGTTTTTTTCATCTGGACGACAATTTGTTCCAGTGTTTCATTGAGCTTTCCGGACATTTCGCCTGCGGCAATCATTTTTACATAGATGGGTGGAAACACTTTTGGATAATCGTTCAGGACTTCGCTCAACGGCCGGCCTTTTTCAACTTCGCCTTTAACTTCGGAAATAATTCCTTTGAATTTTCTATTAGTGGTTTCTTTAGCCAAGATTTCCAGCGACTCAACCAAAGAAAGACTGGCGTGAATCATGGTGCGCAAATGGTCCACGAAAAATATTTTCTGTATGAAAGAAATATGAGTTAATTTTGCTATCCAGTTATTCAGTTTTTCTTCAAATTCGCTTAATTCTTTTTTTTCTTTTTTCGGGGACATATTCCGCGATGATAATTTAATTAATTTTTATTCTCTGGTCGCTCGCAATACTTCTTCTATAGTAGTGATGCCCTGCTTCGCTTTGACTAAGCCGTCCTGTAACATCGTAATCATTTTTTGTTCTTGAGCGTATTTTTTTATATCTTCGGCGTTGGCGCCGGCATTGATTTTATTGATTAACTCCGTATCAATATCCAGCACTTCATAGATGCCAATTCGGCCTTTATAACCGCTGTCATTGCATCGCCTGCAGCCTTCGCCCCGAAAAAAAGTGAAAGAATTAAAATTGACTTCCTGTTTTTTTAATTCTATTTTATTTTCTTGAAAAAGTTCCATTAATCTTTTTATGTCCACGATTTTTTCCAGTTCTTCAATAGCCTCCTTTTCCAAGATAAATTCTTTTTTGCAAAATTCGCAGGTTTTTCTGACCAAACGCTGGGCGACAATTATGTTAGCGGTAAAAGCGACAAGAAAAGGAGGAATATCCATATCAATCAAACGAGGCAGAGTGGTGGGCGCGTCGTTGGTGTGAAGAGTGGATAGCACTAAATGGCCGGTCATGGCGGAGTGGATGGCGATTTCAGCGGTTTCTTTGTCGCGGATTTCGCCGACCATTATAATGTCAGGGTCTTGGCGTAAAAACGAGCGCAGTCCGCTGGCAAAAGTAAAACCGGCGCGCGGATTAATCTGGCTTTGATTGACGCCTTTTACATGGTATTCAATTGGGTCTTCAATCGTGCAGATATTTACTCCAGGTTCATTCAACATACCCAGAATAGAGTAAAGAGTGGTGGTTTTACCGCTTCCGGTCGGACCGGTGACAAGAATCATCCCGTGCGGACTGGTTATCGCTCTCTCCACTTTCTTTTTCGGACCGGGCAGAAATCCGAGCTGGTCAAGATTAAGAGGTTTTTGACCTTCATGTAAAAGACGCATAACTATTTTTTCTCCATCATATACCGGAATAATGGAAACGCGGAAAGAAAGTTTTTCCTCCTGTATTTTTATTTTGAACCGCCCGTCCTGCGGAACCATATGCTCATCAATTTTCAGTTTGGAAAGGATTTTGACTCGGGCGATAATTCCATCTTGGATAGTTTTGGGCAAAGTCATTACATTTTTTAAAATACCATCAACGCGGTAGCGGATGATAACTTCTTTTTCTTGTGGTTCAATATGTATATCGGACGCGCCCTCAAAAACCGCATGCTCCAAAATATTATTCACGATATTTATAACCGGCATTTCTTCGGCGGCCTTTTTTAGATCGCCTCCTTCGGTGGCGGGGGTATCCTTCAGCTGTTCAATGGACATGTCATCGCTCAAGTCGGCATGGTATCGGCGCAAGGCATCTTTGATATCGCTAGGAGTGGTTAGATAAACTTTTGGAATTAAGTGGGTTTTCCTCTGGATAAATTCAATGGTCTGGATGTCAGTCGGGTCAAGCATCGCCAAAAACATTTCATCTTTAGTGGTGGAAAATACTACTATATGATGAGTCTGGGCCAAAGGGGCCGGTATCATGTTTAAGATTTCTTTTTTCAAATCACGCCCTTTCAAAGTGATAAAGGGCACTTTCATCTGTTTGGCCGCTTCGGTATATAACTCAATTTCATCAACGATATTTTCGTCAATTATGTATTGCTCAAGGTCTTTTTTTTGTTTTTGGGCGGTGGCGATGCGGTCTTCCAGTTCTTTGGTTTTTATTCCGTATTTCTGTTTCAGCACCTTTGTTATTATTTTTTCAGATAACATAACGTTGGTTTAGACAGATTAATTTAATTCATTATATCATATTTTTGCTCAAACCGCTAACTATTGACCCCGTCACCTTTCTGAAAACATCTTTTGTTTCCCAAAACACAAAGACGGAGTCGTCCCGATTGCGTCCAACCGAGGATCCTCGACCACGGTCGGGACCTCGCGGCTCTGTTTTTGTATTACCCGCAACCTATGCCAGAATGGTGACGGGGTTGACATTTTTACGCCAAAATGATATATTATTTTCACTATTATTTGCGGTTTTTGTGTATCGGTCGATCCCAAGGATAGGCAAAAAACGTGAATCTAAACAAAATACTTTAATATTACTATGGTAAAAAAATACGAACTATTATTTATTTTGCCCGGCACTTTGGCGGAAAATGAGATTTCTCCGGTTGTTAAGAAAGTTGAAGAAGTTATTGAAAAAGGCGGAGGAAAGGAATTAAGCGTAAAGGACTTGGGCAAAAGTAGAATCGCGTATCCGGTTAAACATATCAGATACGGATATTTTCAGTTGTGCAATTTTGAGGCGGAAACAAAAGATATTGGAGCCATTAGAAATAATTTGGGCTTGATGAATGAATTATTGAGAATGGTGGTAAGGATTGCCGGCAAAGAAGAATCAATCCCGGATAAAATAAGCGCGATTAGCGATGTTACTGTCAGAGACGCGGTGAAAGAAAGAGAAAACGAACCGGTCAGGGCAGTTAGGGAAGAACAGCCAAAGCCGAGCGAGGATGTGGAAGCCAGCCATCAAATTGACGCGAAGAAGCCTGCCAAAGCTAAATCAAGAGAAAAAACGGAAACCAAAGCGGAGAATATCAAAATGGAAGATATTGATAAAAAACTTGATGAGCTTTTGGAGAGCAATATCGCGGACGTGTAAATCACTTTATCACCTAACCACCTAACCACTCAATCACTTAAATCTTTAATCTCTAATCTTTTCCGCCAAAGGCGGACCAGCCGTAGGCTGGAATCTTTAATCTTAAATCTAAATGTATGGACTTAAACCGAGCAACCATATTGGGACGCTTGACTCGCGATCCGGAAGTAAAAAACACTCCTAGCGGCAGAACAGTGGCGAAACTAGGTGTGGCGACAAACAGAGTTTGGACTGACCAAAGCGGTCAAAAGCAGGAAAAAGTTGAATATCATAATTGCGTGCTTTGGGGTAAAATCGCGGATATTGCCGGACAATACTTGACAAAAGGGAAAAGAGTTTATGTTGAAGGAAGATTACAGACCAGCGATTGGATGGGAACAGATGGCGTAAAAAAATACCGAACGGAAATTATTGTGGATAATATGATAATGTTGGACGGCGGGACGAGAACTAGCGGTTCAGCTCCTGTCAACAATTCAGCTCCGGCTGAAGACCCTGGTCCGAGCTACCAACAGGAAGAGCCGGTGGAAGAAGTGAAAGTTGAGGATATACCCTTTTAATTGAAAAGCGATTAGCGTTTAGCGATTAGAATAGTTAGAGTATATAGGAATTATATATTTGCCTGTTAAAGTAAGCGAATTCATGAAAAGAACAATTACTAAATAATCTAAACGCTATTGCCTAATGCCTAATAAATATTTTATGGAAAAGAAGAAAGAAAAACAATGTCATTACTGTGTGAACAATAAAAAAGCGATTGATTATAAAGATATTCAAACTCTACGCAGATTTATTTCATCTTATATGAAAATCGCCCCGCGCAGACGCAGCGGATTATGCGCGTTTCATCAACGCAAAGTTGCCAAAGCGATAAAGCAGGCAAGGATTGCGGGATTGATAGCCTTTGTTCCCAAGTAAAAATTAAAAAACCGTCCTTCGACTATATTCAGGGCGGTTTTTTGTTTTTTGTGGTATAATACGCGCATGTAAACATCTAAACATTTAAACATACAAACATATTGTAATGTTTAAATGCTTGTATGTTTTTATGTTTAAATACTTAAATAAAAAAGGTTTTATCCAGCACCACTTTTTTTGGGAAAAAAATGGTGCTGGGTTCTCACTGATTGAAATTTTATTGGTTGTCGCCACGATTATGATTTTAGCGACGGCCGGTCTTATTAGCTACCGGTCTTTTCAAAAAAGATTGGAATTAAGCACTTCAGTCAGCGATGTGATTGCCACTTTGCAATTGGCGGCGGAAAAAACGGTTTCATCGGAAGATAATGAACAGTATGGCGTTCATTTTGAGACTGGTTTTTATGCCCTTTTTAAAGGGTTTGATTGGAATCCATTGGACCCGGAAAATGAAATTACATATTTCCCGACAAGCGTTGAATACACTGATATTTGGGAGGGCACCAGCGATACGATAGCGTTTGACCGTCTGACCGGGACGACAGGACATACTGAAGATGTAATTTTACGGTTGGCCGATGATCACAGTGAAAGCCGGACGATAAAGATTTTACCTTCGGGACGGGTCGGGTTGGAAGGAACGATTGAATTGGAAGATACCAGAGAAGTTGATTCTCGCCATACACATTTTGACCTTAGTTGGAGTTTACAAGGAAGCAGTGATTTGGAATTGCATTTTGACGGAACAGTGGATGTGGATGAAGTTATTACGATGGCGGATTATTTTGACGCGGGAGAGACGGTATTTGATTGGTCGGGGACAGTAGTTGTTGATGGCGAGAGTCAAGTTGTACGCATACACACTCATTCTTTGGATGAGTTTGATACGGTTTTATGTATTCATCGGGATGGCCGATATAATACAAAAGCTTTGGATGTGTCGGTTGATGGAAAAGACATTGTTTCTTTTACCGCGGACGGAGTCGCGACTGTGGCTGTGTTTGGTGGGGATATGACTGTTCAATAAAAATAGTGGATGAGTATGTATTATGTTTATTTGTTAGAGAGTGAAAAAAATGGAAAAATCTATGTAGGGTCTACAAAAAATTTGAAAGAGAGATTAGATTATCATAATAAAAAAGGAGAGTTTTATACAAGACAACATAAACCATGGAAGCTTATATATTATGAAGCGTATAATAAAGAAGAATTAGCTCGTATGAGAGAAAAAAGATTAAAACACAATGGTAATGCGTTAAGGGAACTTAAAAAGAGAGCGGGTTTACCCAGCACCACTTCTTTTGTAAAAAAAAATGAGGAGGGTTTACCCAGCACCACTTCTTTTGTAAAAAGAAGTGGTGCTGGGTTTAGCATGGTGGAAATTATAATTGCGATTGCGATTGCTTTATTTTTTTTCAGTTCAATTTATGGAATAATTTCTTTCTCAAATAAAATTATGCATGAGGGTTTGAGAAAAACCGAAGCGATCCAGTTTGCTCAAGAGGGGGTAGAAATAGTCAGGACGATAAAAAATAATAATTGGACGGATGACATTGCGATTTTAACAAGCGGTGTGGCGTATTATCCGGTGATTGTTGATGGACGATGGACTTTGACAGCGGTCGCGCAACCGGCCATTAACGGCGTTTTTACCAGAACGATAACGATATATAGTGTTAATCGGGATGTTAATGATGATATTGCCGAGGCGGGGACTGATGACCCGAAAACAAAAAGAATTGTCGCGAGTGTTTCTTGGCTTGAGCGGGGAAATAATGAGGCTGTATCTTTACAGGCATATCTGACAAATTTTTTGAATAATTAGTTTATGTTTTTTCTTTCCAAAAATAAAGGGATTAGAGGGAGTTTATCCAGCACCACTTTTTTTGTGAAAAAAAAAAGAATGAAGAGGGTTTACCCAGCACCACTTTTTTTTACAAAAAAAAGTGGTGCTGGGTTTTCTTTGGTAGAGATGATTATGTATGTGATGATTATGGCGATTGTCGCGACGATGGTGGCCGCTTTTTTGCCGCAATTGGTCAGAAATAATATGTATGTGCAGGCGCGGAGCGAGGTGTTGGGAAATATAAAAAGCGCTTTAGAGACAATGTCGCAGGAAGTCAGACATGCTTCCAGTGTATATACGCCAACCAGTGTTTTTGACGCCAGTCCCGGACAGTTAAGTTTGGAAACAGTCAGAAACGCGGTTGCCGGAGAAGATTATACTTTTGTAGATTTTTTTGTTGACGACGGCGGGCTTTATGTAAAAAAAGAGGGACAGGTGGAACAAATTATTGTTTCGGAAAAAATCCAAGTAGAGAGTTTGACTTTTACGCATTTGAATTCAGTCGACCAGCATCAGGCGGTGCGGATTTCCATTACTGCTTCTTTTGATACACCCTCGTCTGAGGTTCAAGATCAGAGCAGGGTGACTTTGACGACTACGGTGTCGTTTAGACAATATTAATTTATATGAAAAAGTTTTTAAACAACCAAGGCTATGCGGCGATTGTCAGTGTTTTGCTGGCAACCACCATTGGCTTTGTTATTGTCAACAGCATCGCTTCCATTTTGGTAATCAGAGAAAAAATCGTCCGCAATATCTTAGGTTCGGCTCAGAGTTATTATACGGCCGAGTCGGGATTGGAAGATATGATTTTACGAATGGTTAATCCGGATTTGAGTTATGAGTGGTTTAATACTTTAAGTTTGGCCGGGGCGACAGCCACTGTCGGTCTCGGGCAAGTTGACGATTTGTTTATAATTTCCTCTTCCGCGGACAAGGACGGTTTTGTCAGGGCGGTGGAAGTAAATTTGACGCCATCGGTGGAAGGAGCAAGTTTTAATTATGGCATCCAAACCGGACAAGGAGGAATTTTGATGAAAAATGACAGTACGATTGTAGGCAATCTTTATTCCAACGGAGATGTAGTGGGTGTCAATTCCGCTCATGCCACAGGAGATGTGTGGGTAGTGGGGGCAACAGGGAAAATTGATACTTTTGATGTAGGCGGAGACGCGCACGCGCATACTATTAAAGATAGTGTGATTGGCGGGGATGCATATTACCAAAGCATATCAGGCGGTTCTGTCGCCGGCACTTCTTATCCGGACAGCCCTGATCCCGAGCCGGTGGATATGCCGATTACGGATGAACAAATTGATGGCTGGAAAGCGACCGTCGCCAGCGGAGAAGAGATGACAGGTAATTTTACTTATGAAGACGGTAACACTTCGCTCGGTTTGACAAAAATAGTCGGCAATCTGACTATTGGCGGAGATGGCAATGATGTGTTCACTCTGGCCGGCACGATTTGGGTGACAGGAAATCTGATTTTATATAATAATGGAGTTTTACAATTGGATTCAGCCTATGGAGACAATAGTGGAATGATAATTGTGGACGGGGATATTGATATAAAAAACAATTTTATTATTTGTGGTTCTGAAGGATACGATTATGATGACGGTTGCAATGAGCCAAATGATAGCTATGTAATGCTTCTTAGCTCTGTTGACCAGCTTGATCCATCTGACCCGGCAATAAGGATGCAAAACAACGCCCAGCTTCGCGGGATTTTATATGCTCCACACGGGCTGTTGTTTATTGAAAATAGCGCGACTTTGAAAGAAGCGACCGCTTATCAAATTCAGGCGGAGAACAATTGCCAGATTATTTATGAATCCGGTTTGATAAATTTGAATTTTTCCAGCGGACCGGGAGGCGGATGGCTGATTGAAGACTGGATAGAAGTGGTGCCGGATTGAAACATGTTACATGATACATGCTGGTAAAAAAGAGAAAAGTTGTGTTATAATGGGTTTACTTTAATTAGTATATTTATGCCTAAGATAACCAAAGGAGTGATAATCGTCGCCGGAGTGGGGACCCGTTTTTTGCCGGCCACCAAGGCGATGCCGAAGGAGATGATGCCGGTTTTAGATAAGCCGGTGGTTCAATACATAGTGGAAGAAATGGCGGACAGCGGGATTACGGATATTATGTTTGTGACCAGCTCCCAAAAGCGGGCGATTGAGGACCATTTTGACCATGACCCGGCGTTGGAGAAGTTTTTGGAGGAAAAAGGGAAGTTGGACAGAATAAAGCCTTTGCTTGAGCTACACAAAAGAGTGCGGTTTTTTTATACCCGCCAGAGCGAGCCGAAAGGAAAC
>MFQY01000052.1:224-6204 GCA_001783185.1 Candidatus Magasanikbacteria bacterium RIFOXYC2_FULL_40_16 | reverse complement strand
TGCCCGCAGTGTAGTGAACTTGTTCTGTACTATACTGCCCGCAGTGTAGTGAACTTGTTCTGTACTATACTGCCCGCAGTGTAGTGAACTTGTTCTACTACACTGTGGATAACTCGGTGTTTTCTGTGGTTGTATGTGTATAAGAAGTGGTGTATAATGGAAGCACGTGGGGAAAAGTGGGGATAACTATGGTTTTCTACTTTATGCTTGTCGGTAGAAATTTAAGACATAATACATGATTCACACAACATGATTCATGATTATTAAATAATAATTTCAATATTGTGTTTATTGGTGAATATTCCCACAATTTAGATGAGAAAGGACGAATTGCCGTACCAAAAAAATTTCGTCCTGATCTTTCCAAAGGAGCAGTTGTAACAAGAGGATTTGACAGTTGCTTGTTTTTGTTTACTAACGAAGAGTGGACAAAATTGGCGGAAAAACTGGCTAATTTTTCGTTCGCTCAGGCGAATTCGCGCGCTTTTTCTCGTTTAATGCTGGCCGGAGCAATGGATGTGTCATTGGACAAGCAAGGACGTATCATGTTGCCGGAGTATTTGCGTAATTTTGCCGGATTAAAGAAAAATGTGGTCTTGGCTGGTCTTTACAACCGCCTGGAACTTTGGAATCAGGAAAAATGGGAGGAATATAAAAATAAGACGGAAAAAGAAAGTAATGAAATTGCCGAGAAAATGGCGGAGTTGGGAGTCTAATGAATTCAGAATGTAGAATTTAGAATGTAGAATGATGAATTTTGGAGTTAGCTATAAAAGTTTTGTCTGTCTGACTTACAAATAGTTGTTTTAATTGTTTTATCGCTTGGCTTGCTCTAAATGATTGAACACTTAAAACATTTAGAACACTTAGAACAATATATATGAGGCATGTTCCAGTTTTATTGGGGGAAACGATTGATTCGCTGAAATTGAAGCCGGGGAATATTGTGGTTGATTGCACGCTTGGCGACGGAGGTCATTCCGAAGAAATAATAAAAAAAATACAACCGAACGGAGTATTGGTGGGAATTGACGCGGATATTGAATCGCTGGAGCGCGCCAAGGATTTTCTGACGGATTACAAAATAGAAAAAATTTTTATTAATGATAATTTTTCAAATTTAGACGAGATATTGAAAAATAACAATTTGGAAAAAGTTGACGGAATACTGATGGATTTTGGCTGGTCCAGCCCGCAATTCGCGGACAGAAATAGAGGTTTTTCCTTTCAGACGGATGAGGAACTTGATATGAGATATGATTCTCAAAATCAGGAATTGACCGCTAAAGATATTATTAATAAATATTCAGAGGATGATTTGGCAGAGATTTTTAGAAAATACGGTGATGAAAAAAACAGCAAAAAAATAGCGAAAGTGATAGTGGAAAAAAGAAAAGCCAAAGAAATAAGCAAAACGAGCGAACTGGTGGAAATAATCTTAACCATAAACAAAAAAGGCAAAGAAAAAATTCACCCGGCCACCAGAGTGTTTCAGGCGTTAAGAATTGAAGTTAATAATGAGTTGGGGGTTATAAAAGAGGTTTTACCAAAAGCTGTGGACGCGCTGAATAGCAACGGAAGACTGGCGGTAATAACATTTCATTCTTTGGAAGACGCGATTGTGAAGCATTATTTTAAAAGCCAAAGTCATAAAACAATAAATATTATAAATAAAAAACCTATAACCTGCTCTCAGGAGGAATTGAAAAATAATCCCAGAGCCAGGTCGGCAAAATTAAGAGTAATTGAAAAAATATGAACATGTATTGCGATATTCCGGCCTTAAAAGACAGACAAACATCTGTAAGAAAATTTTTGAACAATCAAATATTTCGCATAGTTTTGGGCTGTGTTGCCGTAATTTTCGCTGTGCTTTGTTCTTTGAATATGAGCGTTATGTCCACCAAGGGTTATGATATTGCCGAATTGGAAGATCAGATTTCAGCCTTGGAAAAAGCCAATCAGAAAATAGATTTGAAAATAGCGGAATACCGTTCTATGCGAAATATTCAGGGCAGGCTTGATGATTCATTAATCGCGGCCGAGGATATCAAATATGCGACTTTGGTGGGTACGGCGGTGGCAAGACGATGAAATCACTTGACCACCTAATTACCTAACCACCTAACCACTTGACCATTTAAACAATTAATCCCGACTTAGTCGGGATTTTTTGTTAGTCATTTTTTTTAATATATGGTAAAATAAAGCAGGAAGCCTTTTAAGCCTCGTAAGCTTCGTAAGCCTTTCAAGCATTTTATTTATGTGGATAATGATATTACAAAAAATCGCGTTGGATTTTTTGCTTCACATCGTATATTTTCCGCTTTGGTGGTATACCGGCGGATTGAAAAAAGCTGGCTTGTACTGCTTTGATTTGCTTTTGCTGGGAAATGATTATTTGGCCCCTGATGTTTGGGTAAAAAATATTTTTGTGCCGATGTTCGGACAAACTGATTGGCAGGGCCGGCTGGTGAGTATTTTTATAAGATTTGTAAATATTATTTTAAGAACCTTCGCCTTTATTTTGTGGACGGCGGTGGTGCTTATGATTTTCGCGGTTTGGCTGGCGTGGCCGGTATTTATTGTTTATTTGATATTCAATTTGCTGTAAGCGGAATATTAATTCATAGCGAGTTTATGTAAAATATTAATTAAATTTAGTCAAAAAATAAACTTTATTTATGCCTGTCATTACGAGCCCCGATTAGGTTGGCGTGTAGTCCCGATTTCGCCTCAGCGAAATCGAGGATCCTCGATTTTGTCGATACAAAATCGGGATAATCCCGTGGTTTGGTATTAATTTACGGGATTGTAAGGGAACACTTATCCCCCGACTCAGTCGGGGGGCGACAGTCGCTTGAGCTCCTTCGCAATGACAGAGTGAAAACTCGCTATCAGTTCTATGTTATTTGAACAAAATTATAATTTAAGAATCAATTCCTGTAACACCTGTAAAAATCGCGGGTCTGTTAATCATCTGAAATGCCCGGAGTGCAAGGGTATGAGTATGGGAATGATGGCGCGGGGCAAATTCCTTTATTTTAGCGTGCCGATTACCAGATATAATTTGAATTTACGCAAGGCAAAAAGAGCGCTGAGGCGTTTTGAGATAATCGGCGCGTCCGTGTTCAGTATCGGCTTTTTGGTTTACGCGTTTTTTGATTTTTTCACGGCGGATTCCACAGAATTTTTATTTGATTTTAATTTTTGGCTGGGCGATACCGGAATTGAATCTTTGGGGGCGCTGACGCTTTTGTTTAGTCTATTTTCCTTCACTTATTTGCTTTATCTTTTGTTTAGCGCGGAAAAGAAATATGACTTGGTGGAAAAAAATGAAAATTACAGCGATGTTGAAAAGAGAGAAGATGAGTATGAATTGGGCGATACGGAAGCCGGTTTTGAAAAGTTTAAAAAAATGGGGAGAAAAAATAAAAAAGATATCAGCAAGACTTTTACCGATGAGGCCGTGTTTGTGGTTGAGGAGAGTTATCGAGTGGCGGAAAAGTATAATAATAAGGCCGTGACGCCATTGCATTTTTTTTACGCGCTGTTGTCATTGGAAAAAATTCAAGGAATATTTTTGCGGATGGGTATTCCCGCCAAACAGCTCCAGGCTCGGATTGGGCAGTCTTTTGAGAAAGAAAAAGCGGCTTCCGAGCCGGTATTGTCAAGCGAGGTTGAACAAATAATTTTTAACGCTTATGAAAACGCTTATAATGACAAACAGGATTATGTGCACGTGACGGAATTGATTATCGCCACTGTCCGCCAGTCGGAAAAAATTCAAGAATTGCTTTATGATTTAAAAGTGGACGCGCAGAAATTGAAAAATGTGGTTGAATGGGTGCGGGTTAGGGAAAACCTAAGACGCCAATACGGAAAGTTCAGGAAAGCGGCCGCGAGAGTCAGCAAACACGGCATTGATAAAGCGATGACGGCCGTAGCGACCCCTTATTTGAACCGTTTTAGTGTGGATTTGACCTTAGCCGCCAAATATGGGCATTTGGCGCCTTGTATCGCCCGCGATGATGAAATAGAGGAAATATTGCGGATTGTGGAAGGTGGACGGCAGAGCGTAATTTTGGTCGGTGAGAACGGAGTGGGCAAGATGTCTATTATGGAAGGGATTACTCAAATGATGATTCAAGGAAACGTGCCGGAAAGATTGATAGACAAGAGATTGGTTCAGATATCAACTTCGGCTTTGGTCGCCGGTGCGACAGTCAGCGGAGCGCAGGAAAGAATTATGAATATGATGAATGAAGTCAGGCGAGCCGGCAATATAATTTTATTTATAAATAATATTCATGACTTGGTCAGCTTGAATTCGGAAGCGGGGCAAGAAGGTTTTGATATTTCTGAGTCATTGGCTGAGTATTTGTCATCGGGCGATATTGTGATGTTTTCTACGGCGACTTTGGAAGGTTATAACCGCCATGTGGTCAGCAGTCAGATCGGCAGTATTTTATCAAAAGTTACGATAGAAGAAATGAATGAAGACCAGGCGATTCAGGCGCTTGAATCTCATATCGGGAATATTGAATATAAACATAATATCTATTTTTCTTATGACGCGTTGAGTACGGCGGTAAAGTTATCCGCCAGACTGTTGAGAGACCAGCCATTGCCGGGCAGCGCTTTGGAAATTTGCACGGAAGCCGGCAGTTTTGTAAAAAATAAGCGTGAAAATAATATTATCGTGACTTCGGAAGATGTCGGGCAAATTATCAGCCGTAAGACCGGCGTCCCGGCCACCAGCATTACGGAAGATGAATCCGTAAAATTATTGCGTCTTGAGGAAGAAATGCATAAAAGAATTATTGGACAGGAAGAAGCGGTAAAATTGGTTGCTAACGCTTTACGCCGGGCTCGCGCTGAAATCAGATCGCAGAAAAAACCGATTGCCAACTTTTTATTTCTTGGCCCGACCGGAGTTGGTAAGACGGAGCTTTCTAAGACCATCGCCAGTGTGTATTTTGGCGGAGAAGAGAGAATGATTAGAGTTGATATGAGTGAGTTTCAGGATAAAGCGAGTATTTACCGATTGATTGGACAGCCGGGACAAAAAGGTTCGGGCATATTGACCGAAGCGGTCAGACAACAGCCTTTTTCAATTGTGTTGCTTGATGAAATGGAAAAAGCGGATCCCGATGTGCTTAATTTATTTTTGCAGGTTTTTGATGATGGCCGTTTGACCGATAGTGTCGGCCGGGTGATTGATTTTACGAATACGATTATTGTCGCCACTTCAAACGCCGCGACCGCTTATGTGCAAAAGAGACTGTCTGAAGGCGGTTCGGTGGAGGAAGTAAGGCAGGAATTAATCCGCGGGGAATTAAAACAGTATTATAGACCGGAATTTTTAAATCGTTTTGACGGGATTGTGTTGTTTAGAACGTTGAAGAGAGAAGAAATCAAACAGGTCGCTTCACTTATGCTTAAGAGGGTTGAGAAAGATTTGGAAAACAGGGGAGTCGGATTGGTTGTGGAAGAGGCCGCTCTTGAGGCGCTGGCGGAAGTCGGGTTTGACCCCAATTTCGGCGCCAGACCGATGCGTCGGGCGATACAGGAACATGTGGAAAATCAGCTTGCCGAACTTATTCTTGCCAAAAAACTGCAGAGGAGAAATACGGTTATTTTGGGCGAGGGAGCGAAAATACGAATAGAATAATGTATGTTGTTTGAAATAATCGCCGTTTTTTCACTGGCCATAATAGTTTTTAGTTTCAGTCCGTTGCGAAGGGTATTTTTGCCGGCGCCGGCAGTTGAAAAGGATTTTATTTTTGCCGGCAAGAGAATAGAGTATTTTGATTTTTTGAAAGGAGTCGCAATTTTGGCCGTGATTGTCACGCATATTGTTTATTTGTCCGTAAAAACTTTAAAAGTGGAAGACCCGCTTTTTTTATTTACTCTAAATAATCTTGCCCGGTTCGCGATTCCGTTTTTTTTGGTTATTTCCGGCATTTTGTCCGCTTGG
>MFQY01000052.1:0-147 GCA_001783185.1 Candidatus Magasanikbacteria bacterium RIFOXYC2_FULL_40_16 | reverse complement strand
TACGATGCTAGTTTTGTTTTTGCACAGCAAAGATATAAAAGATTTATCTAAGTTTTTGATAAATGGACAGGTTTTGACGCCTTATTATTTTATAATTTTGATATTACAGCTTTACATTTTATTTCCGCTGTTAAGATTTTTTAAAGA
>MFQY01000051.1 GCA_001783185.1 Candidatus Magasanikbacteria bacterium RIFOXYC2_FULL_40_16 | reverse complement strand
TTTAAATATTCTAAAGATTTTCCGTTTACAATTGCCACTACCAGGCCGGAAACAAAACTTGGCGATACGGCCGTGGCTGTTAATCCGAAGGACAAAAGATATAAAAAATATATCGGTAAAGAATTCGCGGTTGATTTTGTCGGCCAGAAATTAAAATTGAAAATAATCGGCGACGAGGGCGTGGATATGGAATTTGGCACGGGCGCGCTTGGAGTGACGCCGGCGCATTCTATGGTGGATTATGAGATGTCAGTAAAAAATGATTTGCCTTTGATAAAAGTGATTGGCGAAGATGGAAAAATTACAGCAGAGGGCGGAAAATTCTCCGGATTAAAAACACTGGAAGCCAGAGAAAAAATTGTTGAGGAATTGCGCGAGTCCGGATTATTGATTAGCGAAGAGGAAATCATGCAAAATGTCGGAACATCGGACAGATATGAAGATGTAGTTGAAGTTTTGCCGAAACTGCAGTGGTTTATTGGGGTGAATAAAAAATTTCCAGCCCAAGGCTGGTCCGCCTCTGGCGGAAAAGATTCCAGATTAAAGAATGTAAAAAATGGACAAGAGACGACTTTGAAAGAGCTGATGCAAGCGGTGGTAAAAAATAAGCAAATAGAAATCATTCCGGACAGATTTGAGAAAACATATTTTCATTGGATAGATAATTTGCGCGATTGGTGCATTAGCCGACAGATTTGGTATGGACACCGTATTCCTGTTTACTATTGTAAACAGGAAAATTCGAAATCCGAAGCACGAAATCCGAAATGCGTTGAACCGATTGTCAGCATCGAAGAAGTAAAAAAATGTCCTCACTGCGGTGGAGAGGTAAAACAAGATCCTGATACTTTGGATACGTGGTTTAGTTCGGGTTTGTGGACTTTTTCCACCTTGGGTTATCCGGATTTAGACGCGCCGGATTTGAAGAATTACCATCCGACTTCGGTAATGGAAACCGGCTATGATATTTTATTTTTCTGGGTGGCGAGAATGATTTTGATGACCACTTATGTTTTGGGCGATATTCCTTTTGAAAAAGTTTATTTGCACGGATTGGTACGCGACGCGCAAGGCAGGAAAATGAGCAAGACTTTGGGTAATACCATCAATCCATTGGATATGATTGAGAAATACGGCACGGACGCGACCCGTTTGTCTTTGCTTTTGGGTAATACGCCGGGCAATGATATGAAATTGTCCGAAGAGAAAATCGCCGGATTTAGAAATTTTACCAATAAACTTTGGAATATCAGCCGATTTATAATCGGCAAGATGCAAGAGACAAATTATAAGATGGAAATTGATATAAAAAAACCGGAAGGGGAAACCTTGGCGGATGATTGGATTTTATCTTGTTTGGATAATGTATCGGCTCAAGTGACAAATGATTTGGAAAATTTTTCTTTTTCGCAGGCCGGTGAAAAATTACGCGATTTTACCTGGGGCGAATTGGCGGATTGGTACTTGGAAATTTCCAAAGTGGAAGGCAACAAGGAAAAGATATTAAACTATATTTTAAATACGATTTTAAAACTTTGGCATCCGTTTATGCCTTTTGTGACGGAAGCGATTTGGGAAGAGATTTATGAGAAAGAAAATATACTGATGGTGGAAAAATGGCCTGTTCCCGCTAAAGTTTCACAAGGTAAACAGATTAAGGATTTTGAGATTTTAAAAAATATAATTACCGGTATTCGCGCGCTTCGGGCGGAATATAAAATTGAACCGGCGAAAAAATTGAATGTGTATATTTTTGGGAAAAATGCGGGTTTGGTAAAAAGCAACAGCGAAGTTATCAGCTTTTTGGCGAGAATTGATAATTTAAATATAAGCAACAAAAAGAAAGCTGTCGCTCAAGCCGTAGGTTTCGTGGCCGGCGGGTATGAAATTTTTGTTGACTTGGCCGGCGTGGTGGATTTTTCCAAAGAAAAAGAACGGATTCAAAAAGAGATAGACGCGGTGGCTCCTTATGTCGGCAGTGTGGAGAAAAAATTATCCAATAAAGAATTCGTGAAAAACGCGCCTAAAGAAGTGGTGGAAGGGGAGAAGAAAAAATTGGAAGAAGCGAAAGAAAAATTGGAAAAATTAAACCAACAACTAAATAATCTTAAGTCTTAAGCCTTTTATCTTATGTCTGTAAATGCCAATCCGCAAAAAATTAATGAATTATTAACCAGGGGCGTAGAAAATATCTACCCCAAAAAAGATTTTTTGGAAGCCAAATTAAAAAGCGGAAAACCGCTTACGCTTTATACCGGTTATGACCCGACCGCGCCAACTTTGCATATCGGCCATGGAATTACCATGATGAAATTGCGCCAATTTCAGGATTTGGGGCATAAGGTAATAATGCTGATTGGCGATTTTACGGGTATGATTGGCGACCCGACTGATAAAACTTCCGCGCGTCAGAAATTAACCCGCAAAGAAGTAGTAAAAAATTACAAAAATTACAAAAAACAGGCCGAGCATATTTTGAATTTTAAAGGCAAAAACGCGGTGGAAGTGAAATATAACAGCAAATGGCTGGGTAAAATGAATTTTGCCGATATTTTGGAATTGACCAGTCATTTTACGGCGCCCCAGCTTTTTGAGCGTGATATGTTTCAGGAGAGATTGAAAGAAAATAAAACAATTTATCTTCATGAATTTATGTATCCGGTTATGCAAGCCTATGATTCAGTGGCGATGGATGTGGACGGGGAAGTGGGAGGCAATGACCAGACATTTAATATGTTGGCCGGACGCGATTTAATGAAGGAATTAAAAAATAAAGAAAAATTTGTTTTGACCACGAAGCTTTTAGTGGACGCGACCGGCAAAAAAATGGGCAAGAGTGAAGGGAATATGGTGGCGCTTAATGATTCGCCGGAGGAAATGTATGGAAAAGTAATGTCATGGACGGATGGCATGATTATCCGCGGTTTTGAATTGTGCACTCATACACCAACGGAAGAAATTAAGAAATTTGAAAAGGATTTGGCCGGTGGCGCGAACCCAAGGGATTTAAAAATGAAATTGGCTTTTGAAATTACCAAAGCGTTTTTGGGGGAAGACAGCGCCAAAAAAGGCGAACAACATTTTGCCAAAGTCATACAAAACAAGGATAAACCCGAAGATATGCCGGAATTGGCCCCGAGCAAGAATGATATTATTACGGTTTTGGTGGAAGCTGGATTTGTGAAAAGTAATTCAGACGCTCGCCGAGATATTGCCGGCGGAGGGGTAAGAATAAATGATGAAAAAGTTTCAGACGCGAACGCGCCGGTAAAATCCGGCGATATTGTGCAGAAAGGCAAAAGATTTTTTGTAAAAATATCAGCCAAAGGTTGATCAGCCTCGGGCTGAAAGTATTCAGTTAGATTTGTAATATGTTATCTGAATTAAAACAACAACTGATAAAAGCGCTGTATTCCGCCGGTGTGACCGGCGAGATTGAGCTGGTGGTCCCGCCCAAGTCGGAGATGGGGGAGTTTGCTTTTGGTTGTTTTACTTTCGCGCAGAAAAACCGTTTGAGTCCGCCGGCCGTGGCTAAAGAATTGTCGGAAGGCTTACAGGGCGCGGTTGGAAAAATTGATATGTTGGAGAAAGTGGAGGCGAACGGTCCTTATGTTAATTTTTATTTAAACAATAAATTGCTGGCGGAAAGAGTGTTGAATAATATTAAGCCTGAAAATAAAGAAAAGAACGGCAAGAAAGTTTTGATAGAATTTGCTCAGCCGAATACTCACAAGGCGTTTCATATTGGCCATTTGCGCGGAACCATTACCGGTGAGAGTTTATCTCGCGTTATGGAAGCGGCCGGTTATGATGTGGTCAGGGCGAATTATCAAGGGGATGTGGGTATGCACATCGCAAAATGCTTATGGGGCATTTTGCAAATCCGAAATCTTAAATCAGAAATCCGAAAGTTAAGTTCCATTAATGAAAAAATAAAATTTTTAGGTGATGCTTATGTTGCCGGCGCGACCGCGTTTGAGAGCGATGAAAAAATTAAAAAAGAAATAGAAGAAATCAATAATCGTATCTACGGTCGAGACTTGGAAATAAAAGAGCTGTATGATGAAACGCGCGCTTGGAGTTTGGAATATTTTGATGGGATATATAAAAAATTAGACACGCATTTTGATAGATTTTTCTTTGAGTCGGAAGTCTACAAAAGAGCCTCGCAAATCGTAAATGAATTTTTGCCGAAAGGTGTTTTTGCTTTCAGCGAGAACGCGATAATTTACCGGGGTGAAAATGAGGGGTTGCATGACCGGGTTTTTCAGACCGGCGCCGGCAATCCGACTTACGAAGCAAAAGATTTGGCTTTAGCGGAATTGCAGTTTAAGGAGTTTAGCCCGGATCAGATTATTCATGTTGTTGCCAGAGAGCAAACGGAATATTTTAGGGTGGTGTTTAAAGTTTTGGAAAAAACTTTACCGGAATCGCTGGGCAAGGAAAGGCATTTACCTTACGGCTGGGTCAGTTTAAAGAGCGGAAAGATGAGCTCGCGCACCGGACAGGTGGTATTGGCGGAAAGTTTGATGGATGAAATAAATAAAAAAGTTTTGGGGATAATGGAAAAAAGCGAAATAAAAAATAAAGAGGCCGTCGCGGAAAAAATTTCACTGGGGGCGTTAAAATATTCTTTTCTTAAAACCGGAATCGGCAATGATATAGTTTTTGATATGGAAGAATCGGTCAGTCTGTCAGGAGACAGCGGGCCGTATTTGTTGTATATCGTGGCGAGAATAAACAGTATTTTGAGAAAAACCGGCGGGGGCGGATTATTGGCGAAATTATTCGGCAAGACAGGCGGTTTGCCGGAAAAAGTGGAAGACAGGGAAAAACAGCTTCTCATAAAATTGGCTGAGTTTGACGGCGTGGTATTGAAAGCCAGTGAAGCCAAAGATCCGTCAAAAATCGCCCAGTATTTGTTCACTCTCGCGCAAATGTTCAATAATTTTTATCATATTTCGCCGATTTTGAAGGCGGATAAAAAATCAAAAGCGTTTAGAATCAGGATTATAAAAGCGGTTCGCGAAGTGATGGTGAGCGGTTTGAATTTGTTGGGCATTGAAACGGTTGAAGAAATGTAATCAGGGCCTGGCAGTTAGCAAAAAACGGCAAAAAAGTTTATAATAGATGTTATTATATATGATGGACACAAAAAAAATAAGAAAATTTTTCCCGGCCATTAAAGCCGGAAGAATAGTTTCTAATAACGCGGCGAGCACGCAAATTCCGATACAATTATTGGATTTGCAAAAAAAACTGGCCGTTCAATATGATAATGTCCATCGTGGACAGTCTGAATCTTCTCTATTGACCACCAAAGAGTTTGAAGCGTCTTATGACACCATCGCGCAATTTATCGGCGCGCCTTCCCGTAAAAATATTATTTTATACAGAAATACCACCGAAGCGATAAACTCGGTGATGTATTCTTTGCTGACTGAATTTAAAGATGGAGATAATGTGGTTACCACTTTTATGGAACATAATTCCAATTATGTTCCGTGGTAT
This sequence comes from Candidatus Magasanikbacteria bacterium RIFOXYC2_FULL_40_16, assembly GCA_001783185.1. Lineage (GTDB taxonomy): Bacteria > Patescibacteriota > Patescibacteriia > Magasanikbacterales > UBA922 > XYB1-40-15. The sequence continues at coordinate 24,500 of MFQY01000051.1, read as the reverse complement.
GGATTATGCCAAGAAATATTGCCAAAACTGGGTATTAATGTGGAATACCGCATTGTTAAGTTTGATAAAGAAACCGGTTTGCTTGATTTGGAGCATATGAAATCTTTGGTGGACAAAAAAACCAAATTGGTTTGTTGCACCGGAGCGTCTAATTTTTTGGGGACGATAAATCCGATTAAAAAAATCAAGGAAATTGCCGACGCCGGCGGATATGTTCAGCCGGACGGGGAAAAAAGGGCGTATCTTTTGATTGATGGCGCCCAGCTTGTGCCAAATAGTTTTGTTGATGTTAATGAACTGGGAATAGATTTTTTGGCATGGTCTTTCCATAAAATGATGGCGCCGTTTGGCGTGGGAGTTTTGTATGCTAAGGAAAAACTATTGGAAAAAATGAAGCCGTTTCTTTATGGCGGGGATATGATTGCCGAAGGAAAGGTTAGTCCGGAAAAAGTGGAGTATAATTCACTCCCGTGGAAGTTTACCGCCGGCACGCCGAATATTTTGGGAACAATTCTTTCCGCCCAGGCGATAAGATTATTGATTGACTTTGCCCTTAACCCGAGAAAGCGCAAGTATTTTTTGAGCGACAATCCGCTGGACGCGTCTGATGTGAAAAAAGCGATGGATAATATAAAATCGCATGAGCAGACCTTAATCGGGGAAGCGTTGAAGATATTGGGAAGCGCGCCGTCATTAAAAATCTACGGTCCGAAAGACCCTGCCGGCAGGACATCGTTGGTCGCGTTCACCTGTGAAAATGTCAGTCCGTTTAAAATCGCCGAAGGATTGAATAAGTTTGGGGTGGAGTCCAGAGCCGGTTGTCATTGCGCGACTTTGGCGCATTATTATTATGGGCTTAATCCGCCGGCCAGCTGTCGATTAAGCTTCTATGTTTATAATGACCTGAAAGATGTTAGGAAGGCTTGCGAGGCGGTAAAAAAATGCATTTAATTTTTTAATTTAATTATTTATATTATGGGACAATGCTTAATTTACAATGAGTCGTTGAGATTTTCACGGGCAACTTACGGGGTGATGTTGTTGATTGCGATTTTAATCCGCAACCAGTGGTTAGTTTTACTGGCGGCTACCCTGATAATTTTGGGCGTTTTTACTTTAAAGTTGAATATACCATATCAGCTTCATAAGCTGATTCGTAAAAATAAGATTGCTCCGATGCCGAAAGAATTGGGTGAGCTGAATTTTGTGGCCGGCGCGACGGGCATGTTATTGTTGATTGGTTTTGCTCTTGTTTATTTTAATAAATTTGTTGATTTTGCCTGGGCGTATCTTTTGATAGTGGATTTAATGATTTTTTTGGCCTGCTTTGTCGGATTTTGCGTGGCGACTCTGACATACATTTTTTTCAAGAAATTGTTTGGTAAAAATAGAAATAACTTACAATAAATTTAATTATCAAATATGGAGGAATGTGGAAAAAATCAAAATATAAAAAAAGAAATCGGCGGATGCAGTTATTTGAATAAGAATTGCTGGCTTGTCAAAAATCTTAATTATTTGCCGTATAAGCGTTGTCAGTATTGCGAATTCAAATTTCGCCATTGCTTGTTTTTACAGTATCAAATTATCAGTTTGGTTTTGTTGGTTGTATCTTTTTCCCTGTTTATCTTTTGCGAGAAAAAACTGTCGGCGTTGGTGGTAATTGTGATATCCACTTTGATTATAGTTTATGGATATTTTTTCAATAGCAGTACGGAAAAAATTATCAAATCCAACTTTTCTTTGAGAAAGACCAAGGATGCCTTAAAAGAGCTGTCTGATAGTCTTGAGGATAAAGTGATTGAACAGACAAAAGACATCAGAGAAAAAAATAAATATGAAGTTAAACAGCGCGAGAAATTGTCCAAACTCGCGCAGTCGCTGGAAGTGGCGAATTTGCGTCTTCAGGAGTTGGATAAACAAAAGACTGAATTTTTATCAATCGCTTCCCACCAGTTGCGGACGCCAATATCAATTATTAAAGGCTATATAGAACTGATTAAGGATGGCGTGTATGGAAAAATAACCGAAAAAACGCGTAAAATACTTTCCGATGTGGATACGACGAATGAAAGGCTGGAAAAACTGGTTGATGAGTTTTTGGATGTTTCCCGCATTGAACAGGGGAGAACTAAGTTTGTTTTTGAAGTTAAGAATATTAATGACTTGGTGACAAGCGTGGTGGAGGAACTTAAGGGGATGGCTAAAAGTAGTGGCCTGGAAATTGATTGGAAGCCGGGGGATGAAAAAATTGATGTTTGTATGGATGAAGAAAAAATTCGCCATGTGATATTTAATTTTGTTGATAACGCGATTAAATACACAAAGGAAGGGACGGTCAGTGTATCTGTTGAAAGAGAAGGGGAAGGGGTTAATGTTAAAGTAAAAGATACCGGATTTGGTTTTGATAAAGTTGACGAAGCGAATTTTTTCCAGAAATTTTATCGCGGAAAGAATGTGGAGCATACCAATGTGAATGGCACGGGACTGGGGATTTATGTTTGCCGCCAGTTTATTGAAAAACATAAAGGACGGGTGTGGGCGAAGAGCGCCGGACTCGGCCAAGGCAGTGAATTTGGGTTTTGGATTCCGAAAGAAAATATTTGCGAGGAGTAGAACGCGGGAAAATGGTAAAATTTCAGATAAAAGGTCGGTGTTGCCATTAAAGGAAAAATATTGTATCATATAATTGGCGTATAAATTTAATATATTAATATGTTTCAAAAACCAGCTCATATTGAACAACAAAATAGTTCAGACGAACAACACAGCAGACAACATGACGATGTGGAGACCGTGGTCGGTCCTTCGGTTCATGTGGAGGGTGATTTTTCATCGGAAGGCAATATTTTGGTAAAGGGGGTTGTTTCCGGAAATGTGAAGACCAGCAAATTATTTACATCGGAAAAAGGGTCAAGAGTTTTGGCCAGCGTAAAGGCAAGTAATGCCGTAGTTTCGGGGGCAATTAAAGGCGATGTAAAAATAGACGAGAGGCTGGAGCTGACAAAATCAGCGCAAGTTTTAGGCGATATAGAGTGTGGCGTTTTAGTGGTGGAAGCAGGGGCGTTGATTAAAGGAAAAGTGGTAATGAAAGGCATTGAAATTGAAGACCCTAAGGCGGAGAAAAAGGGTTTGATGAGAGGAATGGTAAAGGATGAAGAAAAAAAGGAAAAGAATTTATTATAAATTATAAGGGCGTTTTATCCCGGTTGGATCGGGGTCGGTTGTTATTTTATGTATGTTTATTTATACGACAATTATCTTAGAAATAAAAAATTTGAATCAACCATAAAAGATATTGAGACAAGGTTGACAGATTTTGAGATAGCGGGTAAGATAATTCGACTTCAGAATTTTACAAATACTCAGGCCGTGATTGAGGAAGAGATAAAAAGAGGGGCGACGGTTATTGTGATAGTGGGGAATGATGAGACCTTTGGCAGAGTATTATCGCGAGGAGCGGCCTGTAAGGCGCTCTTTGGTTTTTTGCCCGTGGGAACGGAAAACAGCATCGCGGGAGTATTGGGGATACCGGTGGGCGAGGAAGCCTGCGATGTGCTTTCGCAGAGAAGAAAAGTAAAGTTGGATATTGGCTGGATTAGCAACAGAAACAGGTATTTTATTTCTCAGCTTCATATACCGTCCAGCGATATTACGGTTGAGTATGATGAGAAATTTAAAGTATATGGCAGGCATAATAAAATGGAATTGGTAGTTTGTAATTTACAGCCGTTTGTTTGGGCGGAAAAAGGCAAGGAGTCTTTTGTTGTCCATCCGCAAGACGGAAAATTGGAGGCTTTTTTACGACCAATGTCCGGACGGGGGATGTTTAAAGATAAATTTGAAGAACCGAGCTTGTTTCCGTTTGAAGAAATGAAAATTACCGGCAGTAAGCCGTTTCCGGTTGAGGCGGATGGAACCGTAACGAAAGAAACGGAGATTATAATCAAATTGGCAAAAAACAGGATAGAGATGATTGTGGGGAAAGAGCGGGCGTTTTAGCTCAGGTGGCGGAATTGGTATACGCGCATGCTTGAGGTGCATGTGGGCTTCGGCCCTTGGAAGTTCGAGTCTTCTCCTGAGCACCAGTAAAATAGTGGACGAGAAGTTTATCCCGATGAGCCCAGACAAATCGGGGCGACATCGGGAAGTCTTCTCCTGAGCACGAAAACATAATATATAAAACATAAAACATGAAACATGACTCATGTTGTGTGTATCATGAATCATGATAAAACGCTCAAGTGGCGGAATTGGTATACGCGCATGCTTCAGGAGCATGTGGGCTTCGGCCCTTGGAGGTTCGAGTCCTCTCTTGAGCACCGCTTCGCTCTTCACTGTGTGAAGAGCTACGCGGTGCAAGCACAAAATAAAAAAACCGACTGATGTCGGATTTTTTATATCTTGCTCATTACGATAAGCCGAATTTTGTTCCTTGGTCTGTCGTTTAAGACAGACAAAGGCGATGATCATTTCTCTAGTCCCGACATTACTGTCGGGATCAAACGAACTAACTTTTCGAAGTAGTAAAATACTACAACGCTGTTCTTTCTTCCGTGTAGGGCTTGCCGCAACCGTATGTTTCCATACAGTGAGTTTAGTAGCTTTTGACTCGAGATCAAAAACACCTAAACACTTTTCACCTTTCTTCCGATGAAATCGGAATATTATTGTCTCTGTGGCGCTATCCCTAATATACTGTCGCCAGTATACCGATGGGTGTTACCCACTACACTTTTTCTGATAAAATCAGAGGAAGTTCGGACTTTCCTATCCGACGTAAAGTCGGAGCGATCATCTGTAATGAACAAGATGCTCTTAATATAGCACATTTTAGGGTTTTTGTCAAGTTGACCAAGATGTATTTTTGAGTTAATATAAGAGAGTAAACATGAACCTTTTAAGCTTTTTAGGCCTTTTAAGCATTTCAAGCCTTTCAATATGATGAAACGATCGGAATTATTCATTACAGCCCTGCAATTGCCGGTTGATTTTTTATTGTTGTTATTGGCGGCTGTGTCTGCGTATTATTTGCGTTTCAGCGGGTGGGCAGTTGCTTGGAAACAAATTTTATTTAATATATCGTTAGGTGATTATATTTCTTTGGCGCTGCCGATAGCCGGAGTGTGGATTGTGATTTTCGCTTTTGCAGGACTCTATTCCACCGACCCCAATAGAAAACTTTTGCCTGAATTACAAAAAGTGGTGTTTGCCTGCTCTTCGGGTTTGGCGGTGGTCGCGTTATATATTATGTTCCGGCAAGAAGTTTTTGATTCCCGTTTTTTGGTTGCGGCCAGCTGGCTTTTCGCGATTGTATATGTGGTCGCGGGCAGAATCATGATGCGTTTATTTAAAAGAAAATTATATAAAGCCGGAATCGGTTCAAGAAGAATCGCCGTGATCGGGCATCATGGAACTGCGTCAGAGGAGATAATTAATTTTTTGAAAGAGCATAAAGAAATGGGATACATAATCGCCGGTCAATTTGTTCATTTTGACAACTATACTGTGGAAAAATTAAATGAGTTGCAATTGGATGAAGTTATTTTTACTAATCCCAGAGCGCATGAATCGGAAACATTAAGCGCGATTAAATACTGCAATGAACATCAAATCGTTTTTAAATACTCGGCGGATTTATTTGATACTTTTTCTTCAAATATGAGAGTCAGTCCGTTGGCCGGAATACCGATTGTGGAACTGCGTTCCACTCCGCTTGAGGGCTGGGCCAGAATTTTAAAAAGAATTTTTGATATATTGGCCAGTGTTTTTGTGATTATTATAACCGGTCCGATAATGATTTTGACCACGCTGTTTATTTTATTTGAGACCGGATTCCCCGTGATTTATAAAAATGAAAGAGTCGGTTTGAAAAGTAAAAATTTTTTTACTTTAAAATTCAGATCAATGTATAAAAAAGATTGCACCGGCAGGCAGTTCGGTGAAGAAGGCGCGCATGCCGAGGAAAGAGAAAGGGAATTGATACGGGAACAAAGCATAAAAGACGGTCCGATTTATAAAATCGCCAATGACCCGCGTGTGACAAAGGTCGGCCGGTTTATCAGACGCTGGAGCATAGATGAATTACCGCAGTTTTTTAATGTATTGGCCGGCAATATGAGCGTGGTTGGTCCCAGACCGCATCAGCCCAGAGAAGTGGACAAATATAACAGCCAGCATAAATATGTTTTGTCGCTCAAACCCGGTATTACCGGTTTGGCGCAGATTTCCGGCCGAAGCGATTTAAGTTTTGAGGAAGAAATAAAGTTGGATATTTTTTACATTGAAAAATGGAGTTTGTGGATTGATTTGGTGATTTTTATCAAAACGCCTTTTGTCTTATTTAAAAAGAGAAAAGTAGCATAAATTTAAACAGGCAGCAAAAAGAATTCAAATAAAGAATTGGGATGAAAAGGATGGATAATCTGTTTAAATTAATAATAAATTTGTCTGAATAAATGAGTATGAAAATAGCCCTGGTACATGATTATCTCGCCCAAGACGGTGGCGCGGAAAGAGTTTTACAAGCGTTTCACGAGATTTGGCCGGAAGCGCCTATTTTTGTATTGTTTTATGATAAAAATAAAATGCCCAGGTTTAAGGATTCGGATATAAGAGAATCGTTTATTTCAAAATTGCCGGGAGGGCGGACGCATTATCAATGGTTTTTGCCGTTTATGCCGGTCGCGACTGAACGCCACAATCTTCATGATTTTGATTTAGTGCTATCTTCAACCAGCGCTTTTGCCAAAGGCGTTTTGACTCGTCCGGAAACTTTACATATTTCCTATTGTCATACACCCACCAGATATTTGTGGACCGATACACATGAATATATCGCTGATTTGAAATATAACGCGATAATCAAATCTTTATTGCCGAGACTGATTCACAGAATGAGGATATGGGACAAGATGAGCGTGGATAGAGTGGACCAATTTATTGCTAATTCCGATACGGTCAGGCAGAGAATACAAAAATATTACCGCCGAGACAGTGATATTATTTATCCGCCGGTTGATACCAATAATTTTTATATCAGCGATATAATTGGAGATTATTTTGTTTCCGGAGGCCGACTGGTGAAATATAAAAGGTTTGATTTGATTGTGGAAGTTTTTAATCGCTTGCGTCTGCCGATAAAAATATTCGGTGATGGACCGGAGCTGGAAAATCTTAAAAAAATTGCTTTGCCGAATATTGAGTTTTTGGGTCGTATTTCCGACAGAGCTAAAGCCGATTTGCTGAGTCAGGCGAAAGCCTTTATCCATCCGCAAGTGGAGGATTTGGGAATCACGCCAATAGAATCAATGGCCAGCGGGCGTCCGGTAATCGCTTATCCGGTGGGCGGGGCGAGTGAAACCGTAATCCCCGGCGTGACGGGGGTATTTTTTAGGGAACAGACTTGGGAGTCTTTGCTTGACACGGTTTTGAATTTTGATGAAAAGGCTTGGGATAGCCAAATGATAAAAAACCACGCGGAAAAGTTTTCATCGGATTATTTTAAGGAAAGGCTGGAAAGTTATGTAAATGAAAAATATCAGGAATTTAAACAGGGTTTCAGCCAATGCCGAATACCCATTTAATATTAAAGCATAAAAGCATTAAAGCATTAAAACAAATTGTTTTTATGTTCTAGTGTTTTTATGTTCTAGTGTTTTTATGTTAATTGGAATTGATATTCGTCCTCTGATGCATCCGGTTCGCACCGGAGTAGGCGAATATATTTATGAATTGTTGGACGCTTTATTTAAAATTGATAAACAGAATCAATATTTTTTGTTTTATAATTCATCCGGTGATGTTTTAAAAAATCTTCCCAAATGGGAGCAGGAGAATGTCCATTACGCGGGCTTTAAATATCCGAATAAATTATTTAATTTAGCCCTGCTAATCTTCAAACAGCCAAAACTTGACCGGTTGATTTTGAAAAAAATAAAACAATATAACAATGTAACAATTAAGCAATCTGACAATTTGGATTATTGGTTTAGTCCGAATATCAATTTTACGGCCATTTCCAAAAAATGCAGACAAATACTTACAATTCATGATTTATCTTTTGAATATTTTCCAGATTGTTTTTCTCTTAAACGCCGTCTATGGCATAAGATTTTAAATCCAAAAAAGGCCTACCAACGGGCGGATATGATTTTAACCCCGTCGGAAAATACCAAGCGGGATGTGATTGGCGAGTATAAAATCAGCGAGGATAAAATAAAGGTTATATATCCCGGATTGTCGGAAAAGTTCAGAGCCAATAGTTCAGAGCCAATAGAAAATTTAAAAAAGAAATATAATTTGCCGGATAAGTTTATTTTATTTTTGGGGACATTGGAGCCGAGAAAAAATATAATTGGTCTAATTGAAGCGTTTAATGCCTCCGAACTGCGAACTATTGGCTATGAACTTGTCATTGCCGGCGCCAAAGGGTGGAAGTTTAAGCCGATTATGGATTTGATTGCTAAATCGGACAAGGTTAGATATATTGGTTATGTGGATATGGCTGACAAGCAGGGTTTGTATGTGCTAGCCGGCATATTTGCGTATCCCAGTCTGTATGAAGGTTTTGGTTTTCCGGTTTTGGAAGCAATGTTTGCCGGCGCGCCGGTTATTACCAGTAATCGGTCATCGTTGCCGGAAGTGGTTCGTGATTGCGCTTATTTGGTGAACCCTAATAATGTTGATGATATTGCGCAGGGTTTATTGAAACTTTCCGGAAACAAAGAATTGAGTGATTATTTTATTCAAAATGGTAAGCGCCGGGCTGAACAATTTAAATGGGAAAAAACTGCGGAAGAGTTTTTACAATTATTGAAAATAAATAAATCAAGTGTAATTAAAATTTTAGATAGTGTAAATTCGTAGATTATTAATAATCCGTTTGCCTTTTGGGCTTCTTAAGCCTTTCTGGCATTTTAAGCCTTTATATATATGTCAAAAAGAATCAATATTATTAAAGCTTCCGGCGATGTAGCGTTATTCTCAAGGTCCAAGATAGAGAGGTCGTTAAGACGATCCGGCGCTTCGCCGGGGCTTGCCAGGAAAATTGTCAACGAGGTGGAAGCGAAATTAAAATCGGGCATGACGACTTTTGATATTTATAGCGCGGCTTTTCAACTGTTAAAAAAGGCCAATGCCAGGCCGATTGCGGCCCGTTACAGTTTGAAAAGGGCAATTACGGCGCTTGGGCCGACAGGGTTTCCTTTTGAAAGATTTATTGGGGAGATTTTTAAGAGAAAAGGCTTTGAGGTTGAAGTCGATAAGATTGTGCCGGGCAAATGCGTTTCTCATGAAGTGGATGTGGTGGCAAAAAACAAGGAAAAACATTATTTTATGGAATGTAAATTCCATGCCGACCAGGCCAGGGCGACGGATGTGAAGGTAGCGCTGTATGTGCATTCTCGGTTTAGGGATATCATGGAAAAAATAAAAGAAAAAGGATTGTGCCATGAAATTCATAGAGCTTGGGTAATCACGAATACGCGTTTATCCGAAGACGCCATTAGATATGGGGAATGCAATAATATGAAGATGATTGGCTGGAAATACCCGAAGGACAGAGGAGTAGAAGTTTTGATTGAAGAAACAAAATTGCATCCGGTTACCTGTTTAACCGTGATTGATGATTATGAAAAGAAATGGCTTCTGGAAAATAATGTTGTGTTATGCCAGGATCTTCCGCGAAGAATTGATTTGTTGAATAAGCTCGGCATAAGAGAAAAGAGATTGAAGGAATTGTTAAAAGAAGTCAGGGATGTCTGCGGGGAATAGCAGATTCATAATTATTTTTTATGAGAATAGGAATTGACGCCAGAATGGCGGGGAAAGGGCATGGCATTGGGCGTTATGTGGAACAGCTTATTTTAAATTTGCAGAAAATTGATGTTAAAAATCAGTATGTGCTTTTTGTTAGAAAAGATTTTAAGTTGGATGGGCTGGATTTAAACAGGTTTGAAATTATTGAAGCGGATATTCCGTGGTATAGCTGGAGGGAACAAATAGAATTCACAAAAATTATTAAAAAAGCCAAGCTTGATTTGATGCATTTTCCGCATTGGAATATTCCGGTTTTTTACAGTGGTCCTTTTGTCGCGACCATACACGATTTGACGATGTTTCATTTTCCTCGCCCGGAAGCTACTATGCTGGGGCCGGTCAAGTTTTGGCTCAAAGATAAAGCGCACCGTTTTGTAGTTAAGCGCGCCGTCAAAAAAGCCAAGCGTATAATCACGACCAGTGAGTTCACAAAATATGATATCCATAAAACATTAGGTGTCCCTAATGAAAAAATGACGGTGGTGTATCAGGCGCCGTTTGTTGGAAATATGAAATCCGTATTTCTTGACCAAAGGGAAAAAATCCGAAATCCGAAACAAATTTTGGACAAATACAAAATTAGCAAGCCGTATGTTTTGTACGCGGGGGCGGCGTATCCGCATAAGAATTTAGAAAAGTTGATGGAAGCTTGGAAAATATTAGGAGAAAAATTTGATGATGAATATCAGTTGGTTTTAGCAGGCAAGGACAATTATTTTTATAAACGGTTGCGCCAACAATGTAACAATGTAACAATGAAACAATGTAAGAATGTAATTTTTATCGGCTTTATTTCCGATGAAGATCTGGCCGATTTATATGAACAAGCTGATTTGTATGTTTTTCCTTCGTTGTATGAAGGTTTTGGCCTTTCCCCTCTTGAAGCTATGGCGCATGGGGTTCCCGTTGCCAGTTCAAACAGTTCTTGTCTGCCGGAAGTATTAGGCGAAGGCGCGATATATTTTGACCCCAATGACGCCCAAAATATGGCCGATACGATAAAAATCGGGCTGGAAAATGAAGAAATCAGGCATCAATTATTTGCCAATGGAAGCCGGGAATTGAAAAAATATTCTCTTGAAAAGATGATAAAACAGACTTTAAGCGTTTACTGGCCAAACTGTGGTTAAGTCAGGCTTTTTATCGTTCCATAGAAGTTTTTTTTGTGGTATAATTTATATATAGATTTGTAAATTATGCCGGAACAAAAAAGCCGAAAATGTTCCTTGTGCAAAGAGCCGGGGCACACCAAGAAAACCTGCGCGAAATACGGGGATTTTTTGGTTTCCGGCGAAGAATTTTCCACTAAGAAAAATAAGAAAGCGCCGGTGTATATCAATGTTATGAATAGAAAGGCCAGCTCACCTTATGTGATTGAACTGGAAAAGAAACAAGAGAAAAAAGAAAAAGATATTTGGAGCGATGTGCCGGTTTATAATGAAAAAAATATTGTCAAAAAAGTTAAGACGCAGACAATGGATTGGGCGGAAATGGTTAAAATGGCTAATCGCGATATGATGATAAAAACGGGAGTGGCGAGTGTGAATAAAAAAATTAAAGAAGAACAGAAATTGGCGAAAATAAAATCGGAAAAGGAAGAAATAAAACCGGCTCCGGTAAAAGAAAGTCTGATAAAAAAAGAAGAGGTCAGAAAAGAAAAAAAGATGGCTTTGTCTTTTGATTTTGAAAAAATTAAAGGGCTGTTCAGGTTTAAAAAATTCGCTTATGTTTCGGCGCTGGTTTTATTGGCGGTGGTTTCTTTTTTTCCGGCTTCCGGATATATTCAAAAATTAAAAGCCGCGGAAGAGCAGGCAGTGGAGCAAGGCACAATCGCTTTTTTGTCGTTGCAGGCCTCAACCGTCGCTGTTTTTGAATCTGATTTAGAAGGAGCTGAAGCGGAGCTGTTTAGCGCTTTGCAGGCTTTTTCTCAGGCCAATTCAATTGTTGAAGATGATTATAAGATTCTTTTGTCAGTGGCTAAAATGTTGCCGGTAATCGGCACAAAAGTCAGTAGTCGGCAGAATTTGTTGCTGGCGGGAAATCATTTGGCGTTGGGGAATACCTATTTGATAAAAGGCGTGGAAGAAGCACAAGAAAATTTGGAAATGGATTTGACCGACAGATTTTTTATTCTGCAAAATCATTTGAAGAGCGCTTCGGTTCAGTATAAAGAAGCTTTGGATTATTTGAATAAAGTTGATTTGGATTCAATTCCGCTTGATTACCAAAAAACTTTTAGTGAGTTTAAGGTTCTGTTCGCGATGTTTATTAATGATATGGATGATTTGGTGGATTTGAGCCGGACTTTTAACACTATTTTCGGCGGAGATTCTTTCCGCAGATATTTGCTGGTGTTTCAAAACGAACATGAACTAAGGCCAACCGGCGGATTTATGGGTAGTTTCGCGGTGCTTGATGTGCAAAAGGGAAAAATACTGAAAATTGATTTGCCGGGCGGAGGCACTTATGATTTGCGCGGACAGTTTACCGAATTCGTCAAACCACCGTTGCCATTACAGCTTTTAAATAAACGCTGGGAATTTCAAGACGCGAATTGGTTTCCGGATTTTGCCGTTTCGGCTAAGAAGATGGGCTGGTTTTATGAGAATGGCCGGGGGACAACAGTTGACGGGGTGATTGCGATTAATTCTTCGGTTTTGGAAAGGGTGTTAAAAGTGCTTGGTCCGTTGGAAGCGGATGAAGTGGTGTTTGAAGAGGACAGCGCGATTGAAACTTTGCAGTATGAAGTGGAAGAGGGTTATGATGAGGAAACGGAACAGCCAAAAGAGATTCTGGCGGTTATGTTGAATAGTTTATTGGAGAATTTGAGCAGTGTGGAGCCGAAAAGCATTATGAAGTTGTTGGTGGAAGCCCATGATGCGCTAGTGGAGAAGGAAATTCAAATATATATTGATGATGAAAGAACGCAGGATAGTCTTAGAAAATTCGGTTGGACCGGAGAAATATCTCCGATTGGCCCGGCGCAGGATTATTTGAATATCATAAATACAAATATCCAAGGGCAAAAATCAGACGCAAAAATAGAGCAAAAAATTACGCATGAAGTCGTAATTGATGAGTTTGAAAATATTGTTGATACCGTGATAGTGGAGAGAAAACACGGCGGTGAGCCTGGGGAGATGTTTTATGGCAGTGCCAATGTTGATTATGTCAGAGTGTATGTTCCCGAAGGGTCGGAATTGATTGAAGCGGATGGTTTTACTTTTCCTCCCGAAGACGCTTTCCGCGTGCCGGAATCGTGGTATGGGGATGACGCGGATTTAGCGGAATATGAGAAGGAAGCTGGGATTCATTTGACGAGCGGAACGCGGATTACGAATGAATTCGGGAAGACCGTATTTGGCAATTGGGTTATTACTCCGCCCGGGCAGACCAGTGTTTTTTATTTCAAATATAAATTGCCGTTTAAGGCGCCGGTCAATGAATCTCCGGAAAGCAATATGGAAAAATGGCAATCGGTCTTTGTCCCTTCAATTAATAAAAAAACTTCACGCTACAGTTTGCTGGTGCAAAAACAATCCGGTTCGGACAGTGAGTTCCAGACCACGATAATTTATCCGACCGAGTGGGTGCCGGCTTGGAAATCAAACGAGGATATTGATTTGGCGTCCAATGGCGCGATGTATAGCGCTGTGTTAGATACGGACAAAGTCATTGGCATCGCGGTTGAAAGTGAAATAGATAATGAATAAAAGAGAATATGTTTAAGAAAAAAAACATAAAAAAAGAAGTTGAGGAAACAGATGTCGAAAACAACGACCATAAGTTTGTTAAAAAAGAATTGTTTGTTGAAGAAAGCGAGAAAGAAGAAGAAACGGAAAAGAAAAATAAGCCGGACAGGAAAAAAGACAAACAAGAACATGAAAAAGAAATCAGTGAAAAGCTGATGGAGATTTATGAGAATAATGATGGCACGATGCCGGATATGACTCATTTTGAAAAGAAGAAAAGAAGCAGTTTTATTCGCTCTCTGTTTGTTTTACTGGCCGCCTGTCTTTTTTTGGCGGGAACGGCTTGGATTGGGTTTTTTGTTTTACAGCCCAAGAGTCATTTTTCCGAAAGCGGAGTGATTATTTCCGTTTCCGGAGAAGAAAAAGTCAAAGTCGGTGAAGTCCAGAGATACAGGGTGCGCTATAGAAATGCTCAAAATGTGGATTTGACTAATGTGCTTTTGCAAATCAGATATCCGGAAGGTTTTATTTTTACGGAAGCGAGCCGTAATCCCACCAATGAAGCGAAAGGCGAATGGATACTGGGTGGTTTGCAGGGACAGGACAGCGGATACATAGATATTTACGGAAAAATGTATGGCACGGTCGGGAGCCAACAATCGTTTAGAATATTTTTAAATTATAAAGCGGAGAATTTTAATTCTGAATTTCAAAAGGCGGACAGTTTGGTGGTGGAGATCGCGGAGTCGCCGTATAATTTGATAGTGGAAGCGCCGGAGCAGATTGTTTCCGGTTCGGAAGTGGAATTGACGATTTACGCGGAGCAAGCGAGCGCGGAGGATTTGGAAAATTTGGCGGTGGAGATAGAAAGCAACGCGTCTTTTTCCGTTCGGGACAGCAGTCCAAAACAAGACCAGTTTGTAGAGAACAGATGGAATCTTAAAGACGCGGAGGGCGGGAAAGTGACAATTAAGGGAGTATTTGACTCCGCTTTGTTAGAGGAAGATGGGAATTTGGTTATTAGGCTTGTTGGCTGGAAAGATGAAGACAGAAGCGTAGGAGGATATGTTTACAAATCGCAGGAATATCTTGTGAAAATATTGGAGGCGGATTTAATTTCCAATTTGGTGATTAATGGGTCGTCTTCTCGTTTGACTGTTCAGCCCGGCGAGACTTTGAACGGCACAATTGTCTTGCGAAATTCCGGCGAGACTCCGCTTAAAAAAGTGGTGGCGAGAGTTGTGTTTGACGCGCCGGCTTCAGGTAAGGATAGTATTTTAAACTGGACGGCAATTGATAATCCGCAGAATGCGGATATTGTCGGCGAGCAGTTGAGCGTGGGGACAAGGCGAGGAATTTTGACTTGGGACAGAGACCAGATTTTGGACTTGCGCCAAATTGACCCGGCTGAGGAAATTATTGCTGATTTCAGCTTGCCAATAAAGAGCGCGGAAGATGTGGATTTGATTGATTATGTCGGGTCGCAGATTGAGGCCACTTTGGAAATCAGATATGAATTGGACGGAGAAAATAAATTGATTTCTTCCGCGCCGATTATTATGATTCTTAATTCTGATGCTGATTTGGAAGTCAGAGATGAGATTGAATATAATGGCGAACAGGAGAAACACACGATGACCTGGGTCATTACCAATTCATTTCATGAATTGAAAGATATAAAATTGGAAGCGGATATTTACGGGGATATTGAATGGCATGATGAGGACTTGACGGTTGGCGGGGGCGAGGTGACATATGATGAAGCCAACAAAAAATTGATTTGGAAAATTGAGAAGATGCCGACGACTTTGGATGTGATTGCGTTACAGTTCAGTGTGACATTGAAGAGCAAAAATCCTTCACAAACAAATCTTACTTCCAAAGTTATTTTTGAGGCGACTGATACGATAACGAATGAACAGATTTTGATGATGGGGAAAGAGATATTGTTGAATGGGGAGTAAAGATGATAAAAATAAAATAGAACCGATATTACGGTTCTATTTTTTTTATTATTTCATTTTTTGTCATTGCGAGGCCTTTAGGCCGTCGCAATCCCGTGGGTTATCTTTTTCCACTTTTTGGCAGCAAAAAGTGGAGCCAAAACTGCCGAGCTGATGGTTTTGTAAAGCACTCATTAATGTATTTTCTCACTCACAAAACAAACTCACCCCCGACTCGGTCGGGGGCTCAAACAATGTTTTGTGCCCCCGTTATGGGGGTACGCTCAAAAATACATTAACTCGGTCTTTAAAAACCATAGGCTCGGGGAGTTGTTTGATGAGTGAAAATTAGTAGTTATCTAATTAGTGTGGAATTAGTGTATTATAAAAAAAGAAATGCCCTGCGAACCGAAGTTCACAGGGCGTTGTGTTTGGGCGCGTTGCGCGCCTTATTTCAACAGGGAAAGATCTTTGATCTCCCTGTAGTTTTGCCTTTGGGCCTGTTCGTGGGCCAGATAGGCCTTGCGGTATGACCACACGGCCAAGGCAAAGGTGATGGTGACCATTACTATTGACGTATCGCACTGAAGCGATGTGTCAATTCTGTATCTGACCATCGCCAGATCGTAGGCGGAGTAGGCCAGCAAGAAACCACAGGTTGCCAGGATATAGAAAGTCCCGGCGGTCTTCATGTTGTTGCTGATTTTCTTCCAATATTCGCCTGGAAGCAACTCTTTGAACTCTCTCATAGAGCAGAGCTGAAATGTTCCGCCGATTGTCAAACAGATGATAGCAACTAAAACAAATATTCTTGTTTCGCTCATTTTAATTTATCCCCCAAAATTGTGTCCTACTCCGGCGGGATTGCCAGTTTATAGGAACAATTCATTATATCACAAAAAGACTCTTTTGTCAATAGATTTTAGCTGATATTTGGCTTAACCCAGCAAAAACCCCCGCTGTACAGCGGGGGTTTTCATGAGGTTTTTTGACTAGTTTATGTATCTCTCATCTTTTTCTTTTTTCGGCTTATTTCTCTGCCAGAACTTTCGTTTTTTGGGGTTTTTGTATTTTGGAGAAAACCCCGGCGTTGTTTTGAGATTTTTCAAGCTTCGGTAAGTTCCGAAGTAGAAACAGAAAGTGGCGAGAAACGCGCAAAGGATATCGCCGGCAATGGCGAAAAACGCTTGCGCGGCGCCGAGCGCGAAGCTTACTACCGCGAAAGCGATATTGTAAGCCTTGCGGGTTCTGATATGGGGTTTGTAATGCCCCTAAGCAAAAAGCGCGATGCCGAGAATAAAAACAAAGAACGTAATAGTGGACAAAATATCCCTCATGATTTCCTCCTATGGAAAAAGGTTAACGGTTATAGTATATTACAAAACAAATAAAAAACAAACAAAACAGACCCACGCAGGTGGATCTGTTTTGTTAGTGCCCCCGGAGGGAATCGGCCTCGCCTCTCGTCGGCTTCCGCCTCCTCGGACTGGCCACCGCCTCGCGGTTTTGCTCGCCAGCCTGCGTCGCAAAACATCGCTCCGGCGTTCAATTCCCTCCAGACAAAACCAAACAAAACAGACCCACGCAGGTGGATCTGTTTTGTTAGTGCCCCCGGAGGGAATCGAACCCCCATCAACGGTTCCGAAGACCGTTGTGTTATCCATTACACCACGGAGGCTTTTTTTTATTTTTTTTCTTCCGATAGTCCGTATTCATCCTCCATATATTGTAGAAACTCCATAAGCTTTCTTAGCGCGACTACACGATCATTGCCTGACAATGCTTCTGATTCAATCCAGATAGATTCCTCTTCTACTTCCGGATAATTATTAAAATTGTATTCATAAAGTTTAATCAGAAGTTTATCAATAGATTTTTCAATTTCTTCAATTTGTTCCGGCGATAAATTATATACTTCTTTAAGACCAAGAGCCATTCGTTGTTGCTGTGTGATTTCAGCCCATTGTTCAGGGGTTGTAATTTTTCTTTCTTCTGTCTTGACAGCTTCTTCGGCCGGTAGTTCTTGCGGTCCCGGTTGTTCAGGTGATTTCATAGAAAAAATTATTAATTATTTATCGTGTGGGTCGCCTGGGGTTCGAACCCAGGACCTTATCCTTAAGAGGGATCTGCTCTACCAACTGAGCTAGCGACCCATATTGTTGGTAATAATGACGATTTTTGTTTTATTTTATTGAATTGTCTATCTTAATCATACTGGCGAAGTTGGTCCAACTGTGAGGGCACCTCATCCCGATTTTACATCGGGAAGCTAGCGACCCATTATTCATGATTCACACAACATGATTCAATCACTATGTTTCATGTTGCGTGTCTCATGTCTTATGTTATAATTACCCAATCGGATCATTCTCTTTTCTGTTCAAAATTTCCACTTTTGGTCCTTTCCATTTTTTCTCCCGCAAGGCTCTTTCCGCCGCCTCAACCTGCGCTTCCTGTTTGCTTCCGCCTTGTCCTTCCGCGATTTTTTCTTTTTCCAAATATACTCCAACCACGAATATCTTGTCATGGTCAGGTCCTTCTTCCTTCAATACTTTATAAGTTGGTGTAACGCCGACAAGCTCTTGAGCCGATTCTTGCAATCTTGATTTCGGATCCATCCATAAACCTTGATCTAAAACTTCCGGCAATTTTGATATTACCCATCGAGTGATAAACTGCTTGGTAATATCCCAGCCCTGATCCAAATAAATCGCGCCGATTATCGCTTCCAGCACATTGGCCAAAATATATTCTCTGGCTTTGGTGCCCGCGTCTTTTGATTCGCCTCGGCTTAAAAATAAATAATTTTCCAAACCGATTTCACTTGCGACTACAGAACACATTTTCGCGTTGACCAAGGCCGCGCGCCAATTGGTCAGTTCGCCTTCCGGGTTAAGGAAGTTTTCAAACAGATATTCCGTGACAACGAGTTCCAAAACCGCGTCGCCCAAAAATTCCAATCTTTCATTGTGCGCCAAAGGAAATTCTCTGTTTTCGTTCAAATAAGAACGGTGGACCAAAGATTGCACCAAATAATCCTTGTTTTTAAAGTTTACGCCGATTTTTTCTTCCAAATCAGCAAATTTTTTTTCTTCGTAGGAAGCGATGGTCATATGGTTTTTGTCAGCCTTCCAATTTTCAATCCCGATATATTCGGGACTAAAAATTAGAAGTCGTTTAGTTAAGATTATCCCGATTCCGTTTTGTCGGAATCGAGGATCCTCGATTTGCTCGAAGCAAATCGGGAAAAATTTTAGTGATTGAGTTGTTAGGTGGTTGGGTGGTCAGGTGTCTTTACGATATCATTATACATCGCGCCGAGTATGCCGTTGACGAATTTTCCGGAAGATTGTCCGCCGAAATTTTTGGCGATTTCTATCGCTTCATTTATGGCCACCTTTTCCGGAATTTCTTTGTTAAAGAATAATTCATAAACTCCGATTCGCAAAACATTTCTATCAACCAGAGCCATCTGCTCCAATTTCCAATCCGGCGAATATTCTTCAATCTTTTTATCTATTTCCGCCTTATTTTCAATTATGGCTTTAATCGTTTCTTCAATATAGCCGATGTTTTCCTCATCTAAGCCAATGCCAAATTCAGCAATATTTTGCTTGGCAATTTCTTCAATATCTACATTGTCTATGCCCCTAAAATCCCACTGGTAAAGTGATTGCATCACAATCGATCTGGCCATGTGGCGGCTGGACATATTTGTAAATTAATTATTTAATTTTTTTCAGTCGTCTGGTTCGTCTCTCAATCCTTTTTGTCGGATTAGCGACCTTGCGTCCGCGGTATGAACCGCATTGTTTGCAAGCAACATGAGGCAAAACGGTTGCCCCGCATTCCGGACATTTGGCCAAAGTGGTTTTTTTCAAGGCAAAATGAGCGGCTCTCTCTTTTTTGGAACGACTGGTTCTCTTTTTTGAAGGTAGACCCATATGTAAAGGCTTAAAATGCCGGAAAGGCCAAAAAGGCCAAAAAGGCATTAATTTTATTATTTGTCAGGCTTTTAAGTTTTTAGGCTTCTAAGCCTTTCAATCATGTTGAATAATATACAACATATTGAGAAAAAAATCAAGAGGATACGTCTAGATTGCAAAAAAGCCGTATTTTAGCTATGATATAGTCATGAAAATACAAAAATGTGAAAATAGACAAGATTGGGATAATTACTTAAATAAGCAAAAAAATGCCGAGTTTTTGCAGTCTTGGGAATGGGGAGAGTTTCAGGAAAAAGCCGGAGCGCGCGTCATTAGACTACAGATAGAAGAAAATGGCGTTGTTTTTTGGCAGGGGCAGGGTTTTGAGCAAAAACTTTTTTTGGGGATAAGATTTATTTATCTGCCGAGGTTTCAGGTTTCAGGTTTCAGGTTTCAGGTTTCAGAATTGTTTGAATATTTAAAAAAGCAGGGGTATATGTTTGCCAGAATTGAGCCGGTTGGCGCAATGGGGGATATAAGCATGTTTGATATTGTCAAAGTCAACAATCGCCAGCCGAAAAATACTTTGGTTTTTGATATAACTAAGAGTGAAGAAGAATTGAAAGAACAAATGCATCAGAAGACCAGATATAATATCGGTTTGGCGGAGAGAAAAGGAGTGGCAGTAAAAGCGGAAAAAAATATAGACGCGTTTTGGCGGTTGAATGAAGAAACCAAAGCGCGGGATAAATTTAAAAGCCACAACAAAGAATATTATAAAAAAATGCTGGATATGGAGATTTGCCATCAGTTGACCGCGTATAATGGCAATGTTCCGGTGGCTTCCAATATTTGCATTAATTTTGGCGGAGTGTTCACTTATTTGCATGGCGCGTCCGGCAATGAATCCAGAAATTTGATGGCGCCATATCTTTTGCAATGGGAGTGCATAAAATTTGCCAAGAAAATCGGGGCGCGGGAATATGATTTCGGCGGGACCGCTCCGCTCTGTTTTGAACAGGAAATAAAAAGTCTGGGAATAAAGACGCCGACCTGCTTTAATAATTTTTGCTGGGATGTCACTCATAAGTGGACGGGGATTACCAGATTTAAAGCCGGTTTTGGCGGCGCGCCGAAAAATTATCCTGATGCGGTGGAGGTCGTTTTCAAAAAAGGAATGTATAAATTATTTAACAAATTTAAAAAAATATTATAAATATGAAATGGGAAGTGATTAAAAAAGAAGAAATTTACAAAGATAATTGGAAAGGCTTGGAAAAATGGATGTTCCGATCGGAAGGTTGTGTTGATAAGGGAATAACCATTCAAACCGCAAGGGATTCTGTGGTGGTTTTTGGCATTACCGATGAAGAAAAAGTTTTATTTATAAAAGAATATTATTTTGCGCTGGAAAAGCATATTTATTCTTTGGTCGCCGGAATGGTTGATGATGGAAAAACTCCGGAACAAATCGCGAAAAGTGAATTGTTGGAAGAAGCGGGGTGCGAGGCGGAAGAAATTATCAGTTTAGGTTCTTTTTGTTTGGGGAAATATGTAACCGGTCGCGCGCATTTGTTTTTGGCTAAGGGTGTAAAAAAAGTTCAGGAGCAAAGTTTGGAAGACTGTGAAGATATAGAAGTAAATTTTGTTGGTTTGAATGAATTTAAAAAAATGCTGGAAAACGGCGAGATTGGGGCCATACCGGAAGTGGCGGCTTCATATCGGGCGCTTAAATATTTGAATAAGTTATAATTCGGTTTAACCAATATATCATTTAGAACAATTAAAACAATTAGAACATTTAAACTTTCTATGCAATTGAGCTGGAGCCACAAATTATTTTTGAAAATCAACGGCCATATCGGGAAAAACCATAGGCTGGATTTGTTTATGCGATTTTGCGGAAAGTGGCTGGTGTATTTTATTGTTTTGTTTATATTTTTTTGGATTATCTTCGAGTCCGGCAACGGAGAAGCGGTGGGCAGGCTTTGGTTTTTTGTGAAAGTAGTGGCGGTTAGCTACGCTATCAGCCTGACAATCGGGTTCGTGGCAAAAAAATCAAGGCCGGAAATTGAAATGCCGACAATCAAGCAATTGATTTACACAATCGGTTTGTGGAAATCATTTCCGTCCGACCATACGAATCTTTCTTTTTTGTTGATTTTCCTGGCGATTATTTTTGGTCTGAGCGTTTATTGGTATGTTCCGTTATTGATTGGCGCCGGTTTAGTGGCGGTTGGGAGAGTATACTGCGGAGTGCATTATCCTCGGGATATATTGGGTGGTCTTTTTTTGGCGATTGCGGTATCATTATCTGTGAACTACTTTTTTATTTAAAAATAAATTATGCGTATAATAATTTTTGCGGGAGGGGCGGGAACGAGGTTATGGCCGTTGAGCCGAAAAAATTCGCCGAAGCAATTCGGCACGTTTGTTGGCGATAAATCAACTTTGCAAATGGCCGTGGACAGGGTTAGGAGTTTTGGTATTGAGAATGTGTATATATCCACCAATGAAAATTACGCGGATATAATAAAGACACAGATTCCGGAATTGCCGGAAAAAAATATTTTGCTTGAGCCGGTCAGAAGAGATTTGGCGGCGGCGGTTGGGCTGTCTTTGTTGCGCGTCAAAGAGAGCGGATATGACGGCACAATCGCGATATTGTGGGCGGACCATCTGATGAAAAATGAAGATAAATTCGTTGAGGCGCTTAATAAAGGAGAGGGATTGATTGCCGAGAACAGCAACCGGTTTGTATTTTTGGGGGAGAAGCCGAGATTTGCCAATCATAATTTGGGCTGGATAAGATTGGGAAATAAAAAAGAGAGCAATGAGTTTGAGTTTTTGGAGTGGAAATATCGGCCGGAACTGGAAGACTGCGAAAAAATGTTTGAGTCGGGAGAATGGGTGTGGAATCCGGGGTATTTTATCTTCAACATTGATTTTGTTTTGGATTTGTATAAAGAGTTGATGCCGTATATGTATGATGACTTGAAAAAGATGAGCGGAGATTATGGTAAAATAAAAGAGCTGTATCATACGCTGGAGGCGATTTCTTTTGACGACGCGATTCTGGAAAAAATTGATAAGACGCAGGCTACGGTTTTAAAAGTTGATTTGGAATGGAGCGACCCGGGCACTTTGTACGCGCTCAAAGAAGCGATTGAACCGGATAAACATAAAAATTGCGAGCAGGGTTTGGTTTTGTCGCACAACACAACCGACAGTTTTATTTGTAATGAGGATAGGGATAAGCTGATAGCGGTAATCGGTTTGGAAGGTATGATGGTTGTGAACACCAAAGAAGCGCTTTTGGTTTGCCATAAGGATGATGTGCCTGAAGTTAAGGAATTATTAAAGAAAGTTGAAGATAAAGGATTAAGCAAGTTTCTCTAATATATTTTAATTTAAATTATGGATCAACAAGAAAATAACACCGGCAAGATTATTAAAGATGATATTCAAGAGTTGAAAGTGAATGTGGGGAAAATCAGCCTGCTAAAAAAGATAATAACCGCGATAGCGCTTCTGGCTTTTTTGGCGGTGTGGTTTTTATATCATTCTCTTTATGTCGCTGAGGCGCAGAACGCTGATGAAGTTAAGTTTACGATTGAAAGAGGCGAGACTATTGATCAGCTCGCGGAAAAATTGGAGGCGGAAAACATTATTAGCAATAAGTGGCTTTTCAAAAAGTATTTGGTGTTCAAAGGCATAGATAAAAAAGTGCAGGCCGGAAATTTGTCGGTCTTGTATCCGATTACGCTGGCCCGCGTAGCCAATTCTTTGCAAAACGCGATTGCGGATAATGAGAGAGTGATGATAATAATTCCGGGGTGGAATTTGCGCGACATTGCCGAATATTTGGCCAATAACGGTTTTGTTGAAGACATGGAAAGTTTTTATGCGGTGGTTGGAGAACCGGCTAAAGAGTACGCGGACCACAACGCGCCGACGCTTGCTTTTGATATTGATATTATTAAAGAAAAACCGAAGGGTTTGAGTTATGAGGGTTATTTGGCGCCGGATACTTACAGGATTTATATGGACGCGACGCTTGACGATATTTTGGAGAAATTAATTTCACAGCAAGATAATGTGGTTACGGACAAGATGGTTCAAGATATAAAAAACAGCGGACGCACTTTGCATGAGATACTGACAATGGCGAGTATTGTTGAAAGAGAGGTTAGGACGCCGTCGGAAAAAGCGCGGGTGGCGGATATTTTTTGGAAGCGTTATGACAAGGGCTGGCCACTTCAAGCCGATTCAACGGTTCATTATGTTACCGGGGAAAAGGGCGATGTTTTTACGACCGGTGAAGAAAGAGGAATTGATAATCCGTGGAATACATATAAATATCCGGGGTTGCCGCCGGGGCCGATTTCCGCGCCGGATGAGAATTCCATTAGGGCCGCCATTTATCCGGAGAGAAATAATTATTGGTATTTCTTGACTACGCTGGACGGCGAAGTAAAATACGCGAAAGATTTGGATGAACATAACCGAAATGTGCAGAAGTATTTGAGATAATAATCCGTAAATCGTAACTCGTAAACCGTAACTCGTAATTGATGTATTGAATAAATTCGTTTGGAGAATAATTGTGAGTTTGCTATTTGAAAGTAGTCTATGTTGACAAAAGAGTTTGACTATAATCTGCCGATGGAAAGAATCGCGCAAAGGCCGGTTGAACCGAGAGATCGGTCTAATTTGATGATTGTGAAAAGAGGTGGAAGCTTATTGGGCGGAATAAAGCATAAAAAATTTTTTAATATAGTTGATGAATTGAAAAAGGGGGATTTATTGGTGTGGAACAATTCCAAAGTTTTTAAAGCCCGCCTTTTCGGCGAGTTATTATCAAAAGATAATCAACCGCTTTTGGGACATGAAAAAAAGGTGGAGATTTTTTTGGTTCGTCCGATGGAAAACAAAGGGGTGTGGAAAGCGCTGGCGCGTCCGGGCCGGCATGTGCAAAACGGAGCAAAGGTCAGGTTCGCTCCTGATTTTGTTTGCGATGTGATAGTTAAGGAACCGGAGGGGACGATTTTAATTCAGTTTGAAGACGACGAAGAAATAGTCAGGGAAAAAGCGAATAAATATGGTGATGTGCCGATTCC
>MFQY01000050.1:2939-5224 GCA_001783185.1 Candidatus Magasanikbacteria bacterium RIFOXYC2_FULL_40_16 | reverse complement strand
CGGCAAAACTTTCCTCCTTACTCCTTTAGTATTGAAAATCGTTGTTCCGTTCCCACGGAACGCTCGGGTTTTTGAGTTTATCATTCAGACCAGTCTGGGTTATTGCGGACAGTCTCCGTCGTAGACACATTCTATGGTGTCATGTCCATAAACCCCATACAAGGTATTGGGGACGACATTGACTCCCACTCTTTCATACCCATAACCACCACTCACGAGGTTTGAACCAAAAAAAACTATATATGCATCCGCCACCCGAACGACGATTCGGAATATCCCCTTCCAATAGAGAAAATCACCCGCCTGAACGGTCTCTACTGTCGTCGATGGGAAACTACTCGAAATCACAGGAAATATATTATATGACCCATCCACATTCTTCACAAGACCGGCATTGTAGCCAACCAACAACGCGAAGTGATAACTGTTGCCTCCGCAACAACCAAGTTCATCACAGACTCCATCAGTGGAGTCATCTTGTTCATTGAAGTTAGGTAACGGGTCTTCGTATCCGTATTTGACGTAACATTCCGCAAACGACAAATCACCTTCGTCTATTGAATGTCGACACGACATCCAATGGTCATACATCTCGGTTTGATGCAGTCGTTCCCAACTTTCACTCTTATCAATCAAGTACGGGAAAAACGACGCTTCCTCAAACTCATCCGAGTATTGGTAGGTTCCGGTTTGGAACTTGCCATACATGGCGTAGTTTGATTCCCAAATCACTTGTCCTCGAGGCGAGGACACTCCCATATACTTGGGAGAAGAACCGTCCGGATGGACGCGGAGTTGCGCGAGAAGCGTCTCCACTCCGTCAACGGAGTTGGGTTCCAAGATGATTTCGGCGTTGGTCACGCCGGGGACGAACACGAGATTCGCGTATTCGTTGAACAAGCCCTTCCCGAACTCGTCACGAATGTCCACGAGGTAGTCGCCGGCGCTGAGGGTGATTCCCTCATCCGGCTGGGGCGACGCGACCAAAGTCCCGCTCTGGTCGTAGATGCTGACGGCGCTGACCTCCGCGAAAGCCGCGGAGAAATGGATCTTCCCGTCGTCGGGTTGATCGATGCCACCATCGGTGTCATCATCGTCGTCGGCAGTAGGGCCGTTTCCCCCACACCCGAACAGGGCGAGGGTCACAGCAACAAGAACGCTCAAAAACATTGTTTTCGACATTGTGTTTTGCCTCCTTTGGCAAAAAGAACATTTGAACGGAACCATTCCGTCCAAAGTGTCCTCACTATACCACATTTTTACCGTCTTGTCAAATTTGTAGCTTAACCCAGTCAAATTATCCACAATTTTCCACCGTCACTTCCCCCTGCCTCAAAATCTCAAAACTTCCATCCCTGACTTTAATAATCGTAGAAGGTTTACGACTGGGCAACGCGCCCGCGTCAATCACAATATCCGGCTTATCTCCAACATCTTTATACATCTCCAAAACCGATTCAACATCATACGGACTTTCCCGGTCAGAGATATTGGCAGAAGTTGATACCAACGGTCTGCCCAATTCCGCGCACAGCCGGCCGGCAAATTGATTATCGGTCATTCTGACCGCGATAAAATTATCACTGCCAATCACGCCGGTCGCCAATTTTTCTTTGTCTGATGATGGCGCGACAATCGTCAACGGACCGGGCCAATATTTTTTTGCCAATTCCAAAACCAATGGCGACAATTCAATATATTTTCCGGCCATTTCCAAACCGGACACCAGCGCCAAAACCGTTTTATCTTTCCGGCGTTTTTTTATTTCAAACAGCCTGTCAACCGCTTCTTGATTGGTCGCGTCGCAACCCAAACCATAGCAAGTCTCCGTCGGGTAAACGATTACCTTGCCCTGTTTTAAAGCATCTGCTAACTCATTAATATTAACATCTTTTTGTTTTAAAACTTTCATAAAACTTAATACATGACAAAAGCCTTTTAAGCTTTTCTAGCTTTTTAAGCCTTTTAAGCTTTTTAAGTACGCTTCCACAATTCCATCCAATTCCCCATTCAAAACAGCATCAGGGTCAGGCGTTTCATATTTACTGCGTAAATCTTTTACCAATTTATACGGCTGTAAAACATAAGACCGAATCTGATTGCCCCATTCCGCGCTTTTGTATTCTCCTCTTAATTCTTCTCGCTCCTTTTTCTCTTCCTCTTCTTTTATTTTCTGCAACTTTGACGCCAAAATCTTCATCGCGGTTTCTTTATTCTGTTGTTGCGACCGCTCATTCTGGCACTGCACCGTAATTCCGGTCGGTTCATGCACAATCCGCACTGCC
>MFQY01000050.1:0-2920 GCA_001783185.1 Candidatus Magasanikbacteria bacterium RIFOXYC2_FULL_40_16 | reverse complement strand
TTTGCCCGCCATGTCCGCCGGCCATAAAAGTATCCACCCGCAAATCTTTCGGGTCAATGGCAATTTCTTCGCTGTTTTCAATTTCCGGAATGACTTCCACCAAAGCGAAAGAAGTATGACGCATTTTCTCCGCGTCAAAAGGCGATATCCTGACCAAACGATGCGTCCCGTTCTCCGATTTCAAATGACCGTAAGCGTATCTGCCCTCCACTCTGAACACGGTTGATTTTATCCCCGCTTCCGTTCCTTTGGATTCATCTAATATAGTAGTGTTCCAACCCTTTTTCTCGCAATAACGCAAAAGCATCCGCAACAACATCTCCGCCCAATCCTGCGCCTCGGTTCCACCGCTACCCGCATGCACGGCGACAATCGCGTTACTCTTATCATGAACACCATCAAGCAACATAAAAAATTCCAAACTCTCAAACTGTTTTTCCAGTCTTTCAACATCTTTCTTAAAATCATCTTCCATTGACTTGCCGGGCTCTTTTTCCAAATCGCTTCCCAAATCAATCAGCTCATCCACTTCTTTTTTTATTTCCGACCACTTCTCCACTTCACTCTTATACTCTTCATATTCTTTCCCGACTTTTTTGGCATTTTCCTGATTGCTCCAAAAATCCTTTTCTTGCATTTCTTTTTCCAGTCCGTGCATTTTGGCAATCATTTGATCCACATCCAACAATTTCCAAGTATTGGAAATTTTTTCTTTCAATTCTTCTAATTTTTTTGTGTGTTCTTTCATAAATAGTTCATAGCCCCCGCCGAAGGACGGGTTCGCCTTTGGCGAAAATAGTTTTAATTTTCAGGATAAGCCCCGGTTGGCTCCGAACTTTAAACTAAAATCAAATTATAGTATACTATATATATTACATATTTTTAAATCAATCATCTAATATGAAATACATTCTCGGCATTTTAGCAATTCTACTGGGAGTTGTGGTTGTAGTCAAGGCTGAATGGTTCGTCATCAACTTCGGCAGTATCGCCTGGGCAGAGGAGCATCTCGGCACCAGCGGAGGTTCACGGCTGATGTACAAGCTCATCGGTCTGGCGATGATTATAATTTCAATCATGATTATGACTGATATGGCTCAAGAAATATTTTTGAGCGTGATGGGCCGAACCTTCGGGATTGATTAAAAAGAGTATTTAAGCAAGAGATTATATAGATAAAAAAATAATCAACAATAAAACTATATAATCTATATATTCTTAATATTTTATACTTAACTAATCTAAAATTACGAGTTACGAGTTACGGATTACTATTTACTAATCAATTATGTATCACAGCGGAAACAAACTCATAAATCCGGAACCGATTTTTGAAAAAGCCGGACTGCACAGCAAAATGCACATTGCTGATTTTGGTTGCGGAAAAACCGGACAAATAGTTTTTCCCGCGTCAAAAATAATCGGGAGCGACGGCGTAATTTACGCGGTGGATATTCTTCAGGATGATTTGGAAAGCATCAATAAAAGAGCCAAGCTCAACAAAAACCCAAACATACACACGATTTGGTCGGATGTGGAACAAGTCGGAAAAACCTCCATACCGGAAAAAAGTTTGGATATGGTTTTTATGGTCAATCTCCTGAACCACATCGCCGAGGTTGACAACCCGCTCAACGAAGCTAAACGATTACTGAAAGAAAAAGCGCGCATTGTGATAGTTGATTGGAAGCGCGGACACAATTTGACAATCGGCCCGAAGGAAGACAGAGTGGTTGATTTCAATAAAATCGCCAACTGGGCGGCGGACAACAATTTTACGGTTCAAGAAAAATTCTCCGCCGGTAAATACCACAATGGCATTATCTTGTTTAGACACGATTAATTAAAGGGTATACAGGCAATAGATTATATAGAATATATAGAAATGTTTTTACGTTGATGATAAAATTACTAAATATTCTATCCCGATTTTGTCTCAGGACAAAATCGAGGATCCTCGACTTCAGTCGGGACTGCCTAAATAATCTAAATATTCTTCTGCTATGAAAACTGAAAAAAGAAAAACCGGCGACCGGGGTGAGGATATAGCCTCATCTTTTTTAATAAAAAATAAATACAAAATCATTGCCAGAAATTTTAATACGCGCGGAGGGGAAATTGACATAATTGCCCAATGCAAAACGGGCAAAATAAAAACCCTATGTTTTGTTGAAGTCAAAACCCGTCAAAACGATGACGGCAGCGCGGAACGGGCCACCGGCGCCGGCAAACTTAGTCGTTTATTTTCCGCCGCGCGCGCTTATTGCCTTGATAATAATATTGATATGGAAAACACCCCGATTCAATTTGAACAAGTCAGTGTTTATTTGAATGAAAAAACCGGCCAACCGGAATGCGCGCATTTTGTGATACCGGTGGATTGAACGAAAGACCTACGGTGTAAGACCTAAGATATAGAATTTGGGGTATTGATAAAATTTTAAAAATGTACTATAATTAAACTAGGAATAATTTTGGAGGAATACACCATGACTACGAACGATGCTTCCGACACAATTTCCATTCCACCATGTACTGTCACCAGCACATTCCCGCTCGGGGACAAGACCTGTGAGATGCTCGCGTTCAGCAAACCGAACAATGACCCGGTTGATGTCCGTGAGGTGCGTTTGCGGGGCCACGCCGACAAGGCCTCAATGAACGAGGCGGCTTTCCAGTATTTCCGAAAATATTGTAACCAAATGCCGGCCGAACGCGGGGACGTATCCATCGCCTTTCCTGATGCGCTCGATGACTTTGGTCGCATACAGTACGCGCGCCGATACTGTGGCCTCTGGCGCTACTACTATGACGGAACCGTCGACGGCTGGGGCGGACCTGTCAGGCTCATTCGTCTCTCATAGTTTCCGCAGTTCCTATGCCGAGGGATCATTTCCAACCAAATTGGAAAAGGCCCCTC
>MFQY01000049.1 GCA_001783185.1 Candidatus Magasanikbacteria bacterium RIFOXYC2_FULL_40_16 | reverse complement strand
TTTGACGCCATCAGGAAAAAAACCAAAATTATGAGAGGCCAACTGACGGAAAAAACCCCGCCGAATGTATAAAAAATAAAAGCCGCGGAAAAAAGCGCGCCAAAACTGAATTGCATCGCCAGTGGAGCCAAAATCCTCAAATAAGAAATAATTTTGCCCGGCGCGTTAGCCCAATGCGTATCATAAATATTGATAAAAGCAATGGCCACACCTACCAAAAAAATATGAACCGCGAGTAAAACGAACGCTAATCCTAAATCTATACTCCGAAAAGTGACAACATCAGCAACAAAACCTAAAACCAACATCGCCGGAATTGCCTGTCTCTCATGTTTTTTATACAAAGCCTTAATTTTGGTATAAAAAAATAAATTTTGAATCTTTTCTTTAAGCATGCCAACCCGATTATTAATAACTCGTAGAATTCTTAATTAAATTCAGTTTAAAAAATAAACTTTATTTATGTCTGTCATTACGAGTCCCGACTTGGTCGGAGTGTAGTCCCGTTATTTAAGAGATCCCTCGACAAGCTCGGGATGACGAATTGTCATGGGATTGTAAGGGAACATTCACCCCGCCTTGGCGGGGCTTTATCTCCCGACTTAGTCGGGGGGCGACGTCGTCTTGGGACTCCTCGGTTGACAGGATAAAAACTTAATGCAAATTACCAATTCAAATATGTTACCGTGAATTGAAGCACAGCGGCGAATGACACCCACATAAGATAGGGAATATTCACATATACAATCCAGCGCCTGTATGGCCAAATCGCTTTCATCGCCCAAACAAGCGTGCTCAAAACCAACAAGATATCCATCGCCGCCAGCAAATTGTTCTGCAAACCGAATTGTATCGGAGTAAAAACAAAATTAAACAATAAATTAAACAGGAAAGGAAGCGCGACTATCATTGAAACTTGTTTTTTCCACGCCAAATAAAACACTTTACCAAAAGAAAACGCGACTAAAGCGTAAAGGACCATCCAAACCGGACCAAAAACCCACGCTGGTGGCGCCCAAAACGGCTTAATATATTCTGCGTACTGAATCATCTCGTTCATATGGTTTTAAGTTAAAAATTATAAGGGCACCTTACTCCGCCGTAAGGGAACACTTACCCCGATTTCACATCGGGGAATGGCGGAGCCATTTACCATTCACTTACTTATTTTAACTTATTTCAGTCTAAAAAACAATTCAAAAACCCCGACTTAGTCGGGGGGGGTTAGGGTTCTTCCGCGCGTTTAGCGCAGAAAGAATATATTTGGCGCTGAAAGACCGATTGTCGTACCCAATTCGGTATACATTTCCATTCCCATTCCCAAAGCCATACCGACGATAAAGACTACCGCCGGAATTATCATAAAAGACAAATTATTTTCTTTGGAATCGCCTGTCAGTTCATTCTGATTGAATATGCTGACAATAAGGGTGATAACGGCGAGAGAAATCACCACGATCATGGCCAAAGTCAAATAAAACCCGGCCAGAAATCCAAGAACAAGAGACGGAAGAATATAACCGATTGTTTTGAGCACAGCATCCTCCTTTTTTGTTTTACTATAACACGGCTTTGTTCAGGTGTAAACAAAAAATCCCAAGCATTGCTCCACATCGTAAATGATGTTAGAACTATATTTATGCAAACAAATAAGTATATTTATATACCAGATTTGAAACTTCAAAAAACTA
Source organism: Candidatus Magasanikbacteria bacterium RIFOXYC2_FULL_40_16 (assembly GCA_001783185.1). Lineage (GTDB taxonomy): Bacteria > Patescibacteriota > Patescibacteriia > Magasanikbacterales > UBA922 > XYB1-40-15. The sequence goes on along the minus strand of MFQY01000049.1, from coordinate 3,627 downwards.
TATTTTAATAATAAGTCTATCACGTAAACACGCAACTCCTTTCCAAGAAACTATTTTATCATGAGCGAGGCGACCCAGTACGATACTTGCACTTATTCCAATTGATTTGGCAAAAGTCTCAACTTTTTGCTTAGTTAACGGTTTATTTTCCAAAAATTTATTTAAATCAATCGTTTTTATAAGCATATCTGCGGCAAATTTATCCGCTTCACTTTCTTTTTCATCTTTAGTCTTTCCTTGATAATCCAAAAATTTATCCTTTACACCATGCAAAAAAATATGTCCAAGTTCATGAAAAAAAGTAAACCAAAATATATCACTATATTCACCTCTTGTATTTAGCTGAATAACAGCTTTATTGTTTATCCATCTTGCTGATCCATTCACCTTAGTATTCTTAAAATAAGGGGTAAAAACAACTACAATACCTACAGAAGCACATAATTCTTGCAACTTACACCCAAAACCTTCTGAATGCGTTGTAAGTTTTTTTAATTTGGGAATAATTTCTTTTATAGCCATTTTATTAAATTCACCAATCTCTATTTTATTTGCTTCAATTTCTCCACACCTTAACCATGCAGCTAACGAATGTTGATTGAATTCACCTGAAGCCTGACGAAATGCTGTTGCTTCAGTAATTTTAATATAAGAAAGAGAATTCACACCAAAAAACTTTAATAAATTTTGTGTTTTAATCATCCAATCTTTACTTTTTTCGACAAACCCCAATTCTACCAACTCAGCATAACAAATAAATTTCTTCCCTTCTTTAACCTCTTGAATAATTCTTTTTTCTGAGGCAATACGTGCAAGATTTAATTCATAATTCTTTTGTAAATTACTCCAAAAAGTTGCCGGCATTCCAAGAATAAGCTCCAATTTTATTGCTGTGTCAGAAGTAATCGGATCTTCGCCATTTATAATTTGGCTTATATGCTTTTCACTTAATCCAATTCTCTGTGATAATTCAACTTGTGATAAATTCAAAAACTCAAGTTCATCTCTAAGAGTTTCTCCTGGATGAACGACAAAATTTGGACTATATGAAAGTTTGGTCTCTACCATATTTTATATTCTAGTGAGGATCAATAATCTCATAAATTTCCACACTTGTAATTTCAATATAACTTGTATAAGCACATGTGGGTAAAACAATAAGTCGAAAGGGATGAATAAGATCAATCGAAAACATACCTTTTCTTTTTCCACCATGTTCGTGAAATCTCGCATTTTTTGGCAATTGTTGTGGATTTTCAGCAGCCACTAATTCACTTAGCCGCTGATTAATCTTCTTTGCCATTCTATCACCATACTGAGAAGAAAGAGACTTTTCGTCTGCATAAAACTCTTCCTCACGTGTATTTTTATAACCTACTATCATACTACCAGTTTATTAAAATAATGGCAAGTTTGGTTTACCCACAGGGTAAACCAAACACTTATCACCAAAAATAACAACAACCACTAAATTTCCTGGTATTATTTTACGTCTCGCAAGAGGTATTGTCAAAAATTGAAAAATCAATCGTCTGTAGGTAGAATTTTATTTTAGTTCTAACGCTATGTAAGTATACAAAAATAATGGCTCTATTAAGCCATTATTTTATAAGCTCCGAACGCTGAACGAAATCCGAACTTTTTTTAGCGAAAATACTGACGCTGAATTTTGGAAGGAAATTGAGGTGAATCCTATGTCGTGGTGCAGAACAAGCTTCTGTCCTCTCTTGCTTCTTGCCCCGTAGCATCCCGCAAAAGCGGGATTGCTTCTAGGGTTCCGCCGCCGCCGAATTTCGTACCAACGAAACTGGCGCGCCGCGAAAAATAACTACTTTTTCAATTTCAAACTAAAACTATTGGCAATGTCGGAAAATGCTTTTTGATACTCCGCCCAAGTGCTTTGGAGAGTATTAAATGATATCACCCAAACATCATCATTCACACCTTTAACCACTACCATTAAAATTTTAAAGTTTACTCCCTGCTGGGTAAAACTTGCCTCAAATGCCCGCGCCGGTTTGCCGTTTATGGTAGTATCATGCTCTTGGGCAAAAACGGCACCGGAAATTGTTTGTTGTAGCTGGATTTTGACGCTCTGCAAATATTCGCTCAAACTTTTCCCTTGCAACGTGTCATAGCTTACAGCAAAATAACTTCTGAAATTAATCTTTTGAGCCGCGGGGTCAGTGAGTTGCTCATCGGCCTTAATGGCCATTGCTGAAGCTCCTATTGCGGGTGCGGTCTTCTGCCAGCCTTCGGGAAGGCTGATTTCAAAATCATCAGTTACTAATTTATTTTGTGATTGCTCGGAATTGACTTGATTATTGGTTCCAGTTTGGCTCGGTGGCGTGGTATTTTTAAGGGAATTGGCGGGCGCTTTATTCTTTTGAATAAAATAAAAACCAATTCCTCCCAATATAGCGACAATTGCGATAATCAAAACGATAATTGCGATTTTGTTTTTCATAATTTTATGGTTATTAATTTTATAATACAACTTTTAGTTTTTGCATTCAACCCTCTTTTCCGCCACCGAATTTCGTGCCAGTGGAACTGGCGCGTCGCCTTAAATATTTTTACCGATTACCTTTTGCCCGATTGTGAGTTTTACACAACATCTGACAATTCTTAGCCACTGTTTTGCCACCTTTGCTCCACGCCGTTACATGATCAGCGTCCATGTCGCTCAAACTCCAAATTTTCTCTTTGTTTGCGTCGTGTCCAATAGCGCAATACGAACAGTTTGATTCACCCTTTTTCTCTGCTTTACCAGTTTGTGTCGCGTAAACCGCTTTTTTAGTTGCTTCATCAAAAATTCTAACTTCAAGCAATTTTGTATCAACAGAACCGCCTAAAATAAACTCAAAAATACCTTTACGATTTTTGATATACGGATCAGCATAAAGTTTACGCGCGTCAGCTGACACCTTTTTGGGATTGTGGGATTTCTTGTGATACTGCTCATATAGTCGTCCCCACTCAAGCCCGCACATTTCGCTTTCTACATCGGTAAATACGCTTGAGACCCAATCAATTACGCTGTTGAAATATTTTTTTAATTCATTGATATTTTTGTCGTTGCGATGACTACTCATATAATCATCAATATTCCCCTTACTCACCCAGTCTAAAGCCCTCTCAAAAAATGCCTGTCGGTTTGCGCTGCCTTTTATATAAGCGCTCCATTTTTGGATATTGGCATTTTGGCTATTACTAAACTCCTCCTTGCCGAGTGTAACAAATGGTCCGGAATAAATCGCATTTAACAATTCTTGAGGGACAAGCGGGACTCCGGCAATATTAATCGTTTTAAACCACTCCTTTATTTGGCTTTCCGTCCCTTCGCATTCGTAAATCAATAATTTCGTTTCCAAGATCTTTGCTTTCTTGTCTTTTGCCATACCGTCAAAATACTGCTCCATACCGCTTTCATCCTTGATGGCAAATTTATCGGTAATAAATCGTCCAAGACTGGTAATACGCTGTTGCCCATCCAAAACTTCCAGATTGTTGTCACTTACTTTATTAAAATAAATCAGGCCTATCGGATAACCCTTGAGTATTGATTCAATAACGGCCATTTCTCTTTTGCCACCGTCAGACGCATAAATATAATTGCGTTGGTAT
>MFQY01000048.1 GCA_001783185.1 Candidatus Magasanikbacteria bacterium RIFOXYC2_FULL_40_16 | reverse complement strand
CATTGGGTTCTTGAAGTCAGTTATAGACAGCATACTCTTGGTTGTTATATTATTTTTGCCAAAAGGCCTGTGGAAAAAATTTCCGAACTGGAAAATCAAGAAATTAATGAGCTTAAAGACGTTATGGGTGAAATAGAAACGACCCTGTTAAAAATTGATATGTTTAAACCAGATAGGTTCAATTATTGGCAAATGGGAAATGCTTTACACAGTCTTCATTTTCATGGCATACCGCGTTATGAATCTTCAAGAAATTTTAATGGAAAAGAATGGGCGGACAAAACCTGGGGCAGTGTGCCCATTTGGTCTAAAAATGATGAAAAGCATGATGTTGTGGCAAAAATCAGAGAGGCTATTAAACCATATTTGCCGAAATAAAAAAAATACATAGAAGAGCAAAAATAAAATTAATTTTTTAATTTGTAAAAATATGGACATGGAAAAATTGGGTTTCAAAAAGGCGGAATTATCCGAAAAACAATCAATTTTGATTGAAAAATTAAGGGAATTTGAGAAACATCCTTTAGTTAAAAAAATTATTGAAGGTGTTGAGTACGGATTCGTGAAGGACGCGAAATTGCTCTGTTTTACCGAATCTGATAAATTTAGAAGTATGCCGGAGGTAATTGAAATTTTAAAAACTTATTTATTTGATGAAGGTGAAGACCGTCCGTGGGATAGATTCAAAAGGAAATAAAAAAAAGCCCCAGGCGTCGCGCGGACACGAGGGGCGTGGAACGGCTGAATGCCGGTTACTACTGCTCCGCCCTGCAGCGGCTTTCGTGGAAGATCACGGTGCCTTCCATCGCTCCGAGAGAGGATTCTTCCACGAATCTGTAGGTCTCCGGTTTTTCGTCGTCCGCCATGGGACGCATGGCGTACCAGAGGTTGTCTTCCTTCCAGGTGACATCGAACAGCTTCTGATCACAGGGCAGGTCGATGGCCATCTTGCCACCGAAGTTCTTGGCGCGGCAGTTCGCCGTGCAAGAACACAACATCAGACAAAAGATCCCGAGAACCAGATTGCCAATTTTCATCTCTTCCTCCATTGTTCATGCCACCGTTATGATGACACGGTCAAATGACGGAAGAAAATATAGCATATATAATCCAAATTGTCAAGCGTAAGTGATTTTTTAAACCCGCCCCGCTGTCCAGCGGGGCGGGTTTTTAAATTAATATTGCTTAATCTGCCTAATTTGCCTATTCTGTCCCGATTTTGTCCTCGGACAAAATCGAGGATCCTCGATTTGCTTCAAGCAAATCGGGACTTACTCTGCTGTGTTATATTTTCAAACTATGCTCGTCTTCCAAATCCGCCTCACAGAGATGGCTCATTCCGGTATTCACTTCTTCTTTACAAATATCCGTGGCTTTATCAATGAAAAGCACGCCGTCAAGATGATCAACCTCATGCTGAATGACGCGCGCTAAAAAGTTTTTGGCTTCAAATGCCAGTTTTTTTCCGTTTCTGTCCAGCGCGTCCACGGAAATGCGGGTATAGCGGACGACTTTTCCAAAAGTGTTCGGCACGGACAAACAGCCCTCCATATCGGCTTTTTTTTTCCGGCTGGTTTTTTCCCAAACCGGATTGACCAAAACCAAATCTTCTTTCAGTTTTTTATCCGACTCCTTGCCGATGATGCAGACGCGGATATTGTGTCCGACTTGCGGAGCGGCCAAGCCAATACCGTCGCTTTCATACATTTTCGGAATCATTTCGTCAATCAGTTTTTGCGTTTCCGCGGACAACAAAAAATCAAGGTCAATTTCTTTTGATTTTTCTCTTAGACTGGCGGTTGGCAGGGTGGTTATTTTTAACATATTGTTAGCTTTTTAGCTTGCCGTGCCCTGTACCGAGCTTTGCTCTGGTACTGGGGTAGCTTATTAGCTTTTTAGGTGTTGGTTCTTGATTCTAATTCATTAAACACTTTAAGAAAATACTGAACATATAACTTGTTCAACTCCTTACAATCTTCAAAAGCGATTTTAGCATGTTGCGGGCTTTGTTTGCAACACTTAAAAACCGAGCTTTTTTTTGTGTTCGCGTCCGGAATGCCTTTGATTATATCAAGCGCGAGATCCTGCCATTTGTACGCCGGCGGTTTTTTGAGCTCGGGGATTTTGATTATGTTTTTGATGCTGTCCATATTTTGTAGCGATTAGCGTTTAGCGATTAGAATAGTTAGTTACTTACTTAACAAGCAATTACCCTAATCCCTATATAATCTAATAGCTAATAGCTTATCACCCAAGATTAAACCCTCCTGTCAGATAGCCGATATCAAACGGATGCTCGTAGGTTTCTTCAAATTTGTAATTCATTTTCTTTAGTATTCCCATTAGTATCAGAATTGACCGATACCCGCATTCCTCCGTGTTTTTCAGCAAATCGCTTGAATCCAAATCAATCATACTGGCGGTCGCTCTTTGTTTTATCAAATATATCAGTTTTTCGTCAAAAGTTTCTCCCGCTTCTTTGTGCTGGGAAATATTGTGGGACAAATCTCCGGACGCGATTATCGCGATGCGGTTCTCATCTTCCATTATCACTTCTTTGAGAACTTCTCCGAACCGGATATGTTCTACCGCTTTTTGTTTGCTGTAGCCAATCGGCAGGATTTTTATATCTTTTAAGTGGTTGGCAAGATAAAAAAGCGGAACTGAAGCGCCGTGGTCCAATTTATCTCGACTGACCAGTTGAAAATCCAAATCATTCAATTTACACTTGTGGCTGAGCTTGGCCGCGAAATTGGGCGCGCCAACCCAGTCTTTTTTGGTTGATAAATCCCCGAATTCTTCAAATGTGGCGGTAAAGTTCGTGTTCGCGTTGGCGGAAAAAGCGTTTTCATAAAGACTGCTGTGCGGTGAAATTACAATAATCATTTGCGGTTTGGCCACGTAGAGGTCTCTTTCCAGCGCTTCCAGCGCTTCTTTGGTTTTATTTAATTCCGCGATTTTTTCTTTACCGATATTCGGTATCAAAAGAGGGGGGTGGGGAGTGATGGCGGCGAAGACTAAAGACATAGGATTAAATTATCCCGATTCCGTTTTGTCGGAATCGAGGATCCTCGATTTGCCTGAAGCAAATCGGGAAAGATTTAAGATTTTAGAATTGAGTGATTGTCCAATCGGTTAGGCGGGAAGGTTCGGAGAATTTGTTGTTATGATCCGGATTGCCCATGGTTATGATAATAAACTTTTTCGCGTCGCTGTTTCGCTGTATCAACATCGCGAGGCAATCGCCGGCCTCATCCAAATAACCGGTTTTGCTATTTATTATATTGTATGTCGCGTGGGTTTGCAAAGCAAGCAGATTGCTGTGGTCGTCATAATGGCGGGGTTGGCCGTCAATATCTTTTAACTCATCATATTGGTATGATTTCATACCGAGAATATTGTTGACTTCGTTATTGTTTATTGCTTTTTTATAAATTGTCAGATAATCTCCGGCAGTTGATTCTGTTTCCAAAGTTTCGCCGGTTACGGAATCAAAAATGGTATTTTTTAAGCCCCAATCTTTTGCCTGCGTGTTCATACGGGTAATAAACGCGGATTCATTTTCTTCCACCGAATCCACGAGCATTTTTATTGGCGTGTTTAAAGATGAAATCAGACCGGCGTAAAACAAGTGTCGGTTGTAGATTCTTTCTCCGGCAACAATTCTAAAAGTATGATAAACAGCTTTGTGGTCGGCCGGCTCATAAGTCTTACTGCTGTTTAAGTTTAGTCCTTCCTTCATCATTTGATAAGCGGTCATTACTTTGGTCAAAGAGGCGATCGGCCGGACATCGTCTATATTTTTTCCGGCCAGAACTTCGCCGGTTTCATAATCGGCAATCAGATAAGTATTTACGGCAGTGTCAAATTTTTCGCTGATGTATTCTGTCTCTCCGGCCGGCGTTTTATACATTTTTTCATTAGCCGGTTCTACGGCTGTGGTCGCGCTACCTGTCGCGGTTGTGTCCGCGATTTGAATTTTACTTCTCAAATATAATGGTTGTCCGGTCGGATGGTTTAATCCGGTAAATTCATCAACCCAAATTATGTTTGACCAGTTGAAGCCCAGTCCATTGAACACATCCTCGCTGGCGATATGGCGTTTTTTTCCGTTTTCCACGACATAGATTTTATTATTTCCGGTTATGCCGAATAGAGTGCCGTCTTTAAGTTTGAGCGGGTCGCCGGGAGTGAAGTTAGCCAATTCTATGGCAGTGGCATTTTCAACCGGAATATTCGGGTAATTTATTTTGGCGATTTTTTCATCCGTGATTGAATAATATTTGCCGTCGTTTATGTAATAAAGTTTATTGTTTTCTTTTACTCGCAGAACTCGGCCGAGCGGGGCGGTTGTTTCGGCCGTTATCACTTTTCCTAATGAAAACGAAGCAATATCAGTGGAGTTGGCTTCAATAATTTCATCCGGGTGGTAGCCGAGGCTTCTCACGGCCTCATAGCTGGCAAACGGCCGGAGCGAATCATAATCAAGCAAATAATAATTTCCGCCGTTTTTTAAAATGGAATAATTAGGAAGAGAAATTTCCGCGCCAAGTTCGTAGTTTTTAAGTTCCGTTTCCGGCACATTTAAAATATATTTTGGATCAAAGCGAGTAATCAGGGCGGACATATTTTTAAATGGGCGTTTGATGCCGTTTTGTATCAGATAAATTGAGGAGCTGTTTGAGCCTTTGATCAGACTGCCGTCCGGATAAACCTGGTCAAACCATTTTTGCCACAAGGTCCAGAAGTTTTGGTTTCCGTGTATGTGCGGGGTGTAGGTGTAGAGAAAAGCGGTCGCCAGAGTGGCTGGGCGAACAAGCTGTCCGTCTATGATGTATGACTGGCCGGTTCGTTTTATCCAAGGTTGCATACTTAGATTATCATAATACCAGCGGATGATGGCGGCAGCGCTGTCCACTTGAATACCAAAACCTTTGTGTTTTTGCAGAGCCGGGTCGGACATACTGCAATCATCGCAAATGCCGTAGCCGGTAGCCCAGTCCAGTTGTTTTTGCGTCGGGGAGCTATTGGTTATCAGGCTTTGTTCTTTCTGCAGTTTTACCAGCAGATATTTTGGATTTATCCTGTGCTTAATTGCGGCGCGGTAAATTATGTCGGAGGCGGTCCGGTTGGCGTTTTCCGCGTCAAGAGAGCGGTAGCCGGTCAGATAACTTTTGTAATCTTCCAAAAAAGCCTGGATATCCTCGCGGTTCATACTTCCGGAGTTTTGGATTTCTTCGTCGCTGATTATATAGTTGGGGTCAAAATCGGATTCTTCCGCGGACACGCTTAAATACGGCGCCA
>MFQY01000047.1:53002-53238 GCA_001783185.1 Candidatus Magasanikbacteria bacterium RIFOXYC2_FULL_40_16 | reverse complement strand
TCATAAGCGTTGTTAAATCCATCCACATTGCCAAACATTGTATTTGTTCCCGCGGAACATGTTCCCTTTCTAACCGCCCATTGGACATTGTCATTGCTGTCTTTATCAGATAAGGTTGCATCAAAAGATACTAAACCTGAAACGACCGCTTCTTCAACCGGAGAAGTTATCCCCGCGATTCTAATGAATGGTTCTTCAACAATAATAGTCACTCCCACAGCGTTAGCTGTATGACC
>MFQY01000047.1:0-52961 GCA_001783185.1 Candidatus Magasanikbacteria bacterium RIFOXYC2_FULL_40_16 | reverse complement strand
TCGGGAAAAGAGAACCTGATACCGGATCGCAAGTCGCATCCATATCTCCATCTACATCATCAGTAGCGGTGATAATTCCATAATCAACTACTACCCCGTCCGGACCTTCCGCTTCTACGGTTATGTCGGCAATCGAATTAATTACCGGCGCGTTGACATCTGAAACCATAACGGTGCGGATAAGTTGCGCTTCGTTCTCGGCATTATCAATTGCGGTATAAACAATATAATAAGTTTCAGGAACCATATTATTAACAGTTCCGCTGATCTCAATAATAACCGGCCCATCTATATTATCAACCGCGCTGACACCTTCTGTCGGATCAAAACTATCGCCCACAACCAATTCCACCGGATTGATTTCATCCCAAATAAATTCCGGAGGAGTGGTATCTTCAACAATTATATTAAAAGTGGTAGGTATTGCGTGATTGCCGGCGCTATCGGTAGCATTACAAGTTACTACGGTTGGCCCCATTGGAAAATCTGAACCGGTTGCCGGTTCGCAAGTCACTTCAACTGTCGGGTCAACATTATCATTGGCGGTTGGATAAAGATACGTCACAGCTTGTCCGGTTGGAGTTAAAGCTTCATCATGATAATCCGACATTGGTTCAATAACCGGAGGAATGGTATCGTCCTCAATTCCGGTGATACTTATTCCATCAACTCTGAACTCTTCCTTATCATTGTTTGAATCCGCTCTAAATCTCAAAAAGAAAGAACTCCCATCCAATTCAGAAATAGAAAAATTTAACTGATGAGACCAGTGTAAATAAGTATCTTTTAAACCGTGGTTCCTAAGAAATGTCCAACCGGAAGAATCATTACAATTACCACTTTTTTTATATTCAATAACTCCATCGTCATTACTATTATTAGCATCTTTATCGCCACGCCAATAATATGACATCTCCAACGAGTGGTAATCTGAAGCATCAATTTCTCTACAAATCCAACCGCCATCACCATCCACCACAACAAATCTGCCACCATCAGGGCTCTCACCATTATTGTCACTTCCATTATTAGAAACTATGACTTTAGTACCTGCACCGTCTCCATCATCTTCGCTCCAATTTGGCACATTATTGGTACCTGTTGTGTCTATACCAAAATTCTCGCTAAAAGGCACCGGCGCTCCGGCAGCTTTGACTGTTACTACCGCGCCAAACAACCCACCAAAAGACATATTTAAAACCACTGCGACGATTAAAAAACGCCTAAAAAAGCCCCCGCAGGAAGAAGCAATCCGGCCCAAACGCGATTTGCGCATAGAGTTAAAGTTAAAATTTATAAAATTATTTGTATAAATAATGACCGTTTGTTCGCATACTTAACCATAAATCCAGCCCTATGTCAAATGACTTATTTAGATTATTTAGGGATTAGGTTTTAGGCATTAGGTTTTAAATTACTGGATTCCCGTAGTCACGGGAATGACAAAAAAACAAAACCCCGTCCAAACAGGCACAGGGCTTGTCTAGTACGGGGTTGATTACTCTTTGCCATCAAGGGCACGGAGCATCTTATCTACCACACCCAGTCGACTCACGAACGGCCAACGGAAGGCCTTTTTTTTGCCGTCTTGACGGCCAAGCAAGTCACCAGCGAAATTGTACATACGGGTGATCTTTTTTTGCAACTCAACATAATCATCGGTGAAACGGGAGAAGTCATGGTTCACCGATTCCAATTCATTCATAAGATCTTTGACCACCTGCAACGCCGAATCCCGCATCTCTTTAGTATGAGAGAGCTCTCTTTCAAGCTCCGAACGATCTTTGCCGCTTTGGCGACACTCGTAGCTTTCCTCGGGACGAATCGCCCCGGTCTTCACCTTGTGGAGAATTTCCCTGACATCTTCCAGTTTGCTCGCGGTGATCTTGAGTCTATACACCAACTTTTGGCGCTTGCTGTTTCCCTGATCTTCAGGGATGAGTTCGCACTCCGCGCTTCCGTGCCGATAGATACCGGATTCTCGGTATCCCATCTGAGGAATCGTCTCGTAGCATGAAATCTCCTCCACCAAGTCCTTGAGTTCATCCGAGAGGGAATCACTCATGTCCCAATAGAGATAGAAACGTCCTTTGTCTCCTTGCAACCGCATTCCTTTGATCCTCATCTCATCGCCGGAGCCATCGCTGTAAGGCTTACTCTCGAAACCGGGAAGTTCTCGGACTTTTTCACTGAGATATAGGTTAACCGACATCGCTTTTCTCCTTCTGTCTGTCGCCGGGAATCAGGTTGGCTTACTGGGCACAATCCCTTTCCACAGTCGATTTGACAAAACGGTAGCATATTTTATTGCTTTTGTCAAGGTAAAATAACATTTATATAATGACTTATTTAGATTATTTAGGGATTAGGTTTTAGGCATTAGATTTTAAATTACTGGATTCCCGCTTTCACGGGAATGACAAGACGGGATTGCGACGTCGTCTTGGGACTCCTCGCAATGACAAAAACAACAAAAAAATAAAAACCAAAACTCCCCCGACTAAATCGGGGGAGTTTTTCTTATGTCTTAAGTCTTTTGTCTATCTCTTCCGTCTCACATCTTCTCTCTTATTTCCTACAAGCTACAAAGCTACAAGCTACAACCTACAACCTAACAATTACCTCTTAAACGGTTTCCTAAAACCGCCCGGTTTTCTGTTTCTGTCTCCTCCTCTGTCCCGGTCAAATCCGCCTGTTCTTGGCGGTGGAGGAGTCCAACCTTCCGGCTTTGGTTTAAGCGCTTTCATTGAAAGATTAACTCTGCCCAAATTATCAATTTCTTTGACCACTACTCTAACCGTATCGCCGATGCTCAAAACATTACCCGGTTTATCCACTCTTTCCCAAGCGATTTCGCTGACATGAACCAAGCCGTCTTTGCCCGGCAAAAGCTGAACAAACGCGCCAAAATCTTCCAAACGGACGACTTTGCCGTCATACTCTTCGCCCGGCTCAACTTCTTTAACCAAATCTTCAATCATTTTCTTGGCTCTGGTCATACCTTCGCCTTGCACAGAAGTAATCATCACCCGGCCGTCTTGTTCAATATCAATTTGCACGCCGGTTTCGTCAATAATTTTATTAATAATCTTTCCGCCCGGACCGATAACATCGCGAATCTTGTCCGGATCAATCATAATGGTTTCAATGCGAGGAGCAAATTCTGATAATTCCGGTTTTGGCTGGCTGATTGATTTTTCCATCGCTGACAAAACTTCAAGACGGGCTTCGTAAGATTGTTTGATTGTTTGTTTTACCAAATCCCAACTCAAACCTTTTGTTTTGGTATCCATTTGTATGGCGGTGATGCCATCGCGAGTGCCGGCAATCTTAAAGTCCATTCCGCCTTTGCCGTCTTCAATATCCTGTAAGTCAGTTAATACTTTCCAATCTCCGGCTTCGTTTGACGCCAAACCCATAGCGATTCCAGCCACCGGTTTTTTAATCGGCACGCCAGCCGCCATCAAAGACATACTTGAACCGCAAGTTGAAGCCATTGAACTTGACCCGTTTGATCCCAAAACTTCTGAAACCACGCGCATCGTGTATGGGAATTGCGCCACTTCCGGCAATACCGGCTCAAGCGCGCGCTCGGCAAGAGCGCCGTGTCCAATCGCGCGACGACCCGGACCACGCATCATTCCGGTTTCGCCGTAAGCGTATGGCGCGTCATTGTAATGATGCATATAGCGTTTAGTGCCTTCTTCTTCCATTGTTTCCAAAGTCTGCACATCGCCCGGAGAACCCAACGTCACGATTGACAACACTTGCGTGTCTCCGCGCATAAACATCGCTGAACCGTGAGTGCGGGGAAGCAAATCAATCGCAGTTTGCAATTCGCGGATTTCGGTTATTTTTCTGCCGTCCAATCTCTGATCTTTATCCAAAATTCTTTTGGTGATTTCATTGGCAATATATTCCTTCAAGTTTTCCAAGCCCGGACCTTGCGCGTCTTCCGCAAAACCTTTTTCCGTCAAATGAGCTTTCAACGCTTCCTTAATTCCGTCAATCATCACATTTCTTTCTTTCCTGCTTATTTTCACGGAATTGAAAATCATTGAATCGGCCACACCGGCAACAAATTCTTGCGTCGCCTTTTTCACTTTTTCCGCCGGATTTTCCGGGTCATCAAAAGACGCGGGTAAAGCCATTTTTTCTTTACCAGCCTCGGCGCGCACTTTTTCAATCAAATCAAGCACCGGTTTTAACTGCTCACAACCCCATTTAATCGCTTCAAACATATCATCTTCCTTGACTTCCTTCGCGCCCGATTCCACCATAATCAATTTTTCCGGAGTGCCGGAAACAACCAAATCAAGGTCGCTTTCCGTGTGAATCTTGTCGGCGGTTATATTTAAAACCAATTCGCCGTTAACGCGTCCGATTCTGGCGGCGCCGATCGGGCCGTTCCAAGGCAATGACGACATATTAATCGCGCAACTGGCGGCAATAAGACCGGTGATAGTCGCGTCGTTCTTGCCATCAACCGAAAGCGAAGTAACCACAACCTGCACTTCATTCCTGACTCTCTCGTCAAAAAGAGGGCGGATAGCGCGGTCAATAACTCGTCCGGATAATATCGCTTCATCAGACGGACGCCCCTCGCGTTTTATAAAACGGGAGCCTTTTATCTTGCCGGCGGCATAAAGCTTTTCCTCAAAATCAACCATTAAAGGGAAAAAGTCTATCCCTTCTCTGACATTTTTGCTCTGTGTCACGGTAGCCATAATAACAGTATCGCCATAGCGTACTGTACAACTTGCATCGGCTTGCAATGCAAATCTGCCTGTCTCAACAGACAATGTTCGTCCACCCCATTCGATGGACCAATTTTTGATATCCAACATATATTTTGTTGGATTGATCCAGATACTATAGATCTGCATAGCGCGATAATCGCGCGCAAACCTAGGTGTCTCCGGACCAATCCTTATAAATTAAAATTTCAGCCAAAGGCTGATCCGCCTCTGGCGGAAATTATTTACTTATTCTTTTTTTATTATTTTTTATTTTATTAAAATTTCCACTCGGCAATCTTCTTTCCATCTGGGTTCTATCCGGAATCAAGAATTTTTCTTTATCTTCACTCAAATCAATAAAACTGTCCGCGGCATCCAATAATTTTGAGGAAGATGTTTCGCCGAACGCGGCCACTTCCACATGCTTGCCGGAACTTTTTTGCAAATACTCAATCAACGGCAAATAATCGCCATCGCCCGACACAATCACTACCGCGTCCAAACTCGGCGCCAGCCTGATTGCGTCAACCGCGAGACCGACATCCCAATCCGCTTTTTTCAATCCTGAATAAAAAATCTGCAAATCTTTTTCTCTCGTTTCTATGCCTAAATTATACAACGCGTCAAAAAACGGGGTCTCTTCTTTTGATTCGGTTCTGACCACATAAGCAATCGCGCGAATCAGTTGGCGTCCGGCCACCGCTTCCTTCAAAATATTGCCAAAATTAACTTTCTTTCTGTATAGATTCTTGGCGCTATAATACAAATTCTGCACATCTATAAACACCCCAACTCTTTGGTGGGGGTGTATGATAGGATTGTTTGTTTTACTTTTCAATTTGATCATCTTGTTCATCTTTATCCTCTTCAATATCAATTTCATCTTGAGGATTGTCTAAAACTTTTGACTGCTTAAGTTTAAGCTTTTTTACCAAGTCTTCATGAGATTTAAGGTTTTCTTTCTTCAAGAACCTCAATAATCTTCTTCTTTCTCCGACTTTTTTCAAAAGGCCTCTTCGTGAAGAGTGATCCTTCGGGTTTTGTTTCAAATGCTCCACCAACTCGTCTATTTCCGCCGATAAAATCGCTATTTGGACTTCGCTTGAACCGGTATCGTCAGCGTGGGTTTGAAACTTTTTGATAAGCTTCTGTTTTTTTTGTTTATCTAACATACATGCCAATATTTATTATCGGGCCTATGCCTAGCATGTTATCCCTTTTCAGGGCTTTCATGGTCCGAATCCCGATTTAATCGGGAATTTTTAATGGGTTTAGTATAGCATAAGCGCATTAGGTTGTCAACAGTATGTATTTCAATTTCAATATATACTTGTGCTATACTAAATTTAGTATTATTTTTTCAATACGGCTATATGGACTTACTTAAAAAAGAAGAACAAAACAAAAAATCAAATAATGAAATAGTACCTTGGTATTTAGGAAGAAAATTTTGGGGAGGATTGCTTAGCCTGTCTATTTTGAAAAGTATATATATATTTTCACAATTAGACGGATCTATTTTAAAAAAAATATTTGATTATTTTAATTATCTTGCTAGTGGGTTTTACTTTATATTAAAATCAGAATTGCATTTTAATTTAAGTACTAACCTGATTTATAAAAATATATATATGTTTTTATTATATTATGTAATTTTAATTCTTCTTTTATTTTTGACTTTCAGAAGAAAAAAAGTAAATATTATATTTCCAATTTTAATAATAGCTATTGCAAAAATAAGCACGGATGGTTTATTTAATATTCTCTTTACAATGGGTTATTAATTTTCACCCAATACTCTCACATCAAAATCAAACTTCAAAAGTTCAGGCACATAAGTGCTAACATCATTTTGAAGAGATTCAATTATTCTGGTATTTGGTTTTATTTTTTAGTATACAAAAATGGAAGCTGCCACTATTGATAGTAATACTACAATAATTAAGATGAATATTGTTATTACGCTATTTTGTTTTTTCATTCTATTTTAGGAACTTGAACGTTTTAAGAAAATCATTGTACCCATTTTCGTAAATGTTAATACCCAAAATTATCTTATATTCTCCAAGTGGTAATATAATAGCAGTTTCTGAAAATCCCTCAAATTCATACTCATGTTTTATTCCACTTATACCGTCTACTATTATTTCAGAAGTAATTTTTTCTACAGAATTAAAACTACGATCAGCAAATTCAGGCAAGACAACATTGATCAAAATTGGGAACAAAACTTTTTGCCCTGTAGATGGTGATAATACTATGTTAAATTTACTGTAATAACTACCAAAGGAATTTTCTTCTAACTTCCAGTCTCTTAGAAACTTAAATTCAAACCCGAATTCCTCATTACGGTAAGTATTAAATTCAGTTCCTTCAATAATAACACCCCGTAGTTTTGTCCCTTTAGTTTCCACGATTTGAGTTTTTTGTTCACCATTATTTGAATTTATTATTTTTTGTTTTGGTTTAATTGTAGAGAATACAAAAAGAGAGGCACCTACAACTGTAAGTAGAACAATAAAAATTATGACGTATATTGTTATTATGTTTTTTTTCATTCTATTTTAGAAATTTGAATGTTGATAAAACTTCATTTAGTGTAGCCTCATATTGTTCCTTCCCTCCTATGACAATTTTATTATCACCTAAAGGAAATATATATTCTATCTGTGGTAGCCCCATGTCCAATTCTTTATATTTGACTCCACTAACTCCATCCACTGATAATCTATCCGATTCAATCATATCTTTGGTTACTTTTTCTATCCAGTCATTTGGCAGAATGTTGATTCTTATTGGGTGTGGTAGATATTTAATGTTAGTTGGTTCTATGACTAAATTGAATTTACTTACAGCACTACCGAAGGCATTTTCTCTAATTTTCCAATCTTTTGGAAAATTAAATTCAAACCCGAATTCTTCATTACGGTAAGTATTAAATTCAGTTCCCTCAGTAATATTGTTTTGTTTTTTAATTTCTTCTTGTGTTATTTGTAATTTTTGTAACCCTGGTTTAATTTTGTAAAATACAAAAAGACAAGCAAATACAATTACAAGTAAGATGACCGTTGTTAGAATGAAGATGGTTATTATACTATCTCTCTTTTTCATCTTAAAAATTTAAAAGAATTCAAAAAATTGTAATATTCTTTTTCATGAAAATCTAATTTATTATTTATAGTCCTAACACCTATAGTTCCTAAAATTATTTTGTACTTACTAAGTGATACTACTGTTGCTATTTCAGGCACCCCTCCATATTCATATTCATATTTGATTCCTTTCACCCCATCAACTTCGATACTAGAACTTATCTTATTTAATGAATTAAATGTATTATCAGCAAATTCTGGCAATACAACATTAACCAGTATGGCTGGGCTAAGTGTACTTGCTATAGTGCCTGGGGATGAAAATACAGTAATTTTACTATAATAATTTCCACTAACTTCCTCCTTTATCGACCAGTCTTTTGGAAACTGAAATTCAAATCCATACTCTTCATTTCTGTAAGTATTATATTCTTCGCCTTCAATAATAGTACTCACCATTTGCTCTTCCATACTATCTTCTTTTTCTGGTTTTTGTTCTGTCTCGGTTGTTTTGGTATTTGGTTTTATTTTTGAGTATACAAAAATGGAAGCTGCCACTACTGATAGTAATACTATAATTATTAAGATAAATATTGATACTATGCTATGTTGTTTTTTCATATATATATTTTAGCATAATATCAAATTATGTTTAAGGGACCACATGTATTAAATCTGATCCTTTGATTAAGTTACCATTTATCAACTGACCCTCTAAATATGCTTTAACATCATTTTCTGTTAATTGAAAAGCATCCGTCAAAATATGTATTATTACATCATCATAACCATCACCATTCAAATCTTCATATTTTATTATCGCGTCACCATTACCTTTTAATTTAATAGAAGCGCTTGCAAGTCGCACACTGCCCCAATCAATATCTCTAACATTAAGCATATCCGAACCAAATATCGCAACAGAGACCGAACCATTTGATCCTAAATTTATGGTATTATCTTCACTTTCTGGTTTAATATTGATATCTACTGGTAAGAATTCTTCAATTACACCCATATCTGAAACCGATACACCATACCCTTTTTCCGGTATCTCTGATATTGGCAGATCTTTTGCCAACATAATTACTTGATCACCTGCGTGGAATTCTAAACTATATGTATCTGTTAGTAAGATATCTGATTCAGGAATAACTTGTATATTAAAATTTCCAACTTTATTTTTCGTCCAATAAACCATGTCTTTAGGACGTCCATCGCTACCCATTCCATCATTAGCATAATATAGTTCCCCAAGTATTTCATGTGAATATTCTGAATCACTTTGTGTATATAATTCTTGACTTATGATAAAATCATTGGGATCTCTAACTACTAGGTCTACGGGTGAACCAACTTGTATATAACCTTTTATAAGACTTAACTCGGTATTTAAAATAATACGTCTAAATCCGAAAGTTTTCAAAAAATTCCCTTCTGTTTTTAAAGAATCTTTCCAGGCAGTTCGTATGCCTAATTGTGGGGAGGATGCATGTACGACATCATAACTCCCATTATTACCAACATACATGGCTACATGGGTGGTGGTAGTTACATTTTTATTTTGATCGTAATAACCAAAAAATAATAGATCCCCACTCTGTAAATCTGATTCATTTATTGCCTCAGAATTATCATGATATTGAGAATTCGAACCTTCTGCTAAAATTACATTATTATAACGACTTAAAAACGGATTATTTGATCTATCAAAAGACCACACAACTAAACCAGAACAATCCAAACCTATTCCTGTATCGTACCCCTGTAAATCTGGATTCCAATAATCATACCCGGATAAAATAACAGAAGCTGAAATAAATTCTTGCTGATTAAAACTCCACCCTTTACCACCCCATAAATATGCTTCCGGATGATTTGCAAGTTTTTTAGCCAAATCAGCCGCGGCCTGACCCAAGGGGACAATAGAAAAGTCAACATTGCCTTGCGCGCCAAATTCCTGCCATTCAGAAGTGAAGCCATTTTCATTCATTGTTCGCGCTCTCCATTTATAACTTTCTTCTACGAGGCCGGTAAAGGTGACCATCGTGATTGTTCCTGAAGGCACTAATTCCGTTTCCAATAGATTTTGTCCATCAAAATTTTGGCTGTATTTTTTTAGCTCTACTTGCATTTTTACCATATCTTCATTTGGATCAGTCAATAATGCTTTCAAGATAATAACATTATTTGCCGTTGATTCTCCTTCTGTCAATTCAACTTCTTCAATCAATCTAAACTGCTCAAGATTTTCTATTGTGGGCATTTGTTCAACCGACGGATCATAATTCAACCATGGACTAAAATTAACGCCATCCGATACCGCGTTGCCTAATCCGCCGGTGTTTAAAGCATAATGATACGGTCCGGTCGGATCGCCCCACCAATTGCGCGTGGCGTCAACAGTATTGGAAGAATAATTCAAAATGCCGTAGCCGGTGTTATTGAATATTGAGCTGTTGTGAATTGTTAGGTTATCACTCTCGGTCGTAACATAAATTCCTCTGGAGTGTTCTGATATAGAAGATGTATCAATAATCGAAATGCCGTCAGTTTGGTAAATACCGTAATTTCCATTTTTAGTTATTTCTGAATTTATGAGATTAAGATTGCCTCTATTATTAACTGCTCCGTAGCAAGTGTAGTAAGGACAATTAAATTGAATATATCCGCCATATCTTATTATGGCGTTATTAATGTTGGCTATAGCGCCAGGATTTACTAAAATTCTTCGCCAATCTTTTTCGGCGGGCAGTGTTATGTTTCCATCTCCATTTGTGTCCCCGCCGGCTTCGTCATCTTTTAAAGAAGTAAAATATACCTTTTTTTCTTCTTCGCCGTTCACACTCAAAATACCACGCACGTCTAAGTATGATTGGTTATGCGCAAATTTTATTATTACTCCGGAATTAATTGTGAGCGCGCTATCCTCCTGCACAATGAGATTCCCATTAACAATATACGGCATATTATCTGATTCCCAAACTGAATTTATTCTAGATATTCCCCCTATGTTAAAACCGGCTAAAGTACCGCCTTGTGAGTTATTATTTGAATGAGTAAAATTAACTCTCGCATCTATATACACATCTCTTAAATTGTTTTGGAAAATATTGTTATTCAAATCAAAATTGGAATCGCCTAACATAATAATACCAGTGTGATCCTGGTTTGAAAAAGTAGAGCCAGATACTGATAGACTACCGCTACTTACATAAATTCCGGCTTGCGATTGGCCATCAAACACAGCCGCGTCAGCGGTAGTTAATCCTTCGCTTTGGTAAATACCATATTTGTCTGTTTGATAAATTTGTGAATTTGAAAAATCAAGATTTCCTTTATTGTTTAGTGCCCCAGAACAAGTATAATCCGGACAAACAGAAGCGGTGTTTCCTCCGTAACGAATAATCGAATAATTAAAATTTACGTTAGCCCCCGGATAGATAATTACTTGCCGCCAATCTTTTGGAAGAGGTAAAGAAGCGCTTCCATCAGCATTGGTGTCGCCTCCGACTTCATCATCTTTATATGAAGTAAAGTATACTTTATTATCATTTGTTCCATTTACTTGCATCGCGCCATACACATTCATTTTAGATTGTAAATGAATAAATTTAACCACTACACCCTGCTCTATAATTAATGTAATACCAGTTGGAATGGTTAAAGTGCCGTTGACTATATATGGGCTGTTGGCCGCTGTCCAGACAGTGTCAGTAGAAATAATACCTGAAATTGTTGTGGCCGCCTTGGCCGGAAAAGGTAAAAATGATAAAAATACAAACAAAACAACCGCCAACCCCGGTATTTTATATGTTTGGACGCGCATATATGGAAGATTAAATAAGTTAATATACTTGTATTCTTGCCGATTTTAAGCGAAAAGTCAAGTATATACACATAGTTAAAATCACTCTGCCAATTTGGTTTTAGTTTTAAACGCCAGCGAGTATCCGCCGGTCAGAGCCACAGCTAATGCGTCGGCCGCGTCATCCTGCTTTATTTTATCTTTCATTTGTAAATGCATTTGAATTAATTTCTGAATCTGGCCTTTTTCCGCCCGGCCATAACCGGTAATGGACTGTTTTACCTGCAACGGGGTGTACTCGTCCACCGGCAAGCCAGCCTGTTTTAAAGTCAGCAAAATCACGCCTCTCGCCTGCCCGACCTGAATCGCGGTTTTAACATTCTTATAAAAAAACAAATCCTCAACCGCGGACCGGTTAGGATTATATTTTCTTATTATTTTATTCAATTCCAACTGTATCTGAACAAGCCGGTCAATAAAAATCAGTTTTTTGTCGGTCTCAATACAGCCATGCGCGACATGCTTCCAATCGCCTTTGATTTTTTCTACCACTCCCCAACCGACCCGGCCGAAACCGGGGTCAATGCCGAGTATTCTTGTCTTATCCGACTTATCAAACATAAATTTATCACAAATATCTTTATTCCAAACAATAATAGTAATCCGTAACTAGTAACTCGTAACTCGTAATTTTGTCCCGACTATGTCGGGACTGTACGAGTTACGGATTATAAGGGAACACTTATCCCGATTTCACATCGGGACGGTTTACGAGTTACTTAATTTTACGCCTCATTAGTGTAGACCGCTTCCACATCATCCAACTCATCCAGTATTTCGTATAATTTATTCACAGTAGCTGATTCGCCTTCTTTCAAAGAAATATTTTCTTTCGCCACCCATTCCAATCCCGAACTCTCCGGCGTCAATTCGCGCTTATTCACCGCTCCCAAAACCGCTTGCAATTTTTCAATCGGACAATGAATTTCCATACCGTACTCATTATCAACAATATCATCCGCTCCGGCCTCAATCAATTCCAATTCAAAATTAGCCGATTGTTCATTGTTAATTGCTAATTGTTCTTTATTTAAACGGATAACACCCATCCGTTTAAATTGCCACTTCACGCTTCCCGGCCCGCCCATGGAACCGCCAAACTGAAGAAAAGCATGTTTGATTTCAGACGCTGTTCTGTTCTTATTATCTGTAACCGTTTCAATTAAAAAAGCCGTTCCGCCCGGCCCGAAACCCTCATACAATATTTCTTCCAAAACCGCGCCTTCGCCCGACTCGCCGGTTCCGCGCTTAACGGCGCGTTCAATATTATCTTTAGGCATATTGGCGCCTTTGGCTTTTTCTATCGCTAAACGCAAAGAAAAATTCATTTCCGGATCGCCTCCGCCTCGGGCGGCAATGGTTATTCCTTTGCTTAATTTAGTGAACAAACCGCTGCGCGCGCTGTCCATTTTCCCCTTTTTTTGCTGTATATTAGCCCATTTTGAATGACCGGACATAAAAATATTTAAATATAACACGAATACGCGAATTATATGCTAATTACGCGAATAATGCGAATGTGTTTAATAATTGATTGGCATGTTTATGCCATAATTTAAACATAAAAACAGTTAAAGATCAAATAGCTTCATCACTATTAAAACCACAATATTAACTCACTGCCACAACCAATACTGCCCCAAAAGCTCCTGTTTTATTTTGTGTGTGTTGCCATGTTTTAATAAACCAAGATATGACTGCAATGCCTCGGGCGTTGGATTATTTTTGATTTTGGCCAACATCCGGCGCTTGGTTGTACGGCGCAGTATCCTATGGCCGGGAAAATTTATCCAACCAAGGAAATCCATGCCTGAATAAATTGTTTTCAAAAATAATTTATTTGGATGCAAAGTCAATTTTAATCTTTCCGATAAAAATTTTTGTATCTTGGGGATAATATCTTCCAGCCATTGCCTGTCGGGCGAAAGAAAAACAAAATCGTCGGCATATCTGATATAATATCTTGCTTTTAAGAAGTGTTTAACCCATTGGTCAAAAACATTCATATAAACATTGGCAAAAAGCTGGGAAGTTAAATTGCCAAGCGGCAAGCCAACATCAATGCTGTCATCCCCGTGAAAACGGGGATCCAGCCGCCAATCATCTGGATTCCCGCCGGAGTTTATCCCGTGAACTGGATTCCTGCCTTCGCGGGAATGACAGAATGGTGATACAGGGCGAGAATGACAAACAGTCATATAACTTTCAACAATATTCTCAAGCAACAACATAATATCTTTATCCTGTATATATTCATTAAGTATGTTTATTAAAACCTTATGGTCAATACTCGCGAAAAACTTTTTAATATCGCATTTCAAAACCCAACCAGTGGCTGTGTTATTTTTGCTTGCCCGGCAGGTCATTTTTCTAAACTGATTAACCGCCCTATGCGTACCCTTGCCGTTTCGACACGAAAACGAATCCGATATAAATGTTTTGTCAAAAAACGGATATAAAATTCTGTAAACGGCGTGATGCAGTAATCTATCCCTGACATCCGCTTTATGGATGTGCCTCCGTTTTGGGTCATTTATATAAAAACTGGCATAACCACCATGTTGATAAGTTCTGTTTACTAAATCATAATGAAGAGCTAAGATATTATCCATTAAATGGAGGGAGAAAAATTGGATGTCCTTTTTATTTTGTTTCCCTTTCAAGAGATCCCTCCAAGCGCCCATCAAATTTTTTATACTAACAATATCATTAAAAGTATCAAACAATTTAACCTTCATATATATTATGAATCAATTAACCCCCCCCCCAGCTACCAACGGTAATTACAAAGGAAAAAGAAGTATACCAATTCTGGCTCGCGCTTCATAAAAACTTGCCAAAGACAGAGCGCTTTGGCTTAGGCCAAAAAATAGAACAAACCTTCTTGGATATACTGGAATTAACTTTCACGGCCGCTTATTTGCCTCCTGAACAAAAAATAATTCTGCTTGGAAAAACCATCTCACGAATGGATATCTTAAAATTCTTTTTTCAACTAGCATGGGAAAACAAACTTATACCCAAAGATAAATATATAACTCTATCGCAAAAGCTGGATGAAATCGGCCGCATGTTGGGCGGGTGGAGGAAAGGCCTTTTGAGCAAAACTCCCGCTAAATAACGGGAGAAAACAACAGTGGCAGGAGAACACCCGGTTGTCAGCGTTCCACTCATTCGGATTCTCGACCGAGTTGGCGTTCACGTTCCAGCCGTTGCCGTTCCAGTTCACGTTCACCGCGCGCAACACGAGAATGTTCTCGCGCGAAAAATCATCTTTAAACACTATCCTTGGAATTCTCCTCGGATTGAATATCATTCGGGACATAAAAAGTCCCCTAATTTTTCGCGCCGATTCTTGTTTTTGAAAAAAAAAATTTTACACACTCGCGCGAGGCATACCCAACGCGACTCTCGAAAAAAATTTTCTGAAGCCATCTCACGGAAGCCGTGGCCGCCGAGCAATGTGTGGCTACCGAAACAGTATAACATAAATTTTTTCACAAAAAAACAGGCCCCCAGATTTTTCCGAAAAAAAATTCTGGGGGCCAAAGTAACAAAGAGCCAAAGGGTCAAGGGCAAAATGCCCAAGAACCTAAGTTATGAATCGCAGGAGAACACCCGGCCGCCAGCGTTCCACCCACCCGGATCCCCGACCGAGTAGGCGACCACGTACCAGCCGAAGCCGAGCCAGTACACGTTCACCGCGACGTCGTGAACATAGAAGATGTCCGCGTAGCTATTGGTCAGGAGCGCACCCCGCTCGCCATTGGACTGTTCCAACATAAGGGCAGCAACATGGGAGAGAGTAACCTTGACCTTGTCCTCGCCACCCAGTTC
This sequence comes from Candidatus Magasanikbacteria bacterium RIFOXYC2_FULL_40_16, assembly GCA_001783185.1. Taxonomy (GTDB): domain Bacteria; phylum Patescibacteriota; class Patescibacteriia; order Magasanikbacterales; family UBA922; genus XYB1-40-15. Next base: position 37,425 of record MFQY01000047.1, on the reverse strand, counting down.
CTTGATGATGGGACCGTCCACCGAACGCCGATTGAGCGTGTGATAACGCAAGACGGTTTCGTTCGCGTTCGGTTGTTCCTCTTCCTTTCCGTAGAACCACTCCTTGAAGTTGTCTCCGACATAGGAGATTCTCACCGACGAGTTATTCTCGTTGAAAAACTCGTTCACCCCGAGCTTATTCACCGGTTGAACCTTGACGGTTCCAGCCAAAGTCAGGAGGGGTTGTGGAACGATCTCCACAACAGTCAGTTTGCTCTCGCCTCGGAGCACCTTGCGCGCGACATCCGCGCCTCCGATGATGTTGAGAAGCGCCTCGGTCTCACCATATGTCCAGCCATCATATTTTGCCATCTCTGTCTCCTATTGGGCTGAAAGCCCAAAAAGTATTTTGCCCCTGCCCGAGGCCCGGGACTCTCTCAAAATTGAGGAGAGTATTTATATGTCCTAATTTAAGCGACATAAATACTCCAACCAATATGATTTTACAAACCTTCCACGCTTTAAAAGAATAGCTTACTATAACATAAAATTCTGAATTTGTCAATAGCAAAAAGCCAATTTATGGCTAAAATCAGCCAAATTTTGTTTTTAAAAAAAGTCCACAAAAAATTCCCCTGAAATAATCAGGGGAATTTTTTATTCTTTCACTTTACGAGTTACGGATTACGGTTTACGAGTTACGGCCTATTTGCTTTCTTCATCTATTTTCAATTCTTTGTCGCCAAAACCGGTTCCAACCGGAATCAAACGACCGATGATAACATTTTCTTTCAAGCCTTCCAAATGGTCTATCTTTCCGTTGATGGCGGCGTTAATCAATACACGAGCAGTCTCCTGGAAAGAAGCCGCTGACAAAAAGCTTTGTGTTGATAATGAAACCTTGCTGATGCCGAGGAATAATTCGCGCGCTTTTGATCTTGCGATTGAATCTTTTCTATATTGATGATTAGCAATCAGCCATTGCGCTTTTTCCACTGTTTCGCCCGGCAATAAATCAGTTTCTCCCGGATCTTCAATGTAAACACGACTAAACATTTGTTTGATAATAATTTCCACGTGTTTGTCATTCAACCTCTGGCCTTGCGAAGCGTAAATTTCCTGAATCTCGGTCAAAATATATCTTTGCACCGCATCGCGTCCTTTCAATTCATGCAATTCGTGCAAATCAACACTGCCTTCAGTCAACTGATCGCCCTTCTTCACTTCATCGCCGTCTTTCACCCACAACTTATATCCCATCGGGATGATATATTCTTTCACATGACTGCCTTCAAAAGTAAGCAACACTTTATTTTTATCAATCAAGACTATACCGTTGTGTTTAGCTTTCACTTCCTCGCCCGAACTGCCTCTAACAAACAAAACTGTGCCTTCTTTTACTTCTTGCCCATCAGCAACCTGCAAATCATCTGACTTCAAAAATTTTACCGCCATTTCATCACTGCCGTCATAAGTAAGTTTAATGATTTTCTGTCCGCGTCTACCTTCAAAAATCTTTCTTCCTGTCGGGCTGGTAATAACTTTGCCATCGGCGTTTTCTATTTGAATCGTGCCATTATGTTCAGCTAAAACCGCTTTTCTTTTTGGAGCGCGCGCTTCAAACAATTCTTCAACACGAGGTAAACCTTGCGTGATATCTCCGCCTCCGGCAACACCGCCCAAGTGGAAGGTTCTCATTGTAAGCTGGGTGCCCGGTTCGCCGATTGACTGCGCGGCAATAATACCGACCGCAGTGCCTTTTTTCACTACTTTATTATTGCTCAAATCAAATCCGTAGCATTTCACGCAAACGCCCTTTGGCAATTTGCACTGCAAAACAGACCGAACGTGAATTTGTTCAATGCCGGCCTGGTCAATTTGACGCGCGGCTTCTTCCGTCACCACTTCGCCTTCTTTAACAATCGTCCTCTTGCCGTCTTTAACCGGAGCCAAAACAAACCGGCCGATTACTCTTTGTGATAATTTTTGTCCCATCTGTTCGGATTGTTCTTTGGTGAATATTTCGCCGTCAACATCTCCGCAATCATCTTCCAACACCACCACATCTTGCGCCACATCAACCAAACGGCGGGTTAGATAACCGGCGTTGGCCGTGCGTAAAGCGGTATCGGACAAACCTTTTCTGGTACCATGAGAGGAGATAAAGAATTCCAAAACATCAAAGCCTTCTTTAAAGTTTCCTTTTACCGGAAGTTCAATAATATCACCGGATGGAGAAGCTACCAAGCCTTTCATACCAATAACCTGTCCCAACTGACCCCAAGAACCGCGGGCGCCGGAATCAATCATCGCGAATACGGACCCGTCTTTATCCAAACCTTCTTTATTGTGGGATACTACTTTATCTTTAACCCCGGTCCAGATTTCCATAACCTTAGAGTGTCTTTCCGAATCAGTCAACAAACCTTCTTGATACTGTTGTTCCACCATCAAAATCTGTTCATCGCCGTCTTTCAAGATAGCCGCTTTTTCCGGGATGCTTCCAAAATCTTCCATACCCAGTGAATAACCTGAAGTCGTTACATACTTAAACCCTAAACTTTTCATATCATCAAGCACATAGGCGGTCTTTTCCTGTCCATACAACTCAAGCAAAAATTGAATGATGTTGCCCAAATGTTTTTTGGTAACTGTTTCGTTATAGTAAGGAAGTTTGTCTGGCAAAATTTCATTGAAGAAAATTCGGCCGATTGAAGTTTCAATCATCGGGCCGGTTCCTTCCGGAAATTTGCTCAAATCATCAAAGCGGACTTTGATTCTTTCTTTCAAAGTAATCAAACGGCTCTTGTAGGCGAAGGTCGCTTCGCGGATATCGGAGAAAAATTTCTTAACTTCTTTGGTGTCGTCTTCTCTGTATTTGGTCAAATAATAACAACCAAGCGCGATATCCTGTTGCGGAGTCGTCACCGGAGAACCTGTTGCCGGCTTCAAAATATTTTTCTCTGATGCCATCAAATTTTCCGCTTCCCAACGCGCTTCTTCAGTCAAAGGGACGTGGACCGCCATTTGGTCGCCGTCAAAGTCGGCATTAAACGCCGGACAGACCAACGGATGCAAACGGATGGCCTTGCCTTCCACCAATAACGGACGGAAAGACTGAATACCCAAACGATGCAAAGTCGGAGCGCGGTTTAAAAGCACTCTGGTTTTTTTGGTAACTTCTTCCAAAATATCCCAAACTTCCGGCGCGTTAGTTTCAATAAATCTGGAAGCGCTTCTGACATTGTAAGCGTATTCGCGTTTGATAATTTCACTCATCACAAACGGCTTGAACAATTCAAGCGCCATTCTTTTCGGCAAACCGCATTCATCAATATTCAATTTCGGACCGACCACGATTACGGAACGGCCGGAATAATCCACGCGCTTACCCAATAAGTTTTGGCGGAAACGGCCTTGCTTGCCTTTTAAGATATCAGCGAGCGAGCGAAGTTGTCTCTTTTGTCCGGTGGACGCGGTCACGGTTTTTGAAGCGCGCGCGTTATTATCAATCAACGCGTCAACCGCTTCTTGCAACATTCTTTTTTCATTTCGGCAAATAACTTCCGGCGCGTTCAAATCCAACAGCCTCTTCAAACGATTATTTCTGTTGATTACTCTTCGGTATAAATCGTTCAAGTCGGAAGTTGCGAAACGCCCTCCGTCCAAAGCGACCATTGGACGCAAATCCGGAGGAATTACCGGAATAACATCCAAAATCATCCATTCCGGTTTGATATTGTTTTTATAAAAGCTCTTTAACAATTTGGCGCGCCTAATAAGTCTTTCGCATTTCGCGCCTTTGCTGTTTTTAATTTCTTCAGTAAGAGCTTCAATGGTTTTTTCCAAATTAATTTTTTCCAATAACGATTTTATCGCCTCGGCGCCGATGCCGGCCTCAAATAAATGGCCGAAGCGGAGCGCCAATTCCTGATATTGATTCTCGGACAAAATCGTCAACGGCTTCATTTCTTTCAAATCACTCTCCACCCTCTTAAACTCTTCTTCAAGATTGGATATTTTTTCATCACCCTCTTTAACAATGCTCTTCATTTCTTTTTCTTTGCCTCCAACCGTTTCCAACTTTCTCTTGGTTTCTTTTTCAATCTGCTTTCTCTTTGATTTGAATTCCTCTTTCAACGCTTCATGTGTTTCGGTTCTTAAATTTTCATCAACTTTGGTGATGATAAACGAAGCGAAATAAATAACTTTTTCCAAAGAGTGCATCGGCACATCTAAAACTAAACCGATTTTTGACGGAATGGAACGGAGAAACCAGATGTGGGAAACCGCGGTGGACAGGTCAATATGACCCATACGTTCACGGCGAACAAGCGAATGGGTGACTTCAACCCCGCACTTGTCGCAAATTATTCCTTTATAACGAATTTTTTTGTATTTTCCACAGAAACATTCCCAATCTTTGGTCGGCCCAAAGATTTCCTCGGCGAACAAACCGCCTTTTTCAGGTTTTTGCGTGCGGTAATTGATTGTTTCCGGTTTTGAGACCAAACCTTTTGACCAACCGCGAATTACTTCCGGTGAAGCAACCTGAAGAGCCAAAGCATCAAAATCTATTAAATGTGGTGATTCGTGAGACATATATATATAGTTAGATTATTTGATTATTTATTCTCCCAAAGTTCCTTCTTCCGCTTCGCGCGCGTCTCTTTCCTTTTGTCTGGCGGCTCTCAATTCTTCAGTTGGCGCGTAAGTGCCATTATCAAGTTTTGACAATAACTTTACATCCAAACACAAACCTTTAAGTTCGCGGACAAGGACATTAAATGATTCAGGCAAGTTGACCTTTGTAATTTTCTCGCCTTTTATAATTGCTTCATAAGCTTTGCTTCTGCCCGGGACATCATCGGATTTAATCGTCAAAATTTCCTGCAAAGTGTGCGCCGCTCCATAAGCTTCCAACGCCCAAACTTCCATTTCTCCAAATCTCTGTCCGCCAAATTGCGCCTTACCACCGAGAGGCTGCTGTGTAATCAAACTATATGAGCCGATTGATCTCTGGTGGATTTTATCCTCAACCATGTGATTAAGTTTAAGTATGTAGTTATAACCGACCGTTGTTTTATTATCAAAAGCCACGCCGGTTCTTCCGTCATATAATTGTAATTTACCGTCTGTCGGCATACCGGCTTTTACCAATTCTCCTTTGATTTGGTCTTCTGTCAATCCGTTTAATACCGGAGTCGCCACTTTATAGCCAAGCGCGTTGGCTGCCAATCCCAAATGAGTCTCAAGCAATTGTCCCAAGTTCATACGAGAAACAACGCCAAGCGGAGAAAGAATTACATCTACCGGAGTGCCATCTTCCAAAAACGGCATATCTTCAACCGGCACAACTCTGGAAATAACACCCTTGTTGCCATGGCGTCCGGCCATCTTATCGCCGACTTGCACCTTGCGGAGATCAGCCACCGTTATTTGTACCTGTTTCATTACTCCGGGCTGTAATTTATCCCCCTTGTCAGTTGAAAATGTTTCTATGTTAATAACTTTTCCTTGTTCGCCATGTTCAAGATAAAGTGAAGAATCGCGGACATCTCGAGCTTTTTCTCCGAAAATCGCGCGGAGTAATCTTTCTTCGGATGTAAGTTCAGTCTCGCCTTTTGGTGTGATTTTACCAACAAGAATATCGCCGGAGTGAACTTCGGCGCCGACACGAACCACACCTTCAGAATCAAGATTTTTTAATTTTTCTTCAGACACATTCGGAATATCGGATGTGACCACTTCCGAACCGAGTTTTGTTTCGCGCACATCGGTTGAATAGTCTTCAATATGAACTGAAGTATAACGGTCATTTTGAACCAATCTTTCAGAAAGGATAATCGCATCTTCATAATTATATCCGTCCCATACCATATACGCGACCAAAACATTTTGTCCCAACGCCAACTCGCCATTTTGAATTGACGGACCATCGCACAAAACATCGCCTTTCTTTACCGTATCATCCAAATTGACAATCGGCCTTTGGTTGATCGAACTGGAAGCATTGGAGCGAATAAATTTGTTCATTCTGTATACATCGGTTTTTCCGTGAGAAGTTATTTCAATTTTATTTCCGTCTACCGCTGTCACCTTGCCGTCTCTCTTCGCCAAAATCGCGTGTCCGCTATTTTGCGCGGCTTTCCCTTCAATGCCGGTGCCGACAATCGGCGAATCCGGTTTAATACAAGGCACGGCCTGTCTCTGCATATTTGTTCCCATCAAAGCGCGGGTGGCATCATCATGTTCCAAAAACGGAATTAAACTTGTTGCTACGCTTAAAATCTGATTGGAAGAAACATCAAGATAATCAATTTTTTCGGTTTCAATAATACTCGGCTCCCCTTCAACGCGAGCCGGAGTTCTTTCCACCATTAAAAATCCATCGTCATCCATCGACGTGGTGGCGCTGGCGGTAATGACGCGCTCTTCATCAAATGAATTCAAATAAGTAATTTCATTGGTGGCGCGCGGTTTGACAGCGACTGTTTTTAAATCTTTTTTATCTTCAAGTTTTTTGGCGATTTCCGGAGTAATTTTTTCGCCGGCATCAACAACGCCTTTTACGGTTTCGCGGGCGATTTCGCCTTTGGTAAATCTGGCTTCATTCGGCACATCATGAACCACTTTGCGATATGGAGTTTCCAAAAATCCAAAACTGTTGACCTTGGCAAAGCTGGACAAATGGCCAACAAGACCGATGTTCGGTCCTTCCGGAGTGGCAATCGGACAAATTCTTCCATAGTGAGTCGTGTGCACATCGCGAACCTCAAACCCGGCTCGATCGCGGGATAAACCGCCCGGACCAAGCGCGCTGATACGACGTTTGTGTTCCAATTCAGCTAACGGATTAATCTGATCCATGAACTGTGAAAGTTGAGAGCTCATAAAAAACTCGCGCACCGCGCCAATTACCGGTCTGGCGTTTATAAGTTTATTAGGATTTAGGCTTTCAATTTCATAAGTGCTCATTCTGTCTTTGACGATGCGTTCCATTCTGGCCATGCCGACGCGGAATCGGTTTTGCACCAATTCACCGACGGAACGGACACGGCGGTTTCCCAAATGGTCAATATCATCCGGTTCTTCCTGGCTGACATTCAAACGAACGACTTCTTTCAAAACTTGCACCAATTTTTCCGGGGACAAAACTCTTTCTTCTTTGGAATCAAATTTGCTTTTATCCAGCGCGAGGTTAAATTTGGTGTTAAATTTATATACGCCGACTTTTCCCAAATCATAACGGTCAAAATTAAAAAACATCGCGTGTATCAAACCCCTGGCATTATCAGCCGTGGCCAAATCGCCCGGACGAATTCTTTTGTAAACTTCAATCAAACCTTCATCTTCATTGGAAGCAACATCTTTCTGTAAAGTATTTTCAATATATTTAATATTCGGATGAATATCCACGTCAACAAACGCTTTCAAAATTTCTTCATCGCCTCCCATACCAAACGCGCGTAAAAGAGAAGTAGCCGCCACTTTTCTTTTTCTGTCAACCTTAATCCAAATTACATTATTTTGGTCGGTCTCCACTTCAATCCAAGCTCCACGGTTCGGAATAACTTTTCCGCCATAAAATCTGCGTCCGCGAACCGTTTCCGCGGTAAAAAACGCGCCCGGGCTTCTGATAAGTTGAGAAACAACCACACGTTCAATTCCGTTCACGACAAAAGTTCCCCTGTCAGTCATCACCGGAATATCGCCAAGATATATTTCCTGTTTATCTTCTTTGCCGGTGCGTTTATTGACCAGTCTGGTGACAACGCGAAGAGGCGCTTCAAAAGTGATATTTTTTTCACGGCAGGTAACCTCATCAAATTTCGGCTCATCTATATAATAGTCTTCAAAATATAATTCCAAGTCTCTTCCCGTAAAATCGGTTATCGGAGAAACTTCTTCAAACAGTTCCTTCATTCCATCTTCAAAAAACCATTTATAAGATTCCTTTTGCACTTCAATTAAATCAGGCAAAGGTATTCTGTCGCGAATATCCGTGAAGAATTTTCTCTCGGTCTCTTTCGTTGGTTGGCGTTTGTATACCGGCATAATAAATAAAATTAAAAATTTAAAAATTAAAAGTAATTAAATTGATTAAAAATTTTCGCGACAAAAAAATCGGCTTTTTGAAAAGTCGTTTATTATTGTTCCGATTTTGTATAATTCGCGTATGGCATGGGTTATAGCAATTCCCTGTTTTTACAGGGCCGCTCTGTCCCGGAATCCGGTAACGAGCAGTTGACTTATTGCCCATGTCTCTCTTCTCTCCGTGTAAGGACACGACTGCCGAAGTTGGGAGCAGATCTGGAAGACAAGGCCGCGTTTTTTATATGAACTGTCAGGTTGGCGCAAATTCAGTTAATTAAGCTGAAATTTACACTAACTTGACAATCCGCATGCCAATGTTCATAAGCATACAGGAAAAAAATATATTTGTCAAATAGAACATAGTGGATTTATTATGTCAAGAAATCGATATTTTTAGCTAACCTTAGCTAATTTATGGCAAAATTGATGGTTTTTGACCCAAAACTTATCCACAATATATATAGTATACAGACAAAAATAACCCAAAAAGGTTGCTTTTTTGCCTTTACAAAAATAAAAAGATATGTTATAGTCCGCTATCCGTTTCAAAAACAACTGTAAACAACGGAGGGTCAGATGATGAAGCCGGCAAGAATAGAGATCATAAGCAACGAAGCCGAAGGCTTCAAACAAGCGCTAGATGTAGGTGGACTGTTCCACGTATTTGCGGATACGGGATTGCCCGCCTACTCCCAGAGATACAAGATGGTGGAGGATTTTTCCTTCGGACGGGCGGTTGTTGTTGACGACCAAGACAACTTCTTCCATATCAAACCGGATGGTTCGCCGGCTTACGCCGAACGCTACCTGACGGTGAAGATGTTCACGATTGTGGAAGAAGATTTGTTCCTGTCGGTCGTGATGGATAACGACCGCAACTGCTTCCACATTGACCGGGACGGCAGGCCGGCGTATCTGTACAGATTTGATTACGCGGGGGATTTTTCCTCCGGGTTGGCGCCGATAAGAACGGACGAGGTCTACTACTACATCCTCCCCAATGGGGAGCCGGCGCACGGTCCGCGCGACAGTTTTGACCTGGCCGCCGAGTTCTACCTTGATGTAGCGACGGTGGTCAAAAATGGAAGGCAGTTCAAAATCCTGCCGGACGGGACGGAATTGGGCGCTTTTGGCAAAAAACACTAAACTAAGCCAAAAAATGCCTTATTTTCACCCACACCGGTGGCAACGCGTTTCGCGTTCCGCCGGTTTTTTCTTTTATCCACCTTTACCACTTGACAAACTCATACAAATATGGTATGATTTATTGTTATCCGAATGGCATCTCTGAATGGAATGTAATGGCCTAGATACTGATCGCCGAAAGATTCACAACGGGTGCCTATGGATAATGCGCGTGACCGGAAGTATATATATGAACTTCACATATATTCTTCCTTTCACGGCTACCTTTCCGATTTGTCGGAAAGAATGTGTAAAGGCATTTTTACAATATTACTCCGCAATAGCGGGGGAGGATATTACACGACGCATAAATAGTTGTTCCCTAAAAAGAATCAACTGCAATTGCGCCGACTAGGTATTCTTTTAAAAGCTACCCCGACTTGGTCGGGGTAGCTTTATTTTTATTTAATTTTTATCCTTGATTATTACCGCGCGATATAGTAAAATAATCTTTACGAAACTTTTATGATTAATTGATATTATGAACGCGATTATTTTTGATTTTGACGGTGTAATCCACGATACTTTTGAATTGGCCTATGAAACAAGCACCCGGATTTTTGGAAAAGAATTAAGCCGAGAAGAATACAAAAATTTTTTCAATGGCAATATTTATGAGAGAGCAGAAATCGATGAAGAAAATTCCAAAATTTTTTTTGAAATGCAAGACGAGGTGTTCGGCTCCCTGGAGCTCAAAGCTGAAACAAAAATATTTTTGGAAAAATTAACCGAAAAATATTCTCTATTTATCATTACCTCCAATCAGGAAAAAACCCTAAACGCTTATTTCCAAAAAAGCGAGTCCACTCATATCTTCAAAGATATCTTCGGGTTTGAAACTCACACCTCCAAGGTTAAAAAATTTGAACAATTATTTGAAAAACATAATTTAAAAAATGATGATTGCGTATTTATCACCGATACATTGGGGGATATTTTGGAAGGCCATAAGGCCGGTGTTAAATCTATCGCGGTTGATTTCGGATTTCACGATAGAGAACGGCTAGAAAAAGGCAATCCGCATAAAATAGTCTCAAATTTTGATGAGATGCTGGAGGCTATTGAAGAAATAATGGCTGATAAAAAAAATGAATAAAAAAGAGAGGCCCTCGGATCTCGCGATCCTCGGGCCTCTTGTCGTATCCGAAACGGTCTAGCTGACCGCGTACACCTCCACGTCGTGGAGGAACTCCAGCTTGTGCGAGTATTCCGCGTAGGCAGTCCAGCCCTCACCGGACGTCCACATCAGACTCATCCCATTGGACAGGTAGATGTTCACTTCCTCGCCCAACCGAACGAGTTGGGTGATAGACGCCGTCTCCTCCAGAATCACATTCCTCTCGTCGTCGTCGTTGTTGATGACAACAAATCTGATCTTGATTCCATCCGGCTTGATCCCCTGAAATCCGTCCTTGCTCATTGTCTGCCTCCTAGTGGTTGGTTGATATTCGGACAAACAACCATATCATATTTATCAGGCTTTGTCAATATGTTAAATAAGTGATAAAATACCTGTTATGAAAAAGAAATCGCTGTTTTTTGTTTTATAATTCAAAATATATATGGGCAGAAGAAGCAGACAACCGTCATTTGACCCCATCCTTTCCAAAGGAATCATAGCCATAGTTTTGGCGGTGGTGGCAATAATAATAATTTTAAGTTTTTTTGATCAAGCCGGCCCGCTCGGCTACATCTTAAACAAAGGGGTATTAAGTTTTTTATTCGGCTCAATCAGATACGCCGTTCCGTTCGTAATTCTTGTCATCGCCTGGTTTTTAATTAAAGACAGCGACTACAATTACAAACCCACTCATGGAATCGGCGCCGCGCTTTTTTTCTTGAGTATGTCCGGATTATTCCATATGGGTTTCACCCCGGCCAATATGTGGGCGCAGGCGATTCTCGGCCATGGGGGCGGAGTGTTCGGGATGACAGCCTGGCCGATAAAAACTTATTTAGGTTCAATCGCGGCCTGGGTTGTTTTGACGGCGATGGCAATGGTATCGCTTCTTTTGATGTTCAACACTTTGATTGTGCACCTGCTCGTGATAAATAAAAAAATATTTTCCAGTTTTGGCGTCTTCGGAAAAAGCGCGATAAAAATAATCAACGAAGTTTCTAAAAAAGACAAAAACGCGCCCGACGAACAACCTGACGATGATTATGAAGACGGCGAAGAAGAAAAAACCGATGAAGAAAATGAATCTGAAGATGATGACGAAGACTATCGCCTAAAAATTACCAGCCGAAAAATCGGCGGAGATGATGATGACGAAGACGACGCCAAAAAATTTGAAAATGGCAATCTGTTGGATTTAAAACCGGGAAAAACACTCGGATTGGAAAAAGCCTGGCCACAAAAAACCGTGATTAAGCCGACTCCAAAATTGGATTTGCTTACCAGCAAAAGAAGTAAACCAACCAGTGGGGACATAAAAGCCAATACTGAAATAATCAGAGAAACCCTGCAAGAATTTGGCATTGATGTTGATATGGGAGAATCCAGCGTTGGACCGACTGTCACCCGCTACACTCTCAAACCGAAGAAGGGTATGAAGCTGTCCCGCATCATTGCTTTATCAAACGATTTGTCTCTCGCCCTGGCCGCCCACCCAATCAGAATTGAAGCGCCGATTCCGGGCAAATCTTTGGTCGGGATTGAAGTACCGAACGAAAAAACCGCCATCATCACTTTCAAAGAATTATTTGAAAGCGACGAATACAGAAACAGAAAACACAATATGATGGTTGCCCTCGGCAAAGATGTCGCCGGAAAAGTTTGGTTTGCCGATCTGCCTCGTATGCCTCATTTGTTAATCGCCGGCTCCACCGGCAGTGGAAAAACCGTTTGCGTAAACACGATTTTGACCAGCCTTTTATATCAAAATACCGCCGAAACGCTCCGTATATTTATGGTTGACCCCAAACGAGTGGAATTGACGTTATATAACGGCATCCCTCACTTGCTGACTCCGGTTATCACCAACACCGCCGACACCATCAAAGCGCTCAAATGGACCACTGCGGAAATGGACCGCCGATTTGAAATTCTATCGCAGGACAAAAGTCGTGATTTGGATTCATACAACAGCAAACACCCAAACGATAAAATCCCCCACTTGGTTTTTGTCGTGGATGAACTGGCCGATTTGATGGCGACCGCCGCCGGTGAAATAGAAGCGGGGATTATTAGACTGGCGCAAATGGCGCGCGCGGTCGGAATCCACCTTGTTCTCGCGACCCAGCGTCCAAGCGTGGATGTAATCACCGGACTGATGAAAGCAAACATCCCCGGTCGTATCGCCTTCTCCCTCCCGTCAATAATAGACTCAAGAACAATTCTTGACACATCCGGCGCGGAAAAATTACTTGGTCGCGGAGATATGCTTTACTTAAATAATGAACTGTCAAAGCCGGTTCGTATTCAGGGCGCGTTTTTGTCGGAAGATGATTTAAAAAATGTCGTAAAATATCTGCAAAAAGGCGAATATGTTGAATATGACGAAAAAATCTTAAAGCAAAATGAATCCGGTAGCGCCATTAATGTGTTTGACGGCTCAGACGATGATAGCGACAAATTTTTTGAAGAATCAAAAAGATTGGTGGTGCAAGCCGGAAAAGCCAGCGCTTCATATTTACAAAGAAAATTAAAAATCGGCTACGCGCGCGCCGCCCGTATTCTTGATGAACTTGAAGAAGCCGGCATTATCGGCCCTGCGGACGGAGCCAAACCAAGAGAGATATTGATTACCGAAGAAGAACTTAATGCCGAAGCGCATATGAAAATGACCGAATCAATGCACGGTAAAAAATCTTTAATTTACGACCTAGGCGAAGAAGTGGATGTGGAAGAATACAGCGATGACGTTGATGTTGAACCCGAAGACGAAATCCCGACCAATGTCGGGAAAGATGAGGAAACCGTCATCCCGGCTACTAGCGAAGAAGAGGATAAAGGGGAAGAGATAGAAGAAGATGCGGACGAAACCGTATCAGAAGAAGTTGTTGAGTCCACAGATAAGGAAACACTTATCCCGATTTTACATCGGGACGAAATCCCGACCAGTGTCGGGAAAGAAAAAGCTGAAACGGAAGAAGATGAAGAAAAATTGACCTAATTAACCTAATTTCTAATTGATCCAATAGAAATTTCAAGTATGTTTGAAAAGAAAAAAATCTCCGCCGGCAAAAGGGTTTGTGCAAGGCTTAAAGAGGCGAGGCAAAAATCCTTTGTCAGTCTTGATGAACTTTCCAAACAAACGAAAATAAGCAAACGCCACTTAATCGCGCTTGAAGAATGCCAATTTGATGATATCCCTTACGCCATAATTTATCAAAAAAACTTCCTGAAAAAATACGCGGAAATTTTAAACTTGCCGGTTGAAGAAATTTTGAGCCAATTCAACGATGAGGAAACCGGCGGAACCAAAAAAGAAATTCAAATAAGCAACGAACTTCATAAGAAAAAATTCCAAAACCTGCCTTCTTTTTTACGGCTGGCTTTTATACTGGTTATCGTGTTCACGCTTGTCGGCTATATCGGCTGGCAAATACAAACTCTGCTCAAACCGCCGGAGCTTATTTTATTTTCTCCAGAAAACGGCCTGGTCACCACTAATTATGAACTGGTAATACGCGGGCAAACCAATCAGGAATCAAAAATTTCCATAAATGGACTGGAAATCTCCAGCAAAGGCGACGGGCAATTTGAAGAGACTATTACGCTTTCTCCGGGTGTGAACACCATCAACATCACCGCCAAGAAAAAACACGGAAAAACCACGGAACTGGTTCGCTATGTAATCTACAAACCGGCGGAATAATTATTATTAAAAAAAGAAACAGCGCCCGCTCAAGATTCTGAGCGGGCGCTTTTTTTGGCCGTCAAAGACGGCCACTGCTCATCGTTTCAATTTCCGCAATTTGACCTCAAGGCCTTCGGCACACATATTGTATCCGACGCCGATATCATGTTTATCGCCGTTGATAATGATGCAGACCGGTACCTTGTTGGGTACATCCATCAAAACGAGGACATATCTCTCTTGAACAGTCAGGGAAAAACTGTCCACCACGTAAAACGGAACCGGAGACGTTCTGGCTTTCCAGTACTCTTTCACTTTCCTGCATGGCGGACACCAGTCGGTCGTGATAAAAATCACAACTTGACTGAAACCGCACTCCCTCATCTTCACTACAACTTCAGAAAGCTGATGCTTCTCCTTTTCTTCAGGCCAAGTGTATTTGTTCTGCCGTCCGGCGCAGGCGGTAAAAAAAGTTAGAAGAACAAAAATTTTGAAAAATCTCATCTCCCTCCTCCTTGTTCATAAAGATTAACAGCACTATCTATTGTAGTGATAAACACACTATACTGTCAAACACAAATACAATATCCCCAATCTTTTACAAGGGTCCCTTATTCCAAACTTAATCTGAATCAATTACTAGTTATAAGGGAACACTTATCCCGATTTTACATCGGGACGGATTACGGATTACGAGTTACTCATAATAATTTGACCCCGTCACCTTTCTGGCACAATTTATGGATAATACAAAGACAAAGCCGTGAGGCGACTTCGTCTTTATGCTTCGGTAATTTATGCACATTTTCAGAATGGTGACGGGGTTGACACCCTTTTTTAAAAAGAGTATCTTATTCACACAAGGAACTCATAGCGAGTTTTTACTCTGTCAACCGAGGAGTCTCAAGACGACGTCGCAATCCCGTTGGTTTAAGCTTAAATTTACGAGATTATCTCGATTTCGCTGAGGCGAAATCGAGACTACACTCCAACCTAGTCGGGGCTCGTAATGACAGACATAAATAAAGTTTATTTTTTAGTTAAATTTAGTTAAGAATTTACATAAACTCGCTACGAGTTAAAGTCTTAAATTATTAAATCGGCGGGTTTCCTCACATGCTCGCCCTCCTGCGTCGGGCTCACAGAGCCTGTCCTCGTGAAAACGGGGATTCAGGATGACAAATTTTAAATGTATGGCAAAAAACAGCTCTGTCGCAAATGAAAAATTCAAAGCCGCGCAAAACGCGATTGACCAAATCAAGGAAAGATACGGCGAAAACGCCATTATGAAATTCGGCGAAGCCAGAGCCATGGAAGTGGACGCTGTTTCCACCGGCTCCATTTCGCTTGATATCGCTTTGGGCGTGGGCGGAGTGCCACGCGGACGCATTATTGAAATCTTCGGGCCGGAAGCCAGCGGTAAGACCACTTTAGCGCAACATATCATATCCGAAGTGCAAAAACTGGGCGGAATTGCCGCTTTCATTGACGCGGAACACGCGCTTGACCCTGATTACGCGCGCAAAATCGGCGTTGATGTTGATAACCTTTTTATTTCCCAACCTGATACAGGTGAACAAGCCTTGGAAATTCTGGAAACATTGGTTCGCTCCAATTCGGTTGACGTAGTCGTAGTTGACTCGGTGGCGGCATTGGTGCCAAAAGCGGAAATTGAAGGCGATATGGGTGACTCGCATATGGGCTTACAAGCCAGATTGATGTCGCAAGCGCTTCGCAAATTAACCGGCGTTGTCAGCAAAAGCAAAACCGTAGTTATTTTTATCAATCAAATCCGCCACAAGATCGGCGTGTTCTTCGGCAATCCTGAAACCACCCCTGGTGGAAACGCGTTGAAGTTTTATTGTTCGGTCCGCATTGAAGTCCGCCGCAGCGCGCAAATAAAACAAGGCGAAAAAATTATCGGCAACCGCGTAAAGGTAAAAGTGGTAAAAAATAAAGTGGCGGCGCCGTTCCGCACGACTGAATTTGATATTATGTATAATGAAGGTATCTCCGTTTCCGGCGATTTATTGGATATGGGCGTGGAACACAAAGTAATCGCTAAATCCGGCAATAGCTATACCTACGGCGAAGAAAAACTGGGTGTGGGCCGTGAAAAAGCCAAACAATTTTTAAGAGAAAATCCAAAATTGATGAAAGAGATTTCCGGAAAAATATGGGAAGCGGTTAAACGAGGCGAGGTTTTAGATGAAGAACCGCCGATGCCGAATGAAGAAGAAACCGTGGAATAAAAAATAAAAAAGCCCACTATTCGTGGGCTTTTAAAATTTAAATTTATTCAAAAATCTTTTCCACTTTAACTCCGGTATAATAATATTTTACCAAATCCTGCCAGCCGGCACTCTCGGCTGTTGCCCGTCGGGACGCGTCCATCTGACTCATACCAACTCCGTGTCCGAAAAACGAACCGTAATACTGACAATCATAAGTCGTCTGCACCGGCACCAACCACGGCTTGGTGGTTCCGCCCCATGTTTCTGTCCATGATTTTGTCCGACAAACCGCATGCCCAAAATACGGAGTAATCACTACATTATTATCATAAGTCGCCATATATCCGCGCGTCGCCTGCGCCGCCGCGACAAAATTAGACATTATTCTCTCGCACTCCACGCCCAAATAAAGCTGATCGCCGGTTGTTGCCACCACATCAAAAATCCCATACTTATTCGCCTGAATTGTGGAATAAGCATAACTTCTTTGCGCCACTGTTTGCGCTTTCAAATATTCCACCGGCGAAACATTGCCATTTTCACCGATTCCTTTTATATAATCTTCCAGCAATAAATCATTCACTACCCAAATCGCGTCTGTCTTCACTTCGCCTAGACGATACTCCATCGCCCCGCGGTAAGAACTGAAATTATTCGGCCCTTTCCAAGTCACCATGCGCGAGTAATTCAAAAGAGTAAAAACCGCGCTCGGATTATCCACCGGCGACAATCGCAAATATTCATCAGAATAAAATTCCAAATCCCCGCCCCGGAAATAATACTGTCCGTCTTTTCTCATCAGCACCGCTAACTTATTTAATCCCAATGTGCCTTTTTTTTCTATGCCGGCGTAAACATCATAAGCCGTCTCAACCGATCTAAACTGCACATAACTAGGTGGTTGCCACAAACCAACGCGAATTCGCGGTTCGCTGTCCAATTTAAAACTTACCGGTTCGGTTGCTTCGCTTCCGCCGAACGGCTCAACATAATGATCCGGCGCGTTGCTTGTGACCGTAATTTCCACTTCAGCGTAAACATCGGATAAAGTTTTTCCTTCAACCGCCAAATAAAATTTAGCCTTATACTCCCCTTCTTCCGCCGGCGCTCTAAAATAAATATCCTCGCGAATAATCGCGCCCGGAGCGATTTCCTGTTGCTTTTCTAAAACCATTGACGCGCTTTTCCAACCATGGTCGGCAAAACTCAAACTATCTGAAACACCGGCCAAAGCTGTCGGTTGATTGGAAACAACCGAATAACTTTTCCATGTTTCCTTGCCAATGTTTTGAAAACCCAAAGTCAACGCAATTTGTTCTCCACCAACCGCTTCAACGCTTTTTTTATTTTGAATAAATTTGTTCGCGGTATAAGATACCTCCGGTTCATCCTGAGCGTTAGCAGAAGGTTCAACTTCCGCCGTTTTCTCTTGCGCCGGAACCACTTTTATTTTCAAGAAAAAATATCCGCCGGCAACCCATGAATAATTTTCCGAAGCCAAATAAAACTCCTCTGTATAATCACCGGTTTTCTCCGGCGCTTTTAAAACAATCGCCAGATCGGCCGTCTCGCCCGGCTTGGCAACTTTGCTTATCGGTCCGGTTTGCTTCGCGCTAGTCCAATTCGGACTGGCAAAAACGGAATTGCGGTCTCTCGGTTCCATTGTGTAAGCGGATATAAAACCCTTTCCTGTCACCGGCCAAGTTTCCGTACCGACATTTTTAAATTTTAAAATAATCGTTTTTTGTCCGCCCGCTTCTATCTCAATCGGATCGGGAATTGACTGGGAAACATATTTTGCCATCATAGTCGGATGACTGATATTCGGTTTGGGGTCAGCCGCCAGCGCCGGCAACGCGACAAAAAAAGCGCCGAGCAAAAAAATCACGCTTAGCGCCGAAACACGAAAAAATTTTAATTCAAAATAATTAAACATAGCTATTTGTATCATTTATTATATCGTATTTAACTCTAAACCGCAACTGCGAAAAACACATTGATTTTATCCCGTAAAAATGATAAAATTAATAAAAATATGAACTTAGCGCGAATTTTTACTCTGTCATTGCGAGGCCTTTAGGACGTCGCCCCCCGACTGAGTCGGGGGATAAGTACACCCTTACAATCTCGTGAATTAATACTAAATCTGTCTTTTATTTAAAATTTATATATTAATTTTAGTTATTTGTATGAAAGAAATAGAATCAGAAAATTTTTTTGAACAATTTGATGAAAATAAACTATCTGAAATGATTACAGAGGCTTGGAAAATCGCCGACGCCGATTCTAAAAAAGAATACGGCAAAACAGTCAAAAAAATAGGCGCGGAAAAAGCGCAGACCATCGCCGCGCAAATCCTTGATAAATTCGAAATAGAAAAAGGCCAACCGGCCAGGCTGGAATACCGCGCCGATATAGTAAATGCGCTCGTCAATGGAAATCGTGTGGAAAAAAATACTGAGCCAACAGCCCATCAAGACCTCGGCTATTATTAACAATTTTAATTTTAAGAATTCTAAATTCTAAATTCTATATTCCAAATTCTTCACTCAACTATGTCTTTAAACCGCAAAGTCGCTCACAACACAATCGTCCAGATAGTAGGAAAGATAATCACTACTATATTGGGTTTGGTCGCGTTGGGAATGATGACCCGCTACCTCGGACAGGAAAAGTTCGGCTGGTACATCACTGTCACGGCGTTTTTGCAATTTGCCGGCATACTGATTGATTTCGGCATGATTGTCGTGACAGCGCAAATGCTTTCCGAACCGCTCCGGGACAAGGAAAAATTATTTAAAAACCTTTTCACTTTCCGATTTGTCTCCGCCTTGCTGTTTTTTTCCTTGGCGCCGTTTGTCGCTTGGTTTTTTCCGTATGAAATCCAAATAAAAATCGCTATCGCAATTTCTTCTCTCGCGTTTTTGGCGATTACTCTCAACCAAGTTTTTGTCGGCCTTTACCAAACCAAATTGAAAATGCATATTCAGGCCATCAGCGAAGTAATCGGTCGGATTGTCTTGGTGGCCGGTATGTTTTTCGCGATTAAAAATGAAATGTCTTTTTTGGCGATTATGACTATCGTTATGATCTCCAGCGCGACCCACACTCTTATTCTCTGGCTTAGAGCCGGTAAAGAAACGCCAATCGCTTTCGCGTTTGATTGGGAAATCTGGAAAGATATTGCCCTAAAAATGTGGCCGATCGCCCTGTCCATTGTATTCAATGTGGTTTATCTAAAAGGCGATTTAGTTTTATTATCTATCTTTGTTGATCAAGCGCAAGTCGGTATATACGGTGCCGCCTACCGCGTGCTTGATGTCATCACTCAAAGCGCCATGATGATTATGGGTGTTCTGCTTCCGCTGATGGCTTTCGCCTGGTCGCGCAATTTAAAAGAAGAATTCAAAAAACATTTCCAACAATCTTTTGATATTATGATGCTATTCGCGGTTCCGATGATGGTCGGCGCGATTACTTTGGCCGACGAGGTAATCCTGCTGGTCGCGGGCGCGGAGTTTGTTGAATCCGGAAAAATTTTATCAATTCTCGCCATCGCGGTTTTTGGAGTATTTCTCGGCGCGATTTTCGGCCATACGGCCGTGGCGATTGATAAACAAAAACAAACCCTTTGGATTTATATTTCCAACGCGGTTATCACTCTGATTGGCTACCTGATATTCATTCCCATATACGGAATATACGGCGCGGCCTGGATGAGTGTGTTTTCCGAACTGTACGCCGGAATATTTTTGTATTTAACAATCCGATACTACAGCAAAGAAAAACTGCGCTTCAAAACCGTTCTCAAAATAATCCTCGCCAGTATTATTATGAGTTTTGTCATAAAACAAATCCCTTCCGCCTCTGTTATTTTACTGGTGTTTGCTGGTATAATAGTGTATGGAATTACTCTTTTGCTGATAGGCGGAGTGAATATCAAAACCATAAAAGAAATACTCAGTTTAAAAAAATAAAATATGTCTGAGAACTTCGTGCTCGTATTAGAAAACTCTTTTTATATATTGATCGCGATAATAATTTTCCTGACTTTGCACCGACGCGGACGCGACCGACTACTGCTCGCCATCGGTTGGCTTTTCGCCCTTACCGCCGGTTTGAACCTGCTATTTTATATCCCAAATTATTTAGATATTCCGCAATTTGTAAGGAACATCATTGATTATCTTAAACTATTCGGAAACACCGGCGTCTTTTTCGCCATCGCGGCTTACGCCAGCCACCAGCTCGGCCTGCTTCAAAACAACAAAGTGGTAAAGACCATTTTTATCGCCGGTTTTTTTGCCATATTTATTTTTATTTTTATCTATATTCTCTCGCTTGATACGGTTAACACCAATGAAACTTATCAGGACATTTTCAGCCGGATATCAAATTGGGTGCGATTCGCTTTCTTCAGTATTTCCGTGCTGTTTGTTTTGTCGGTCTACGCTTCTCTCGGCTGGCAAATGCGTAAAGAAAAAACGGCGTTAAACTATATCACCACGACCGGTCTGGGTTTGGGACTGATGTTGGTCGCTTTGATTTTGCGAGAAGGGGTAAAAATAATTACCCCGCTAAACAACTTATCCGTGGATATTGTCGCGTTCTTATCCATCGGTTTGATTATTACCGGCGCGATTTTCCAGACATCATCTTCTATGTCGCCCGGATTTGTTTATGATTACGCCACTAAAAAACCAATACCATTGGCGCTCGTCAGAATATTCCGCGCCTCCGACAGCAAACTGATAGAAAGCCGAATCGCGCGCGATGACGGACACTACGATGTTTTACTGGAACCGGGAGAATATAAGGTTGAAGTGACGGCCAAAGGATATACTTTCCCCAGCAAAAAAGGCGGATATCGGGGGGAGACTTTCCGCGTGCATAAACCAACAATGTTGGCGATGGATATTTCGTTGGATCAGGGAGAATAACTGTCATTACCGACGAATTGACCTTAGCGAAAATTAAGGCTAAAATGAAGCTATATGCTAGACCAAGCCTTAATCGGATTATTTATCGCGTTTTTCACTTTTTTAACTTGGCGCAAATTGGATTTGGGCTTATTTTTTATTTTTCTGCTTTTGCCGAGTTATTTGATACGCTTTAAATTTGCCGGATTGCCAAGCACTCTTTTAGAAATAATGATTTGGGTGGTTTTTATTACTTGGGTAATAAAAACATACAAACCCCAGCACCAGAGCAGAGCTCGGTGCGGGGCACAGCATTTAAACATACAAACATATAAACAATTTATCTCTTATCTCTTATCTCCTATCACCACCCTTATCTCCCAAATAAAAAAATACCCCTCTCTATTCCTCGCTATCACTCTCTTTCTTTCCGCCGCCACTATATCCATATTCACTTCGATTGACACTCGCGCCGCGCTGGGCGAATGGAAAGCATTTTATATTGAACCGGTTTTGCTTTTTATTATTTTAATTTCCCTCCCCCTATCAGGAGGACAGGGGGGGTCTTTGGTGGAAAAAATCTTGTTTGCTCTAGTACTATGCGGTCTGGCGACAAGTTTGCTGGCGATTTACCAACACTTCACCGGCTGGATGGTGCCGTGGAAATTTTGGGAAAATGGAAATACTTTCCGCGTCACCGGTTGGTATGGTTTTCCCAACGGAGTGGGACTATTTTTAGCGCCAATTATTCCGTTGGCATTATACTTAATTAAAAATAAAATTTTTGTCATTGCGAGGAGTCTCAAGACGACGTCGCAATCTCAAGAACGACAAGACTATTATGCATGGTTCATCCTTACATCTTGTAGCTTATTTCTTCTGTCTTCACCTCTCGCTATTTTTTTCGCCAAATCAACCGGCGGGCTGGTGGGTGTCGTAGCCGGCATCGGTTTATTGCTGATTTTTTGGAAAAAAACCCGTTGGCCGGCAATTATTCTAGGCCTCGCAAGCTTTGTAAGCATTTTAAGCCTCAACAGCCTTTCACCAATCAAACAAGAACTCCTGATGCAAGACCGTTCCGGACAAATCCGGCTCAATATGTGGGCGGAAACAACGGAATTTTTAAGCGACAACCCGATTGCCGGCGCCGGATTGGCGTCATATAAAACATTGATTTATCCATACAGAATTGATAAATGGATTGAGGTCTTTCACCATCCGCATAATATCTTTTTGACGATGTGGGTGAATCTCGGCCTGCTTGGTTTGTTTGGCTTTACTTGGGTGGTAGTTTGGTTTTTTCGTGTCGGAATTATGGAAGCTGTAAGACATAAGACAAAAGAGATAAGTTTGACGGTATTTCTACTCGCTTCAATGACTGTTATTATTACAACCGGCCTTGTTGATTCGCCGTATATAAAAAACGACCTGGCGGTTTTATTCTGGCTCTTGCCGGCGTTGATGATTACCGATAGTGGACAAAATCAAAAAAATCAATTAGAATAAGCCAACCGTAACAAAAAATTTATTGTTTTATTGTTTTAATGTTTTAATGAATTCATGGAGAGGTGTCAGAGTGGTCGATCGTGCGGCTCTCGAAAAGCCGTGTTCCGCAAGGAACCGAGGGTTCGAATCCCTCCCTCTCCGCCAATTTTCACATTCAGCCGAAAAATTACTAATCCTTGACTTTTCACTAAAAATAAACAAGAATATCAATATATTAACCGTCCTAACATCATTCACATGAAAACCAAAATACATAACTTAACCATATTAGGAATATTTTTAATATCAATCATTGCATTATTTCCATCTTCAGCATCAGCCTCAACCGCGGTTTCCGGATCTATTTTAGAAAACACAACTTGGACAGCGGAAAACAGCCCTTACGTTGTAAACGGTACATTATCAATTCCGGCCGGTATGGTTTTAACAATTGACTCTGGAGTAGCGGTAAAATTCATACATACGCAATCTAAAATGGACGTGTATGGCACACTGCAAGTAAATGGAACAAATGATGATAATGTATATTTCACTTCATATAAAGACGATGAAGTTGGCGGAGATACCAATGGAGATGGAAGCGTAACTTTGCCCGCGGCCAAAGATTGGCGGCAAGTAATAGTTTATCCGGGCGCTAACGCAAATTTTAATTATACGATTGTTCGTTATGGCGGAATGGGCGCTTTTAATTGCCCGAATTATGCTTGTCTTGGGGCAATAAATAATCAAGGTGTTTTAGATTTCTCCAACTCGCAGATTTATCAAACAGGAAAATACGGAATCTATCAAAGTGAAGGGTCAGCAAACATATATTTTTCTGAATTTAACGGTAATACTGAAAAAGGAATCTATGTAAACAGCGGAAATTTATCAGTGGCAAACTCATTTTTTTCCAATCAAATCCATACCAGTATTATGATGTCAGGCAATGGAAATTTCGGCTTAAACGATAATAATTTTGAAAATAATTTTAGAGATGTTTATGTAAGCGCGACTGTGAACTTTACTCACTCAAACAATGTTTCAGTCAGTGGAAACGGAAGAGGTTTTCATATTTCCGGCTCCACGGGCCAAAAGGCTGTTTGGACTTCTGATAATATGCCATATATTATAGAGGGAAATCTTCAGGTGCCGGCTTTTAGTTCTTTAACGATTGATTCGGGAACAATATTGAAATTTTCGCATAATCAATCTCAAATGGAAGTGCATGGCGCTTTAAACATAAACGGCGCAAAAGAAAACAAAGTATATTTTACCTCTTTAAAAGACGATGAGGTTGGCGGAGATACCAATGGGGATGAAAACGAGACTTTGCCCGCGGTCAAAGATTGGCGAAGGATTTTAATTATTCCGAGAGCCACAGCCAAGATTGATAACGCAGTGATAAAATATGGCGGATATATTCAATATAATTGTCCAAATTACACTTGCTATGGAGCGATTAATAACCGAGGAAATTTAAATTTAACAAATTCAGAAATAACTAAAAACGGAAATTACGGCATTTACCAAACAGCGGGCGTTTCTGTTATTCATAATAGTTCGATATTTAATCATACCAATTATGGAATTTTTAACTATTCAACCAATGTTATTGACGCGATAAATAATTGGTGGGGCGACAAAACCGGGCCATACCACCTTTCTCTAAATACCGGCGGATTAGGCAATGCCGTGTCAGACAATGTTGCTTTTGACCCGTGGCTTAATAATGAACCAAACCAAATTGACCCATTAATTTTAAAATATGAGCCGATTTTGTATTTTCATGAAAACGAAAGGTTTTTTCCCATGAATGTTGAAGCTTTTGTCAGTAATTCATCCCTTTGGCAATTAAACGGTTCTCATTCATTGATTAAAGATGAAAGCATCACCATTCCGGTTGTGTTGGCGGATTTAACGCCGGACGGACAAGACACAATCAATTATTATCTTCAATTCAGTGAAGGCTTAATTGATAAAGAGCCTGATCCAAATAAAGCAAATACTGAATATCAAGAATTAATTAATAATGGAGAAACAAAAAATACTTACTACGGTTACAAAAGCGAAGAATCATATACGGATGAAGAGGGCAACATTCATGAATTTATAGTTTTACAGTATTGGTATTTTTACGCTTTTAATGATTGGAAATATCATGGCGGACTTAATAATCATGAAGGCGACTGGGAAGTGGTGATGATATTTTTAGATAAAGACACGGAAGAACCAAAGCATGCGGCTTATTCTTCGCATCATAATGAGGGGAGAACAATTACAACAGGATTTCAATATGATTCTGTGAGAAGAGGTTGGGATAGCGATGAAATAAATAAAAATAATGATCAAATCATTTCTTTTGTGGCACTTGGTTCACATGCTAATTATCCAAACAACAATGATGGCGGAAAACATAAAATACTGCTTTTATATAATGATTTAACCTCTTATAATGGGAATCATTTATATACAGAAAATTGGCGAGAAAAATTTGTATTTGATGAAAATAATTTTCCACTATGGCTTACTAATTATAAGGGTTTGTGGGGCGTTAATAATATTAAGGATAAAGGTCCCCAAGGACCATATTACAGAACTGGAGAATTTGGAGATCAAATAAATTTATTTTACAATCCAATAGAATGGGCAGGAATTAATAATGTAGGTAAAAAAGACATATCAGAAATAACAAAAACAGTAAATTTTCTAAAACAAGGAGTAAAATTTGTTTTTGACAGAACTCTTGAACTGGGAACCAAAATAGCTGTCGACCTGCATAATGAAATAATCAGTTTTGGCAATAATGTCAGCGACATGGTTTTCTCTCCCCATTTCTGGGATATTGAATCAAGCTTGGAAAATTATACTTTTGGTGTGGAAGTAAGTATTCATTATGACCCGGATGAATTAAGCGCATTGGGAATAAACGAGAATTATTTATCAACTTTTTACTATAATGATATTACAAATGTATGGGAAACAATACCCTCTATAGTTGACCAGACTAATCTTACAGTAAATTTCTACACTAACCATTTTTCCCGTTATGCTATTGGCATGGAAAAATGGCGGGATATAACAGACAACATAAAAATCAAAAAAAATAAAAGATATTATGATCCAAAAACTGGAATAAGAAATGTAAGTATTGAAATAAAAAAAGAAAAAGACCAGCATAAAGCCGGTAATTTGCGATTTTTGATAGAAAATATATCAGAAGAAGGAGTGGAATTGTTTAATCCAACCGGTTTTACAAATGGTGAAACTCCTTATGTTGAAATTAGCGGCCTAGATAATCAATGCCTAAAAGCAGTTGATTTGGAGTTTGGCGTGCCTATTGAGAAAATAAATGAATCTCGAACTCTTCAAAATGAAGTTAGCACTTATGTGCCTGAACTTTTGAAGTTTGATTTTGATGTGAAGGTAATGGTTGAGAATTAATCACCTACACTAAACATTACGGCCATTAGACCCAAGGTGCTTATTGTTAACAGAAATATTGATAGTCCAAGGAATATAATATTTATTTTTTTCTTTCTGAAAGTTAAAAATAAAAGTAACCCTAATATAATATAATATAATATAATATAATAAGTTGAAGTCCTGCCTGTTATGTGTAATTCAAACTTTAATTTTGTTTCCAATATTAAGTAGAAACCCCTAGCAATATATTCAAAGTACTTAGCCATTGTATTTAAAAAGGATTTATTTAATAGTGATATATAATAAAGGCTCGGCAAAATAGACAAAATCACCAACACCCCCCAAAATTTTCTCCCCCAATACCAAGGGACAGCGTCTGTATTTTTGTTAATTTCCTTTAATCCATTTTCAGTTTTAAACATTGACATAAAATTATGGTTAAAAAACTCTATTTTTATTATATCATAAAATTACAAAACCTGAAATATAAAACCTGAAACTTAGACAAATTGCTTAATGGAAACATTGCCCCCGACGCTTCGGTCGGAGTGGTCGAATGCACCGGTTTCGAAAACCGGAGTACCTGAAAGGGTACCAGAGGTTCAAATCCTCTCGTCTCCGCCATAGGTTTAAGGGTACCTCATCCCGACTTAGTCGGGACAAATCCTCTCGTCTCCGTTTTAAAAAACTACCGTTGACCATGGTCTCGGATAATGAGTTTGAAAATATCCAAAAAACCACACCATGGCTTTAATAATTTTTTCAACCCTGCTTTCAGAAAATGTCTTTGATTCATCTTTTTCAAAATTATTAAAATAATTTTTTATATGAATTCTGTTTCTAAAACGCGCTAAGTTCATAAGAAATTCATAATTTTGTTTATAATCTCCCAAAAGTTTTAAATCTTGATAAATTTTGATCATTGTAATAAAGTCAAAATTTTTAAGACTGCAAACCCAATACTCCCTATTTTCTGAGTCAACATATTTAGATTTCTTAGTTTCTTGGGTCAATTTGCTCTTTATAACAGTTTCTTTATCTTTTAATTTTTGCGGAAAATGACTGGTGCCTTGATATAATCTATACAAAAAATCAATCATAATGGCTTCAATTATAGAAACGGCTATTAATGAAATGGGTTTTTTGTAATCTTTAGCATGATCATTATCCTCAATTAAATTAAAAAGTACATCTAAATTATATTCTATATTATCTGAAATTTTAAACTCCCAGACAAAGGAATTTAACTCCTTTTTTAACTGTTCTTTTGTTTTTAAAATTTCTATCATAAAATTTATCTTTTTTTAATCTTCCACTATTTTAAGCCTACCAATATCATATTCATCAAACTCATCTTCATATTTTTTGTATATCTCATGTATTCTCTCCGGCAGCCAACCCCTCTCTTCCGCCTCTTTCTCTTCTCCCGGGGAAACTGTCCGCCAAAAATCGCGCTTACCAAGACGCATAGTAAGCTCATGCCAAAAAGTATCATCATCGTAATCGCTCATTATTTCTTCTACTTGTTCCGACATCTCGTCAGACGGCAACAAACTACCGCGAAAGTTTTCTGCCAAATCATTAAAACCGTTCACTTTAGCTACACTTAAAAGATGCTCTTCCAGCTTGTGGTATTGTTCAAAATCTTCGCCTCTGCCATCAGCCAAACCGCCACGAACCCACGAATAAAACATCGCCGCCAAAATCATTTCTTTAAGTTGTTCTTTTGTTAGATTTAATTGCATATATTTAAAATTATTAAATTTACTACACCCCAAAACTCTCCGGCCAGTCAATGTGTAATGACATTATTGTCGCGTATATCATGAATACATGTCACTTAGACCATCTGGCGAAAATACCGCAAGGCAGTAATCTGCCTGACTTGGATTCCCTAATAGTTAATTCCCCGCGCTCAAAATTTCCTTCTTTAAACAACGCGCGGAGATTATTTTCATAAGCAATAGCCGAATAACCAGAAGCATAGCCATTGATCAAGAAAAATAGCGGGTCCGGCGTCATCACTTCATGGCACATTTTCAACAACGGCAGTAAATCATCTTCAATTTTCCATAATTCCTTATTCGGTCCGTGCCCGAATGCCGGCGGATCCAAAATAATCCCATCATATTTGCGTCCCCGTTTTATTTCCCGTTGGATGAATTTGCGCGCGTCGTCCAAAATCCAGCGTATCGGCTTGTCCGCCAACCCGCTTTTCTCCGCGTTCTCCCGTCCCCAGCGAATCGCCACTTTTGAACCGTCCACATGGCAAACTTCCGCGCCAGCCTCGGCCGCAGCGAGCGATGCTCCGCCGGTATAACCAAACAAATTAAGAACCGAAACCGGTTTTTTAGCTTTCTTAATAATCGCCCGCGTCCAATCCCAATTCGGCGACTGCTCCGGAAATAGACCGGTGTGTTTGAAAGTGGACGGATGTATCCAAAAATACAGCCCGGCAACCTTCACCGCCCAGCGTTCCGGCAATTCCGGCTTGATTATCCAATCCCCTTTGGCGCCGTCACGGCGAAAACTGGCGGAAGCTTTACTCCATTCTTTTTCCGGCAAATTTTTTTGCCATAACGCCTGCGGGTCCGGCCGGCGCAAAACATAATCCCCATAGCGTTCCAGTTTTTCTCCGTCTCCGGAATCCAATAATTCAAATCCCTCGCACGGTTCGGCGACCATTATTGATAGTTGATCCATAAAAAAATAATTATATATAGTGTATATTGTATATGCCAAAAGAGGAGAAGTAAAGACCGGCGGGGTTGAAATTATCCTCATTTAAGAGTAAGCTTAAAAATATCTTACATATTAAAAAACCTGTTTTAACTATATATATTATGCAATCCGTAATTCTAAAACCGGGCAAAGAAAGGCCCATTCTTAACAAACATCACTGGATTTTTTCCGGCGCCATCAAACATATTCCAAAATTTACCGACGGCGATATTATGGCGGTGGAGGATTCCAAAGGCGGATTTTTGGGCTATGCCTATTTCAACAGCCGAACTTCAATTTCCGGACGAATGTTGAGTTTTAACAAAACCCCGGCCGAAGAGGCGCTGAAACAAAAAATTGATAAAGCCATCGCGTTTCGCAAACAAATAATTGACCGCAAAACTACCAACGCCTACCGCCTGATAAACAGCGAGGGCGATTTTATTCCCGGACTGATTGTTGATGTATATAACGATGTCGCGGTAATCCAAGTGGCGACTCTGGGAATTGAAAAACTAAAACCGCTGATTGTTGAGCATCTCAAAACCGTTTTAAAACCGAAGACGATTTATGAAAAATCAAATCTGCCTTCGCGTGGGGAAGAAGGGCTAAAAAACCAAGAGGGTCTGCTATGGGGCGAGGACATTGACGAGGTGGAAATATTGGAAAACGATATAAAGTTTATCGTGTCAATCAAAGGCGGACAAAAGACGGGGTTTTTTCTTGACCAGCGAGAAATGCGAAAATGGGTTCAAGAAATTTCCAAAGATAAAAAGGTGTTGAATTGCTTCGGTTATACCGGCGGCTTTTCACTTTACGCCATCGCCGGTGGAGCGGAGCAAACAGACACGGTTGATATTTCCGAAGACGCAATTAATCTGGCGCGAAAAAACGCCGAGCTGAACAAAATTAAAATTAACAAACACGGCTGGCTGGCGGAAGATGTTTTTGAATTTCTACGGGAAAAACCGCTGAATTATGATTTAATCATTCTTGACCCGCCGGCATTCGCCAAAAAAAAATCCGATATTGTCCAAGCTTGCCGAGGGTATAAAGATATAAACCGGCTGGCGATTAAAAAAATACCGGCCGGCGGTCTGCTCCTGACTTCTTCCTGTTCTTATCATGTTGATGAAAAATTATTTCAAACCGTTGTTTTTCAGGCAGCCCAAGAAGCCGGACGAAATGTCCGCATTATCGGCCGTCATCATCTCGCGCCCGACCACCCAATCAATATTTTCCACCCCGAGGGTGAATATTTAAAAAGCCTGCTTTTGTATGTTGAATAAAATGAGCAAAAAAGATAATTATTCGGCTAATATAATAAATTATGCCTCCAATCCACATTGAAAAACTTATTTTCGGGGGACAAGGCTTGGCCCGAGTTGACGGCAAAGCGGTTTTTGTCTGGAACGCTCTCCCCGGCGAAGATGTGGAAGTTGATTATACCATCAACAAAAAGAATTTTGCCGAGGCCGTGGCTGTAAAAATTATCAACCCTTCCCCCGACCGAATCGCCCCGCAAGAACAAAGTTTTTTATCCACCAGTCCATGGCAGATTTTATCGTGGCCGGCGGAAAACGAATGGAAAAAACAAATCGCGCTGGAAACCTACAGGCGAAATGGCGGGCTGGAAATCAAAGAAAATGAACTCAAAATTGAATCCGACGACGCGCAATTCGGCTACCGCAATAAAATGGAATTTTATTTTGACCGATTGCCTGACGGCCAAATCACTTTGGCTTTTTTAAATCGAGGGGAAACAACCAAAATCCCGGCTGACGGTTCGGTTCTCGCCCGACCGATTATCAATAAATACGCCAACTATCTTATTGATTTTATAAACGAAAATAAATTAGCTTTATCCGTCTTAAACAAACTGATAATCAAATGCAACCGGCAAGACCAAGTTATCGCCGGACTATTTCTCAACCAAAAATTAAGCAAAAAACTGTCCCCCGCTCTCAATGATGAACTAATCGGTTTTTCAGTTTTTAACGCCAATAATAATGAACTGACCTACAGCCTCGGTCAAAATTATTTGGAAGACAAAATAATGGATACGGCCATACAGCACGGCATCCAGACTTTTTTCCAAATCAATTTGCCGGTATTTGAACGCGCGCTCAAAGATATTGCCGGATTTGTTGAAAAAAATACCCCATTGGTTGATTATTATTCCGGCACGGGGGCGATTACCCTCCCTTTGGCAAAAAAACTCCAATCTGTTCTGCTGGTAGAAAGCAACCCGGAAGCGGCGGAATACACAAAAACCAATATTCTGTTGAATAAATTGACTAACTGCGAGGCAATCTGCAGTCCGTCGGAAAAAATGCTTGAAGCGATTGATGAAAACAAAACCATTATCGTTGACCCGCCCCGCGCCGGCTTGGATAAAAAAATTATTGATAGAATTATTTCTCAAAAACCTCCGCGCGTCATTTATTTATCCTGCGATTTGAGCACCCAAGCGCGCGATATCAAATACTTAAGCGAATTATACAAAGTTTCTTTTTTAAAGCTTTACAACTTCTTCCCACGCACCCCGCATATTGAAGGATTATGCGTATTGGATATCAGATGAACGATTGAACCCGATCCATATAAATGATAAAATTACTTCATAATATGGAAAATCCACCAAAAAATACGGAACAAACCCACGAAAATTATCTTTTATATAACGCCAAATTTTTTTTGGTATTTTTAATCGTATTCGGGCATTTCATCGCGCCTTTCACAGAATACAATATATATTACAAAACTCTCTACCTCTTTATTTACACCTTCCACATCCCGATGTTTATTTTCATCTCCGGCATATTCTCAAAAAAAGAGATAGCCAAAGAAGAAATAAAGAAATACACCGCAAATCTTATACTCCCCCTTATAATTTTCCAGACACTATATTCCCTTTTTGATTTTTATATCACCGACAATTTTAGCTTCTATAATTTTATTTTCATCCCCTACTGGATTTTATGGTATCTATTAAGCTTATTCTTCTGGAAAATTATCCTGCCTTACGCGCTTAAAATAAAATACATCCTGCCTGTCAGTATTCTACTATCCGCCATAATCGGCTACCTGCCAATAGACGGCTATTTCCTCAGCTTATCAAGGACAGTCGTATTTTTCCCGATTTTCCTGTTAGGACATTACGCGACTCCGAATTTTTTTTCAAACATAAAGTTTAAAGGCGATAAAATCTTATCGATTTTTATAATTGCCGGATTTTTATTATTTTTCTACGCAAATACATCCATTGATTACCGCTGGCTTTATGGAGCTGTAAATTACAATTCTCTAGGCAACTCGCAGTGGTATGCCGGCATATACAGATTATTCCTGATAGCCGGATCTTTATTATTGGGCATCTCCGCCATCAAACTCATACCGGCGGGAAAAAATTATTTTACATCCTTGGGAAAAAACTCATTAGCAGTGTATTTGTGGCACGGTTTCATAATAAAATTCTTCAAAACCACTTTGCTCATTATCTTAATTTACAAAACAGGGACCGCTTACTCTCTGGCCATCATCCTGCTGGCATCGCTTGCAATTGCGCTTTTATTATCGCAAAATTTATTTACAGATTTCACAAAAAAATATTTAAAATGAAAAAAATCATTCTCAAAAACTTACTTTTTTCTTTTATCGCGCTGGCCGTGTCGCTTGTTATTTTTTTTGTAAATATATTTACCGATGCCGAAACAATGCAGTTGGCTCAAATGACTAAAATCCTGGATATTTCTTTGGTAACCTTTGAAGAATCCGTTGTGTTTACAAAAATACTTCTGTTGCTTTACGCCCTGCTCTTTTTTCTGTCATTTTTGTGTTATTTATCCGCGGAACTTTTCAACAAAAAATATAATAAAAAAATAAACGGCAACTTAATCTTTTTTATAATCATGGCGCTTTTGCTCGCGCGTTCAATTATCACCGAACCATTTCTTTATCAAGTATTTTATGAAAAATCATTTACCTGTAAATTCATTATAGACGCGCTCACTTTTTTTGATATAAAAATATTTATTGACACCTTGCTGATTCTGATATTTCTAACCCAACTATTCTTGCTTTTCCGCTATTTTGCCTTTATTGCCGTATTTCTATTCCTCACCGGCTCTTACCTTGTTCAAAATCCGGTTTTTTTAAAAAACAAAATCGAAAATAACGAGACTGTCATTTACATTTTGGTTGATTCCCTAAGAAAAGATGCTGTTGAAGAAAATAATGATTTATTTATAAACCAAATTACTCGAAACTCCGTCAGTGTGGAAAATATGTACACCGTGTTCCCCGCCTCAGTCCCGACCTTGGCCTCAATTTTTTCCACCGATTACCCCTACAAATTCAATGGCACATCAATGTTTTTAAATAACCAAATGGATCTGTCATTCGTCAATGAGCTCAAAAAAAACTATAAACTTTCTCTCCACACAGATTATACGGATGACGATATTGTGAATAGAAGCAACTTCAATATACCCTTTGATAAAATTCATGCCCCATATATTGACAATGCCACCAATTTTAGAGCAAATATAATTAAAAAAAATATAATCCTACTTTCCATAATAAACAGCGAACCGCTCCGCAATCTTTTACTGCCGGAATACTATCAATCCGACAGCAACAGCAACAACCGAAACACAATCAACTCCGCTTTAAATTATCTAAATAAAAACAAAGGGGAGAAGAAATTAGCTTTTGTCTCTTTGAGCAGTCCCCATATCCCTTTTGAAGCGAAATACCCCTATTACAGAAAATACTCAAGGAAGGAAACTACAGAAAAATACGCATGGTTGTTTGATTACAAAGACCATACTTATACCGGTTTTTCAAAAGAAGCTAACGACAATATCCGTAATTTATATATGATGACCGTTCATGACGCGGACAATGAGGTGCGGTATTTTTATGACAAATTAAAAAAATTGGGACTTACAAAAAACTCTACAATCATTATTACCTCAGACCAAGGGGAAGGGCTGTTTGACGATGACCTGTATATTTTCTCCCACAATAATATAGACGCCAAAACCGTAATTAACGTGCCATTTTACCTTATCAAGGAAAATACGGAAAAGAAAACTGCTGAAGGAAACTATGCGCTTATGGATTCAATAAAAATCGCTTTTGACATTGATAATATAGAAAATTACAAAAGAAAATATATATATCTCGAAGCTGATGTAGACCTCAAAAACGTAACTAGTCCTTTGTATATTTTTAACAATCGAGTGTTATCCATAACAAACTACAAAAAGGCCAAAATAGTTGACTACGCCAACTGGCAAAAATACAAAAAAAGAGGCCTGATATTCAATGATTATATGCTGAAATATGAATTTGACGGCGATGGAAAATATTATCTGTATAGTCTAACCGAGGACCCCCTTTTCCAAAACGATATAAAAGAAAAAGAGGAAAACAAAGAACTGTTTGAAGATATGAAAAATAAGCTTGATGAATTTATAAACGATTCTTATAATTATATAAACCGTTGAAAAACATCGCCGAAAATGATACTCTATAAACGCCATATGAAAAAAGCCAAATTTGGAAAATTAAAAGATACCTACCGAGGAAAAATCTTCTCAATCAAGCAAAGAGAAGTGATTTTCCCCGACGGCTTCAAAGAAACTTACGAGTATTGCGAACGCGCGCCCAGCGTCAGTGTTTTGGCGTTTAACGAGAAAAATGAAATCCTAATGATAAAAGAACGCCGGCACGGCTATCAAAAAAATGTCTGGTTTTTACCGGGCGGACGCGTAGATCAACCGGGCGACACGCCCCGCAAAGCCGCCTTGCGCGAAATGGCGGAAGAAGCCGGCTATACCGCGAAAAAAATAAAACTAATCCACAAAAAATCGCCCAGCAACACGCTGTTTTGGGATATCTACATTTATTACGCGGTTGATTTGAAATTCGTCGGACGCCAACCGGAGCGGGGCGAACATATTATTGATGTAAAATTTGTCCCTTTCAAAAAAGCGGTGCAAATGGCGCTGGATGGCACGATTGAAAACGAATTTATTTCTTACAATATAATCCGCTTTGATTATATGTTGAAGACTAAAGAATTTAAACAATAAATATGGAGACTAAACCGCAAAAAAATCCCAAAATATATATCGCGTTGAATAAACCAGTTGATTATTCTGTCTCAACTGACGGAGAACAAAACTTGCTCGTGTCTGATTTAATTATAAAAGAAAATTACGCCGGCAATTATAATAAAGACTTGAACGCCAAGGATTATTTTATCAACGCGCCGGACAAAGACTCTGAAGGGTTGGCGATTTTGACAAATGACCAAGGCGCATCCGCCTGGTTTGCCCGCCTTTATTGCGAATATGAGTTGACAATCGGCCGTCCGCTTATCCGCGACGCCAAAAAAGTGCTGGAAGCGGGGATGAATATTGATGGCGAATTTTTTCCGGGAATAAAAATAAAAAGAGAATTCAATAAAGGAAAGAGGACGATTATTACAATAAACCTAAAAGGGAAAGAAACCCGAATCCGCCGGATGTTTGGACGACTGGGTTATAATATATCCATAATCCGCCGGACAAAAATCGGCAAACTGAAGTTAGGGACATTGCCGGTGGGGAAATGGCAACTTGCAAAAAAAGAAGAGGTGGTTTAATATAGTTGAAAGGCTTACGAGGCTTGCAATGCTTACGAGGCTTAAAAACTAATTTTTAATTATAAATTATATGGGAGAAAGAGAAATGATGTCAGGAGAGACATTAAAAGACCTCACTAATGAGGATATTGAATCCGGCGTATCATCATTGGAATTTGATCGCCAAAAAGCAGACGCTGAACGAGAAGACGCAGGAATAGCTGGGGAATCACACGGCGCAGACAAGGGTGATAATGAAATGATATCAGGAGAGACATTAAAAGACCTCACTGATGAAGACATTGAATCCGGCGTATCATCATTGGAATTTGATCGCCAAGCAGACGAGGCTCAAAGAGAAGACGCAAAAATAGAAGAATTACGTAAAAAAGCGGAAGAAGAAGCCGCCTAGCAAAAAACTAAACTCCACAACCCCCCCCGCTGTACAGCGGGGGGGGGTTTGTATTTTTCCCCCCCGAAATGATATAATAGTTTTATAATAAATTCAGCTTTTTTAGCCTTTCAAGCTTTTCAAGCTTTTCAAGCCTTTTTAATTATGAACGCAAAAAACCAACTAAGTTTTGAAAAAATGCGCACTGTCATTTTTTTCAGCTCTATACTAATTCTATTTATAGTTTTACTATATTTAATCAGACCATTCATTTACGCCATATTTTGGGCGGCGGTGGTGGCCATACTTTTACAACCGATTAACAAATTTATCAATAGATATATTGATATTCCGGCAGTCAGCTCTCTCATTAGCGTTTTATTAGTGATTGTAATAATTTTCTTGCCATTGTTTTTATTATCAGTTCTCTTGGTTCAGCAATCGGTTCAATTATATGTTTCCTTCTCACAAGGCGATTCAATCATCACCAATGTCAAAGGAATTACCAGCTGGCTGGAAAACAGTCCTCTGGCTCCGTATATCCAGGATGTCAGCGCGCAATGGACGCAATACGCCAGTAGCGCCGCCAAAACAATCAGTCTGTTTGTGTTTGAAAATATTAAAAACATCACTCAAAATTCGGTTAAATTTGTCTTCATGCTTTTCATAATGCTTTACACGCTTTATTTCTTTTTCAAAGACGGCAAAAAAATAGCAAAATATTTTTCCTTTATTTCACCTATTGGAGACAGATATGAATTGATGTTCTATGAAAAATTTAGAAACACCGCTATCGCGACTTTAAAAACAACCTTGATTATTGGAGGTTTGCAAGGAACAATGGGCGGTTTATTGTTTTGGGCGACCGGTGTTAAAGGCGCGTTTGTTTGGGGAGTAATTATGGTAACACTATCATTGATTCCGGCGCTCGGCTCATTTGTAATCTGGTTTCCGACAGCGATGATAATGCTTGCGACCGGCAATGTTTGGCAAGGAATAGTCATACTTATTGTTGGCACATTCTTGATAAGCACCATAGATAATTTGCTTCGTCCGGTATTGGTCGGAAAGGGAACGGAATTACACCCGCTGATTGTGCTATTCTCAACCCTTGGCGGAATTGTGTTATTTGGCATCTCCGGATTTATCATTGGACCGATTGTCGCTTCTCTGTTTATGGCGATGATGTCCATATATGCTCACTACTATCAAGACGAACTACAGAATAATTAAAAAAATAAAATCCCTCCAACACAATATCGGAGGGATTTTTTTATTTAGAAACTTACGCTCTTAAAACAAATCCGACGATGCCTGCCACGACCAATACCCACATTATCGCGGCAAAACTTATGAAACCCACTAAAATCCCCACAGCGAGGATTGATCTCTCTTTTTTCATATTATTTTGATTAAATAAATTAATATCTGGATTATATCATAAATAAAAAAAGCCTGCTAACAAAAGCGGTAAAAACCTTTTTAATTGGTGGTCCAGATGGGAGTCGTCCCGACTAAGTCGGGATAAGGTGCCCTTAAACCCTTCCGT